>DATLXE010000134.1:0-21475 GCA_035575795.1 Gemmatimonadaceae bacterium
TATGCGCCGCCGCGCCTCCCAAGATCGGGATCGTTCAGCCGTTCCTCGATCATGAGTGGCAGCGCCAGCGGATCGCTGGGTGCCATCAGCACGGCCATCTCGTAGTTGCCGACCACGAAAACAAACACTGCGACCACCGCCGGAAGCAATCCGCGCATGAGAAGCGGAAGAGTGATGCGCGACATCACCTGGGCGGGCGTTGCACCGAGCGTGCGCGCCGCTTCCTCCGTACCGCTCCCGCGGGTGGCGAGCAGGGAAACGGCAATGATCGAAAGGAAGGGAATTTCCTTCCAGGTCATCGCGAGAATCAGCCCGATGCCCCATCGATCGTAGACCAGCGCCGGCATTTCAGCCGGAGATGAAATGAAACCGGCCGCGTACGCGACGCGCGCCAGCAATCCGCTCTGCCCCAGCACGAGGACCGCAAGGACGGCAGCAACCAGGTGTGGAACGGGCAACGGCAACGCTGCGAACATCCGGCTCGTTCGATCGAGCAGCCCAGTGCCACGATACATCGCGGCGATACCGATGGCAGCAGCCGTGGCGAGCAGCGTTGATGCAGCAGCGATCCATATCGACCAGCCAACACCGCGCCACGTCGCGGCATCGGCGAGCACATCACGAAAGTGCGCTGTCGTGAATCCGTCCGACCCGGCGCCGGCCAGCCCTGCTGCCGCGAGCAGCGCGTACACCGCGCCGACGAGCACCGGTAGGGCGACTGCGGCAGCCGCGCCAAATCCGAGCGCCGTTCGCCTCACTGTCTCCCGCGAATGCGCGAGCGCCAGTCGGCGGAAAGACGTTCGTGGTAAGTCGGCGCGACTTCCGGGCGCGCATATCTGGCGAGTGTGTCGCGGGGCAGCTCACGCGGGCTCCCCTCGACTGCGGCAAAGCGCCCTCGCCATTCGAGTGGCAGACGCGACGGCGCGAGCACTGTCCCGTCGGCCCAGACTTCCGGCTTGCGCTTCTCGAGCTGCGCTTCCGGCGACAGCAGGAAGTTCGCGACGACCATCGCCCCCGCTGGATTCGGCGCATTGACGGGAATGCCGACATAGTGCGCATTCGCGATGGTCCCGTTGCGGAGCACGAGTGCGCGCGACGTCGGCGG
This sequence comes from Gemmatimonadaceae bacterium, assembly GCA_035575795.1. GTDB lineage: Bacteria > Gemmatimonadota > Gemmatimonadetes > Gemmatimonadales > Gemmatimonadaceae > UBA4720. The sequence continues at coordinate 1,106 of DATLXE010000134.1, forward strand.
CAGGATTCCCTGGCGAACCTTGGTCAGGACCTCGTTTTGATTGTACGACATCGAGAACGCGATCTCGCCATTCGCGAAGAGCTTGTGCATGGCAGCAACATCGGGCGGATACGTTCTGCCCGCGCGCCAGAAGTAGGGCCGAGCGGACTCGAGCCACTGCCACACCGCTGCGCTGCCGGCCGCGTATGCGGTGGAGTCAAAGCCGCCCTGAAAGCGCTCCACACCGCCCCCGAGCGCGTACATCATCGTCTTGAGAAATGTGATGCCGGTGAACCCCTGATCGTGCGTGAACCGCCCGGGATTTTTGCGAATCCATTGCGCCAGCTCGGCGATCGTGCGCGGGGGATTGGGCGTCCGAGCAGTATCGTAGATCATCGCGAACTGCACGGTTCCCCACGGAGACTCGTAGCCTGCCAGATCCTGCTCGAAGTCGCGCATGATGATTCGTGACGCGCTGTCGACGTAAGCGGCGTGCGGCAGCCGGCCCGCCCACGGGCCGGCGAGCAGCTTCTCGCGGCGCAGATTCGCGAACGTTTCCCCATTGATCCAAACGAGGCTGGCAGTGCCACTACCGCGCCCTGCTTCGCGCTCGGTCACGAGTTGATTGACGATCTCGGGGCCCTGTCCCTCGACGGCGCGCAAAGCTACACCGTATTGCGAAGCGAGCCGCGGGCTCACCCAATCGTCGACGTAGGAATTGATCGAGGGATCCCCGCGCCACATCCGCCACACCACCGTCGTTCCGCGCGCGCGGGCGACAACGCTGTCCCACTCGAGCGTCGCAAGCGGGCCGATGCTCCCAGTCGCGGGGCGGTCAGTGTTTCGGTCGCTCGACCCGGCGCACGCCAATGAAACAGCCAGAGAGCTTACCGCGATGACGCGGCAGACCCGGATTGGCGGCCTGCTAAAAAACATATCGGGCAGAGAACTGGAGCTGTCGCGGCGGACCCGCGTTCGCAAGCACAATCGGATCACCAGGCCGGCCAACCTGGGTGCGAGCACCGCCACCCGGAATGCCATTGGCGTAGCCGCCGGGATTCGCGGAGTTGAAGAGATTAAAAACGTCGGCGCGCAGCTCGATCACATCGGCGCGAAGCGGCAGCATGTAAGCCGCGCTCGCGTGAATCAGAAACGCGCCTGGCAAACGCTCTGCGTTGCGCGCGACGCCGAAGAAGCGATCCTGGTTGCCGAGGAAACCGTTGCCGAAGGTGTCGCCCGACCCGTCGAGGTCGCGAAAGCCGGGCAACCCCGCAGACGGATCGATCGCGCCAGCGACGCGATTCACGGGTGTGCCGGTCTGGAAGTCGGCGATGCCGCTGAGTGCAAGGCGGCGGATCCCCATCCACGTCGCACGCGCGCTCACCTTGTGACGCCGGTCGTTCACTGCGTCGGCAAACTCCAGATCGAACCGGTTACCCTGCGTCGCGTTGAAGTTGATGTCCTCGGTGTCGTTCCGTGAGCGCGACCAGACCCAGTTCGCATCGATCGTCAGCTCGCGCGCGGCATCGAAGCGAAGCGCGGTGTAAAGGCCGCGATACTCCGCGCGCCCACCGCTCTCCGTAGTGGTGAGACGCCGGTACCCGCCGGGGACGGGGCGAACCGGACGGAATGCGTCGCCCTCCGACATCGGCAGAGAATTCACATCGCCCTCCCGGATGCCGCGGGTACTTGCGTTCAGGTCCCACGACCGCGGAAGGTTTCGTGTCTCCGACAACACGCCGTCGATCGACAGCGCCGCACTCGACCCGAACTGTGTTTGCCATCCCGCCGTGAACTGCCTGCTCATGGGCTGCTCCAGTCCGAGTGCGAAGAGCTGACGGATCTCGCCCGCGGGCAGCGTGCTGCGATCCAGCGTCGCGGTGCGCGGACCGCGCAAATACGGCGGTGCGTCAGCGCCACGAAAGGTTACGGTCTGGTTACCGTCCGGTCCGAACTGGATTGCATCCGAGTACACGGCGTATGGAAATTTTCCCGCGTATAGACCGGCGCCCGCGCGCAGCACCGTTGTCGGCCGCACGAGCCAGTTGATCGACGCGCGCGGCTGAAAATTGTTGAGGTCGGGGTCGCTCGCGCCGCGTGAGGTGAGGTCGTCGTAGTCCCAGCGCAGTCCAAGCGTGAAGGTCAGGGCCGGCGAAAGGCGCCAGCGATCTTCGACGAACGCGCCAAGCAGCGTCTGGGAAAGGTTCACCTGCTTCTGCGCAGCATCTACTGTATACGAAAGCACACGCACATTACCCGGGATGTCGTCGAATGCATAGCGAACTCCCCGACGCGGGATGTTGCCCTCATCGAGAACGACGTAGGAGCCGCCCGGGTTGGTCTGCGACGCAGCCAGCTCGAAGCTCGACCGCCACGCGTCGGCTCCCACGCGCACGCGGTGCCCGTCGCCAACCTCAGTCTCGAACACGTTCTTCAGCTGAAGCTGCACCTCGGCTTCATCGAAAACGAAGTTGCTCGATCCGACCACACCCATCGCCACGGTGTCGGTGCCGCGGGCCTGGACGATCGTGACCTGGGGGCGTACGAAGCTGCCCGTCGTGGGCGGAAAATTCCAGCGGAATGTACCGACCTGCGCACTTGCTTCATTGCTCGCTCTGCCGCCCCGAAACGCGGACCGGTGCACGAGCGCCGTCGCAGTGCCGTAGCGCTGGGTGGTGATGTCCGCCTCGGGCGCAACGATGCCGGAGCCCTTGCCGGCGCGTTCGACGAAGCTCGCCGCGCTCCGCAACGTTGTCGTCTGCGTTGGAGACCACCCGTGATCGACTCGGCCAAAAACCTTCCACGTTTTCCGATCCTCGCGTCCGGTGAAGCTGGCGGACGCTGTCGACAGTATGCGGTCCTCGCTCTCGCCGGTGTACTCGAGGGCACCGAAGGCAAACGTGCGCCCGGTTGCGAGCGGTCCGCCGCCCGATCCGCCAAGCTGCAGCCGCCGGAAGCCATCCTGTGCCTGGCGGAAGTCGTCGGAATTCTGACCACGCGGGACCGCGGCGGTACGCGCATCCACCGGTATGCCTGGCCGGGTGTAAGCGAATACCTCGCCCCTCCAGCGATCGCCACCGGCGCGCGTCTCAAGATTCACGACACCATTCGAGCTGCGGCCGAACTCCGCCGAGTACGTGTTGGCGAGCACGGAAAAGCGGGCGAGCGCGGAGAGCGGCACTTCCACGCGCGGTCCACCGAGGAAGCCCTCGTTGTTCTCGAGACCGTCGAGACTGTACTGCGTGTACAGTGAATTCGCCCCGTTGATGGTCAGTCGGGGTGCGTCGCCGAAGAATCCCGTCGCCTGTGCGACGCCGGGAATGGTGAAGCCGAGCGAGATCGGATCGCGCGCATCCGTCGGCAGACGCTCCAAATCGCGGCGCTCAATGGCGCCGCCAGCAGCCGCATCGCGCGTGTTGAGCAACGGCCGCTCCCGTTCCGCAACGACAGTGATCACGTCCAGCTGCGCGAGTGCCGGCATGGTGAAGCCGAGCGAACGGCTTGCGCCATCGGCGAATCCAGGCAGAGAAAGCGTCACCTGCTCGTAGCCAACCCGTCGTGCAATGATCGTCAACGCGACACCGGCGGGTATGCGCAGCTCGAACTGGCCGGCCGGCCCGCTGACCGCCGTCGCAACGCTGGCTCCGGAAACCGTGATCGCATCGATGCCCACTCCGGAGAGCGGGCGACCACCCTGCTCGCGGACGACGCCGGTAACTCGCGCACTGTCGGCCTGTGCGGCGATGGCTAGCAGGGGACTGACAACGAGCAAGACAACAAAAAGTAGGCGCATCATGCAGGATAAAAGAGTGTGCGCGGCTAGTTGAAGATTTTGAAGTAACGGCTGAAAGCGCGCTTCGCCGTCGGAGTGAGCTTTGCCCGGCGGTGCTGGTCGGACGCGCGTGCAAAGATCGATGCGACGGTGGGATAAGGGTGTATGGTGCGTCCCAGTCCCGACAGTCCAACCTTGTTGGTGATCGCCGCCGCTACCTCGCCGATCATGTCACCGGCGCGTTCCGCGACGAGCGTCGCGCCGAGTATGCGATCCGAGCCGCGCCGCAGGTACACGCGGAGGAAACCGTCCTCCTCGCCCTCGAGCCTCGCCCGATCAATATGGTCGAGCGTAACAGTGACTGACTCGACGTCGTCGCGGCCCGCCGCGTCGGCGGCGCTCATTCCAACGTGCGCGACTTCCGGGCTGGTGTAGGTGCACCACGACATGATGAGAGAGGATGACTTGCCGCCGCCGAGCCCGAAGAACAGCGCGTTCGGTACGACCAGTCGCGCCTGTGCATCCGCCGCGTGCGTGAACTGGAATCGCGACGCCACGTCGCCGATCGCGTAGACGTTGGGATTACTGGTGCGCATCCGATCGCTGACTACGACGCCCTTTGGTCCGAACTGAACACCTGCCGACTCGAGACCCATTCCGTCGACGTTCGGCGCGCGGCCGGCGGCGACGAGCAATGCATCCGCCTCGAGCCACTCACCATCGTCCAGCTGCACGCGGCGAATTTCCCTGCGCCGCTCAACGCTCTTTATTCTGCTCGAAGTACGGACGTGAACGCCGTCATGTACGAGCGCACGCTCGACGATTGCCGCCGCATCCGGGTCGTCGTTCTCCAGCAAGCGCGGTCCCGCCTGGAGGAGAGTGACATCGCTTCCAAGACGCGCGAACGCCTGAGCCAGCTCACACCCGATCGGCCCACCACCAATCACGATCAGTCGCGACGGAAGAGTGTCGATCGCAAACACGGTCTCATTGGTTAGATAGCCCGACTCGGCAAGGCCGGGGATCGGCGGTGCCGCCGCTCGAGCGCCGGTTGCGATGATGGCGCGGCGGAACTCAAGCGCGACACCGTTCACCTCGACGGCAGAGTGGTTCGTGAAGTGCGCATCGCCGAGAAACACGTCCACGCCGAGATCGCGATACCGCTGTGCTGAATCGACTTCGGCGATAGATGCACGGAGGCGGCGCAGGCGTTCCATCGCGACCGTAAAATCACCGATGCCATCACGAGCAATCGCTGGTCCGCCGAAGACGGCCGACGAACGCCGCGCTTCGTGCCAGCTGCGCGCCGCACGAATGAGCGCCTTCGAGGGCACGCATCCTACATTGAGGCAGTCGCCACCCATTAGCGTGCGCTCGACCAGCGCGACACGCGCACCGAGACCCGCCGCGATCGCCGCGCTCACGAGGCCGGCTGTTCCGGCCCCGATGACGACGAGATGGTAGCGTCCTGATGGCGTGGGGTTGACCCACTCCGGTGGATGCACAAGCGAGCGGAGCTTCCGGTCGGCATCGCTGTTCGTCAACATCGGGAAGTGTGTGTCGGTCTCCATGAGTCACGAATACTAGCCGCACAACCTTTTCCCGGTTCCCCAGCGGTGCTTTCGCGCGCCTGATTGCCGCGGCGTTACAGGAACCAACCTCACACTACCGCGATTCACGAGCCCCGGAATTTTCGCAATTTTCAGCTCCTCATCCGGTCGCCTGGGCCACATTGGTTCTGATCCGCCACCTTTTTGCGATTGCCGCGCTTCCATTCGTCGTCACGGTCGTGATCCCGATCTGGATTGTCCGTCGGGAGAGTCTCGCGCTCACGATCGCGCCAACAGCACCCGGTCTCATCGGCCAGATCGTCGGCCTGCTCTTCCTCACAATCGGCATCGCTCTGTTCGGTGCGTCGCTGCGCCGGTTCGTCGTCGATGGCGAGGGCACTCTCGCGCCGTGGGATCCACCTCGGCAGCTCGTAGTTCGCGGACCGTACCGCTACGTGCGCAACCCGATGATTTCGGGCGTTGTGTTCCTGCTGTTCGGAGAAACGCTGCTGTTCCGCTCCGCATCGCTGGCCCAGTGGGCAGTGAGCTTCCTCGCGATCAACCTCATCTACATCCCGCTTTTCGAGGAACCGCAGCTGAAGCGGCGCTTCGGCGAGCCCTACATCGAGTACTCACGGCATGTCTCGCGATTGTTACCCCGTATCAGGCCGTGGACTCCGCCAGCTCCCGGCCGGAACGCACCCTGAACTCGTCACAGTCAATCATTTTCGGATCTGCAAGCGTGCTTCTTGTCCTTGCCGGCTGCGCCCATCGAATCCGGCCTGCCGTACGGCCAGGTCAGTCTGCAATTGCCCTCACCGCAGGACCAAACACCAGCCTCGTCTACCTCTCGCGTGTAAATAGCGGTGGGCTAATCGCGATCGACCTGGGCTGGTGGGGAGCCACGCGATCCGTACGTGAAGCGTTAAGTGAATTGCGCGCGCAGCCGGGCGAAGTGTCGGATGTATTCCTCACCCACAGCCACCGCGATCACATCGGCGCATGGCGGCTGTTTAAAAGAAGCCGATTCCATCTGGCTGCCGCCGAACTCGCCGCCTTCACCGGCAAAGACGGCCACAGTGGCTGGATTCCACGCATCGTCGAAAAGTTCAGGCGAACGGACCTGCCACCCGCAGGAGCACTCGAAGTCCACGGCTTTTCCAGCGATACGACTTTCGTCTTCGGCGCGGATACCGTCTTTGCTTACCTCGTCCCCGGCCACACTGCGGGAAGCACAGCGTACCTGCACCGGGGGACGCTCTTCATCGGCGATGCGATGACCTTTTCACGGTGGACCGGGTTCGGCCCGGCGCGGCGCGGATACTCGGATGATGCTGAGGTGGCCAGTCAGAGCCTGCGCGCGCTATGGCCGCGCCTGCCTCGCGACGCCGTGAAAATCATCTGCACTGCCCACGCCAAATGCTTCCCTTACAAACCCTGACGTCGTGTGTGGGCGTCCGCGGGCGTGGTTTTAGTGACCAGAGCCGCCCCGAATTCAGCCAGGCCCAGCACCAGGTGGGGCATCCAAACGTTCTCGGAGAAACCAAACAGCCAGGGTGACGCTGCCAGCAGGAGTCCGCCGAGCCCGTCTACCCACAGGTGTCCGATCATCGGGATTCTCCGTACCACACCGAGCTCGTGGTCCGTGAAGAAGGTGACGATCAGACCCGTCACCCCAAGCAAGACGGGGATCCAGGTCTCCGCCCCCCCTTCGGCGAAGCCGAGCAGCCACGGGAGCACGATGAGCAGCGGTGCCAGGAGCCAATCCAGCACACCGTGAATGCGCGTCGGTAGAAATCGCATGGAATGCGCCTCCGTCAAAGGATGAGTCGTACAATATCATTTGGGGTGTTGCCGCCCTTAAGGCTACAGACTGCGTCCGAGCACCGCGAGTCCGTCCAGAATCGTGCCGACGTGGCTCGCGTCAGTCCGCGGATTCATCACTGTCGCGCGCAACGCAAGGCGTTCTCCAAGCAGTGTCGTCGTGATCCAACCCGCACCTGATGCGTTGTACCGAGCCCGAAGCTCGCGATTGAGCGTATCGAGCTGTGCGTCGTTTAGCACGCGGCGTCCTACATACCGAAAGCAGAAGATGTTGGACTCCGGCTCGTGCATGGCCTCGAAGTCGGCCCGCTCCGCGACCGCATCGTGCAGCGTGCGCGTCGTCGTGCAAAGATGTTCATACAAGGAACCGATTCCCGTCGCACCGTATCGGTGCAGCGCAACCCACATCTTCAGAACATCGGTGCGGCGCGAGCAAAGGAAGCTGCGTACGCCCTGGTCCCAGCTTCGCTCGTCCCCACCATCGCGGAAGATGTAAGGCGCACGCTGCGTGAAGGCGGCATCGAGATCCTTTTCGTCACGCATTAGCAGCATGCCGGCGGAGAGTGGCAGCAGCATCATCTTGTGCGGGTCCCATGCGATTGAACGGGCGCGCCCGATGCCGCGCATGTGGTGACGATGTACGGGGGAAAGAAGTGCCGAAGCACCGTGCGCGCCGTCGACATGCAGCCATACGCCATGCTGGTCGCAGAGCTCGCCGATGGCTTCAAGATCGTCGAATGAACCGGTGGCCGTCGACGCGGCAGTCGCCACCACCGCCATCACCGGCATTGCTGATTCGCGTAGCTCCCGCAGACGCAGCCCCAGCGCAGGCGCGTCCATCCTGAACTCACGTGACGGGATCACCACGATGCTTTGCGTGCCCAGCCCGAGCTGACCCGCAGCGCGCGTCACCGCGTAGTGCGCGTGTTCGCCGCACACGATGACCGGAGGCTCATTTCCGACGCCATGGTCCCACGCGTGCGGCAATGCGGCCGCCCGTGCCGCCAGCAGCGCAGTGAATGTTGCCTCGGTGCCCCCCGAAGTAAGCGTCCCCCCCGCCTCGGCTGAAAATCCCGCGAGATCGCACATCCAGCGCACAACCTGCTTCTCGATGACCGTTGCGACCGGGGACATCTCGAACACGGTCATCGAATTGTTGAGAGCGGCGATCACGGACTCCATCCATATCGCTGCCGGCAGGGGTGCGGACACCTGATGGCCGAGATAGTGTGGATGGTAAAGCCAGGTGGAATCGGGGATCACATCCCGCGCGACTCGCTCCACCACCTCCGCCAATGGCCGCCCTTGTTCAGGCAAGGGCTCGCGAAAGAACTCAGCGAGCCGCTCCGGTGTGCGCGACGTGCCGACGAATTCTCCGGCGTCCCGGCAACTAGCCAGATACTCGCTCGCGAGCTTGGTGAACGCCGCGCCGGCCTCGGGCGTCATGTCGCGCTCGATTTCCGCGAGTAGCGGAGGAATCATTACTGAGAGTCGAGCACTTCGCGCACGGCACGCCCGATCACGTCGACGGTGAACGGCTTCTGCAGCAGCCGCGCACCCGCTGGCAGGCCCTGGCTGCGGGTGACTTCTTCGGCATATCCGGACATGTAGAGCACTCGCATTGCCGGACGTGCGACGGCCAGGCGTTCGGCAACTTCCCGCCCATTCATGCGTGGCATCACCATGTCGGTGACGAGCAGGTGGATGACGTGCTCGTACGCCTTGGAGACGCGCAGCCCCTCCTCACCGTTTGCCGCTTCGAGCAACGCGTAACCGTTGTCCTCGAGGGCATAGCGGACGAGTCGTCGCACCGCTTCGTCATCTTCCACCAGCAGGATCGTCTCTGTCCCGCGCGGCAACGAGATACCGGCCCTGCGCGGTCGCTCCGGTGTGGTCGTTCCTTTTACCATCGGCAGCGCAATGCTGAATGTTGCCCCCGCGCCCGGGGAGCTAGTCACGTCGATGGAGCCCCCGCTCTGCGTCACGATGCCGTACACGGTTGCCAGCCCCAGCCCCGTCCCCGTCCCGACTTCCTTGGTGGTGAAAAAGGGCTCGAACAGACGCGCCTTGGTCTCGGCATTCATCCCCGTCCCGGTGTCTCTCACCGTCAGCAACACGACGCTGGCCGGACTTGCGCCGTCCATGACTCGAGCCGATGCGTTGCTCGTTTCGATCGTGAGAGTGCCACCGTCGGGCATGGCGTCTCGCGCATTGACGGCGAGGTTCATGAGGATCTGCTCGAGCTGGCCGGGGTCCGCCCGCACGCGTCCGAGTCCCGGCGCAAGAACAGTCGTGAGCTGGACGTCCTCGCGGAGCAGGCGCCTGAGCATCTTTTCCACCTCGGTGACCACCCGGTTCAGGTCGAGAACTTTCGGCTGAATCACCTGCTGCCGGCTGAAAGCGAGAAGCTGTCGGGTCAGCCCGGCGGCGCGATCAGCCGCCTTGCTGATCTCGTCAACGTCGGCGCGGCGGTCATCATCCTCGCCGAGGCTTTGCCGCAACATGTCGCTGTATGCCGAGATGACGGTCAGGATGTTGTTGAAGTCGTGCGCGACGCCGCCGGCAAGCTGGCCAATCGCTTCCATTTTCTGGGATTGGCGAACCTGCTCCTCGAGTCTCTTGCGCTCCGTGGTATCGGCGTAAATCCCCATCAGGCCACTGAGTGCACCCGTCCCGTTGCGCAGAGCCGACGCGGACAGGTTCACATCGACGAGCCTGCCATCCTTACGGATCCGCCGCGTCTCGAAGCTGACGAACCCGTCGCCGCGCAGCGCCTTTTCGCGGATCTCCTCGAGATCGGAGTGCTTCGTCTCGGGGACGTGCGGCTCGACTTGCCCAACTACCTCGCCCGCGGTCCAGCCGAAGAGTCGCTCGGCGGCTGGATTCCAGAGCTTGACCCTGCGCTCGAGGTCGACCGTAACGATGGCGAGCGGCGATGCCTCGATGAGCGCGCGCACCGTCTGATTGCTCTCGCGCAACGCTTCCTCCGCCCGCCTGCGTTCGGTAATGTCGCGCGCAAAGCCCCGCATGCCGATGACGATTCCGTTGCGCTCGACGGGACTCTCGATCAGCTCGAGCACTACCGTGTGCCCATCTGCGTGGCGGGCAAGCATCGAGTAGGTCGACCGTCCCGAGCCCTGGCGGAGCGCAGAGTCGGTGAGCTCAGCGACCAGCTCGTCCGACGGGTCACCGGTGAGCATCTGCTCATAAGGCTGTCCGACGTAGTGCTCGGGTTGGTACCCAAGCACCCTGTGCACCGAGGGCGACAGATACTCGACTGTGTGCTTGAGATCGTGGATGTAGAAGAAGACGTGCTCGCTTCCCTCGACCATGAGCCGGTAGCGCTCTTCATTCTCCCCTGGCGCCTTCTCCGGGTCGCTTTCGCCCGTGTCGTCCGTCCGCGACTCTCTCATCGTGGACGGTGCTCGCAATCAGTGCGCCGCGCCCGGGCCGGCTATGGAAACCGCCCGGGAAACAAGGACGATCAGCCTGGGGCGGCCCAGGTGAAATCCTTGGACTGACTCGCGCGGCTCGGGATTCCGCTTCGGCGACCTGAGTAGGTGAAACGAAATCCGATCGACCGGGGAGTGGAGCAGGATCCGAAGCCCGAAAGCTGTCCAACCGGATCGATCGTCATGAGCAAGCAGCCAACGCCAATGTTGCTGAGCGTGGGGCCGGTGGGTTTCTGCGCGCCCGCCGGAGGGAAGGCAGCAAGGAAGAAGGCAGCGCACAGCCACAAACGCGCATTGGTCAACGCGGGACGCACAGATCGCATCGCCCCTCCATGGATGGCCGATAACTTATGGACCGGAGGACCGGACATAAACTCCGTCCACAAAATCGTCCATCAACGCTACGGCGCTGTACCTGACGGCCAGCGAATCGCTCTGGAGCGTGGCCGTGGCGGTCCACTTACCATTATCGGCATTGAAGGTGAGCGAGAGCATGGAGTCCACGGCGACGTAGCGTCCAAGGTACTCGAAGAATGGGTGGTTCTTGCTGGAGAACTGGAGAGCAAATGTGCCGTCACCGTATAGGATAAAGCGCGACCCGAGCCTCGATCCATGGTAGGTGGAAGAACCATAAAGTGAATCAGACGCTCTGTAGATCACCCCGCCCGCCGCAGGCGGGGGGAAAATAGGCACAAAATGAGGATCCGCGGGGGCCGCGGGCGGAGCAACCGGAACTGTTGGCTGAGTTGGCTGGGTTGGCTGGGTTGGCTGGGTTGGCTGGGTTGGTTGGGTTGGCTGGGTTACCTCCGAGCAGCCAGCTGCGAGGAAAATCATGGCACCCAGCCGGACGACGGGAGCTGAAAGGATCGCGAATCTCACGGGGGCTATCTCACGAAGGGTAAATATTGCAGGCACGACAATAAGCGTTTTTGGTCTGGGCTAAGGCAGCGCTGACGGCTCATTACGGGCTCCGGGTACTCACGAACGCGATGCGCGCACCGTCGGGCGACCAGGCGCCATCGTATGCATCAGAAATGAGCACCTTGGCGGCGCCCCCCGTCGAAGACATCGACAAGATCGATTGTCGAGTTGTCGAAAACTTCCCGCTGTTGAACACGATGGTGCTCCCGCCCGGCGACCAGGCGGGCTTCGCACCATAGGCTACGGCGGGAAAATCCGCGTAGAGGGGGACCGGTACGCCGCCCTGACTGCTGACAACGGCGATGCCGAAGCCGTAGCTCCAGAACACGATCTTCGACCCGTCGGGTGACCACGATGGATCCGACTCGGCGTATGTGAACCTGTTTACAGCCCCGACCAGAACGCGCGGGTCGGAGCCGTCCGATCTCATGACGTACGCCTGAGCGGGCAGAAAGTCACCATCGCCCAGGTGAAGGAACGCGATGCGCGTACCATCGGGGGACCAGACCGGGTGGCCGATGCCCATTTCCGGAGAGGGCTCCTGAAAATCGTGACGGAGGATCGTGCTTGCGGCGGAGCCATCGGCATTCATCACGCGGATGCCATCGGTGCTCCTGAACACGAGCCTCGTGCCGTCGGGCGACCACGAGGGATGTGAGCCCTTGGCAAGCTGGATGTCGCTGGATCCGTCGACCTTCACGACGCGGACGTCCCCGTCACGATGGAAAGCGATTCGCTGACCGTCGGGCGACCAGTCGGGTGCGGCGCCAGACACCAGCCTGGCCGCGACCGAGCCGTCAGCTCTGGCGATGTAAATGTTTTCAGGGCCAGGGGGCCCGGGGTTTGTGGGTGGAGCCGGTAGAGGCCGAGCAGGCGGCTCGACGATCGGGGGCGCGACGGGCCCCGCTCCCTCGCCGCAACCAACCGAAAGCACGAGCGAGACGGCGAGCATTGCTGCTCTCATTCGAATCTCAGATGCGGTCATGAGAGGTTATGGTCTCCATGCAGGCGCGCGGTGATTAAAACCGGTGGTCAGGCGCTTCGGATTGGACCCGTCGACATTGATGATGAACAGCCCATCCGGGGCGACGAATACGATCCTGCTGCCGTCACGGGACCATGCCGGGTCCGACCCTTCCGCGATCTCCGTGACCGCGCTGCCGTCCGCATTCATCACCGCAACTTTCTGCCGGTCCGAGTGTCGCGTGAACGCGATTCTCCTGCCATCCGGACTCCATTCCGGGTCCGTTTCCCTTCCGATGTGACTGGTCAGGCGCACCACCCCGGTTCCATCCGCGTTGCTCAGGCATATGTCGCTGTTGCCGTCCACGACGACGCATGTAAAGGCGATCCGCTTGCCATCGGGGGACCAGTCGGGCGTGGATGCAAAAACCACCCCTGGGTGGGCCAGGCGTACCCGCGGCGATCCGTCGAGTAACATCACATGCACACCGACGGTGCGATTAGATGGATCAAAATTGTTGCCGTAGGAGAAGGCGATCGCGTCGCCCCCCGGAGACCATGTCGGAGTTTTCGCACCGCTGGTTCCACGCAGCGGCCTGGTGTTGCGGGTCTCCGGATCGATGATTTCGAGCCCGTCGATCTCACACCCGTAGTACTCACAATTTATCCCGTTAAACAAGAGTCGTGTCCCGTCGGGTGACCATGCGGGATCTGAGCCCAATGCGAGCTCGACCGGAGCGGAACCGTCTACATTCACGAGAAAGATCTGGGGAAAGCCGTTGAGGAACTGTGGAAGGCCGAAGGTGGTGTTGTAGGCGATCTTCTCCAACCGCACCGGTGGGACGCAGGCGATCTCGAACAGCACTGGCGTTACTTTCCGGTTCGAGACTTCGACTATCTTCGGCGGCGCACCCACGACGCTGCAGTTATCACCGGAAAAACGCAGCTCCAATGAATAGGTGCCAGGGGGAATCCGGGTGAAGAGGATTGTGCCGTTCGGGGCGAGGGCACGCTGGAGCCCGCCATTAAGAAAGAGCTGATAGCCGGGCTGGATGTCCGACCCCGTTGTGCGTGTCGTTACCTCGAAGCCCGACGCTTCGCACGTAACTCTAAATCCAACTTCAGCGGACCGGCCCGCGGTAACGGTAACTGCCAGCGGGTGGGTTCCCTCCACAATGCAGTTTTGCGCCAGCTCCGCAAGCGCAACGGTATGACTGCCCGGGCTGAGCTTGCCGATGATGACAACCTGGTTATTGGCAATGGCCCGTTTTGTTTCCCCCACGAGTAACTGATAACCATTGTTGTCCGGGTCGCCGCCCGTCGTCTGGACGGTCACCCTGATGCTGGCGGACTCGTGCTCGGCTTCGGGCGCGACCGCGCCGTCCCCTCCGCACGCTGCCAACACAAGCGCCAGGAACGCCCCCGTCAGCGGTAACCGGCGCCCGTTGTCTGTAACCGTCATATCCCTGCTCCTCTCGGCGCTGCCGAGTTCCGTAGTGTTGTTGTTGTCCAGCGCACTCGGCAGGCAATCTGAGACGGAGTGCTCAACGGGACCTCAGCCACCGCTCAGGGTTGGCTCAGACTTGGCAAATGAGGGGGCTTAAAGCAGAAAATTCGTGATTTTCCGCCGAACGACCGCTTCCCATGAATCGGCTTTCTGGAAGCGGTGGGAGCGAACCGGACCTCAGAAACGGTAGCGCAACGCCAGCTGCAGCTGGAAAGCCGACTCAACGAGAAGGGTCCTCCAGCTCGTCTGGGCGGCGTTGAAGCGGAACACAGGCTGGGAGCCCCGTGCCGGATCTACCGTCTGACTGACATGCTCGAGGAGCGCAGGCGCCGCTTCACGCCGGTGTCCCCAGCCACCGTTCAGCAGATTGAGCACATTGAAGACGTCGAGCTGCGCTTCGAGTGCCCTGCTCGCAATGGGAATTACCTGGCGCAGCGAGGCGATCGTGGTGTTCGACCACGGCTCCCGGCAGCTGTTACGCTTCTGGATCTCCCCGCGCTGGCGCCGGAGACACGACGTGCGCTCGACAAAGTCCTCGAACGCGATCCGCTGCAGACGTTCGCGGGCCGCTCGCGCAGAAGTTGAATTGTCCGCTCCGGTAGAATCGGAAAACCCGGTGAACCGGATCTCCGACGAGTCGAGCGCGCTGCGCGGGACGTAGACGGGATCGTTGGCGTTCGAGCCGTCCGCGTTGAGATCACCGCGGTTGAGGGTGCCGAAGGCAAGGAAGGTAAATGGACGGCCCGATTCCCCGGCGTAAAAGAACGATAGCTCCGTTCGCCTGCGCTGCCAGGGAAACACGTACGTTCCGGCGGCCACGATCCGGTGTGGAACATCGTTCGACGAGATTCCCGGAGTCAGGTCATCGTGGCGCCCCGACGTCGCGCGCGCGACCGCCCATGCGGCGATCCCGCGAGTATTGACACGCAGGGGAGTCTGCACGTCCCGCACGTGCGAGAAGGTGTAGGAGATCGAGCCACCGGCAGCGCCGGCGCGCACCTTCTCCAGCCGTGTGGAGAGTTGAAAGGAACGGTTGCGCGCGGTATTGCGGAGGTCGATGACTTCCGTAAATGGCGACCGGGATGCCGGCGACGCGGCCCCGCTTGCGCGGATCGTCCCGTACATCGTCCGTCCGTGAAAATCGGTTACCCCAGGCTCGGCAAGGTTGAGGTTCACCAGCACGAAATCCGAGAGGGCGCGCGTGAACAGCCCCTCATTCGTGAGCAGCAGATTCCCGGGCAGTTGCCGATCGTACGCGATGGATGCGCGCATAACCCGCATCATGCGGAGGTTCCTGTCGAGCAGATCGACATCGCCCGGGCGTGTCGTCGTCAGACTCAGGCCGCCGCTGCATGCGGTCGGCGGCGAGCGGTAGTCGGGGTTGAACAACGGCGGAAACTGCGCGCCGCCAAGGCTGTTGCACCCGGGAACCCCGCCGACTCCGTAACTCGACAGTGCGGTGTGTGCCCATGCGAGTGGATACCTCCCCGTAAAAATTCCGGCACCACCGCGAACGCGCTCCGTGCGCGTACCGGATACCTCCCAGACGAAGCCTGCGCGCGGCGAAAGCTCGACGCGCCGCCGTGGCATCTCATCGGTGCGACGGCCGAAAAGCGAATCCACCAGCGCGTGGTAGGGCGCGCGTTCATTAATCGCAAGCAAGTCGCCCCGTATCCCGGCGGTGACGGAGAGACGATCGCTCATCTGCAACCTGTCGCTGGCGTATGCGGCGTACTGCGTCCCGGTGATCGGAACATCCGTGCTTGCCGCGCCGATTCGGACATCGTACCGGTCGGCGGTACCAAGCTCGAAGTCGCGCAGGCTGGCAAAGCTCCACGTGCCGTACGATCCGAGCCCGCTGCCGCGCCGAATCCGGAATCTCTCCAGCTCGCCACCCAGCGTGATAACGTGGCGGGCGCCGAGCGGTACGGTGAGATTGTCCTTGATGCCGAACGCCGCCGACCGGGTTCCGGTTCCCTGAGCGGCCGCGTGGGTTCCCGAGTTGAGGGTGACGCTCCCACCGGTGACTGAAGGGACCGATACCCTCACGATCGGCTGCTGCACGGCGCTGGTGGAATTGCCGCCGTTTGAGCGAAGGGACACGAGCAGCTCGTTGTGCCCCCCGCCAGCGCGCGGCAGTGCGGTGTGAAGATGCGCAGCATTGGTTCGGAAGCGGGAGGAGCTCTTCACCTGATAGCTGGACAACGAAAACTCGTCGCGCGCAGCGCGTGAGAACGAGATATCATCGCCGCCGCTGTAGCTGTTCCATGCGAGCAGCCTGCTGTTCCACGCCGGAAGGGCCAGATCCAGCCGCGTGAACAGATTCCGCAGCGGATTGCCATTCTCGACCGGCCCCGGCGATCCCGCGTTCAACCCGTAGCTTCTCATGATTGCATCGAACCGACCGAGATCGGCAGCGCTTACAGGTACAGGCTGCTCGGCGTCTGAAGGCTGTCCGACATAGGGGCCGGCCGCCGGAAACGTAAAGTGCTGAAGGTCGGTCGCGACAAAAAAGTGCAGCCGGTCTCGCAGTATCGGCCCGCCAAGCGAAAAGCCGTATTGTGCCCGGTCGTAGGGAGTTCGCTCCGCGGAAGATCGCGCGAGCGCGTCGTTCCGGCCGTAGGCGAACACCAAGCCGCCGAACGTATTGGTCCCTGACTTCGTCACCGCGTTAATGAGCGCGCCGGCGAAGTCGCCATAGCGAACGTCGTACGGACTGAGCAGCACCTGGTATTCCTGCACGGCATCGAGCGGAATGGACCTGCTACCGGCGAACGCGCCCGAGACGCCGCCACCGAGCGTCCGGTCGGAGACCCCGTTGATCAGGAAGTTGTTGAAGCGAAATCCCACACCACCCGCGGATAACCCGGCGTTAGGCAGTCCGATCTTCGTCGAGATCTGGGGGACGAGTCGAACGAAGTCGTACAGGTCGCGGTTCACCGTGGGAAGGCGATCCAGCAGTGACGCCGGGATCGTCAGGCCCGTTCCGCCATCGGCATGCGCCCCTCTGTATTCCGACCTGCCCCCGGCAACGACCGTTATGGAGTCCAGTCGCGCGGCCACCGATTGCAGCACGAACGAAATGTCGTGCAGCTCTCCCAGCTTCAGGAAAACGCCTTCCCGGCGTTGCGGCATGAAGCCGAGGCCTCGGGCAGTGATCGTGTATGGTCCGCCCGGTTCCAGGCCCTGCACGAGAAACCGGTTACCGGATGCGCGGACCTCGACGGAAAAGCCGGTTGCCTCCTGCCTGACGTGGATGCGTGCGTCTGCTCCACGCCCAGGCTCGGCGCGGATGCTGCCGCGAACCCCGGCTGTAGATACGCCCTGCGCACCGGCGAAGACAGGGAGCAGAAACACCAGCCATGCCGCGGCGAATCTGCGCGTAAGGCAGGTGGCGATCGGACGCTGGAAAATCAATCGGCTGACTTCTGAGTGACCACTGGCTGAGCTGAAGGGGCGGAGGGGGGTACGCGCAACCCGCTTAATAACACCGTGCAACCCTCAATTCCAGCTCTTTGAGAGCGGGCGATTGAGGGCCGGAACACGAAATACGTGCTTTGCCGAGTTTCTTGCTGCCGTTCCAATCCCGCCCTACGTTCGTTTCGTGACTGTCACGCCCGAAAAGCAGGATCCGTCGCGCCGCCACCATCTCCGCACCTTTGGGACGCTATCTCTAACCGGCCCCGGTGAGCCGGCTGTAATCAACCGCGGCCCCCAGCGGCGCCGTCTGGCGCTCCTTGCCGTGCTCGCCGCCGCCGGCGACCGTGGCCGGAGCCGCGATGAGCTTCTCCTTCTTTTCTGGCCCGACGCGACACAAGCCCGTGCGCGGCACTCCCTCGAGCAGCTGATGTACGCCATCCGCGGCTCGGTGGACAAAGATGTCTTCACGGGCGTGAATCCGGTGCGCCTCAACCGCGACGCCGTCACTACAGACGTCGCTGATTTCAATGAGGCGCTCGAACGAGGCGATGCAGAAGCGGCCGTGGAGAGCTATCGAGGTCCGTTCCTCGACGGATTTTATCTCGCCGACGCGCCGGAGTTCGAGCAATGGACGGCGACCGAGCGCGCACAGCTCCAGCGCGGCTACTCCGGCGCGCTCGAGCGGTTGGCGGAAAGCGCCGAGGCAGCGGGTGACGATGACGCCGCCGTTCGGTGGTGGCGGAAGCTCACGGAAACCGATCCGGTCAGCGCGCGCAGCGCCTCGGGCCTGATACGGGCGCTGATGAACGCCGGCGACCACGCCGCCGCGCTGCAGCACGCGGAGCTGTACGAGGGGATCGTCGCCCGCGAGCTCGGCACCAGCGTCGGGCCTGCGGTTGCGGACCTTGTCGCCGAGGTACGGGCGAAGTCAAAGACGCAACCGGTCGGTGCGTTCAAGTCGCCGCCTCCTGCGGCTCGACCGAACGTTGGGATACCGTCCCCCAGAGGTGCAAACAGAGCTGCACCGGATGCGTTGACGGGGGCGAGCCTCCAGTCAGAGTGGGACCCGACACAAGCCCAGCCGCAGTCGCAGCCGCGGCGACCTGCCCGCCGCAGCCCGATCTGGTACGTGGTCGGCGGGGTCGCACTCTTCGCGTTCGCGGCAGCGGCGGTGTGGATGCGCGGAGATCGGCGCGACAACTCCAAAGCGCTTGCTGCCGCTGCTCCGGCTGCAACACCATCTATCGCCGTCCTTCCATTCGCCAACGTGAGCGGCAATCAGCAGGACGTTGCATTCAGTGATGGTCTCAGCGAGGATCTCATTGCCGCGCTCGCGAAAATCCCGAAGTTGCGTGTCATCGCGCGCACGTCCGCGTTGGCCTTCAAGAACAGCCAGGCTGGTGCACGCAGCATCGCCGACAGCCTTGGAGTATCGAACATCCTCGAGGGAAGCGTGCAGAGGAGCGGTCCCCGCCTCCGCGTGCAGGTTCGGCTTGTGGACGCGCGCGACGGATCCACGCGCTGGTCGGAGACTTACAACCGTGAGGTGAAGGACATCTTCGCGGTCCAGAGCGAGATCGCCGGTGCGGTGGCACGCGAGCTCGACCTGCGGTTGAGTGAAACCGCGCTCGTACGGATCAGGCGGGGGTCAACTGCCAACATCGCTGCGTATGATCTCTACCTCCGCGGCAGCGATCCGATTCTCATGCGAAGCGACAGCGGCGCGTACGTGGCAATCGAGTATCTCCGGCAGGCCATTGCACTCGATCCGGGCTACGCCGCCGCATACGCGGGCTTCGCACGCGCGAACATGCGTACGACCGTCAGCCAGGAGACAGCGCGGACCAGGAAAGAGCGCTTCGCTCTCGCCGAACAGGCCGCGGAGAAGGCCGTGTCTCTCGACGACTCCCTCGCCGAAGCGCGCGCGACGCTGGGTCTCATGAGGAGGAGAAATTACGATCTCGCGGCGGCAGAGGCAGAAATGAAACGCGCCATCGCGCTGGAACCGGCGACGGCGCGCTTCCACGAGTGGCTGGCGCAGATCTATCTCTCCAGAGAACGGCCGGCCGAGGCTTTGGTCGAGGCGCGCCGCGCGCTGGAGCTCGATCCGCTTTCGCCCACTGCGAGCGCGGAAGTAGCGAACTCACTGCTCGCCAACAATCGATGCGATGAAGCGTTCCCCATCATCGCCAAACTCAAGGTGCTCCGGCCGCCGTTGCAGCGGACGGGAGCGATTGCCACGCAGTGCTACATCAGCAAGCAGCTGTGGCCGGACGCCATTGCGGAGGCACGGGGCAGCTCGGCGAGTATGGGGCCGAGCGGCCAGGCGGTGCTCGGCTACACTCTCGCCCGCGCCGGACGCACGGACGAAGCGCGCCAGATTCTCGACGGGTTGGTCGACCGATCGCGCCGTATCAGTGGAGGGGCGTTCGACGTCGCAGTCGTTTACGCCGGCCTTGGCGACAAGGACCAGGCGTTCGCCTGGCTGAACAGGGCGGTCGATGACAGGTCTCTCAGGTTCGAGTGGTACCACATTGTGCTGGGTGGACTGCGTGACGATCCTCGCTACGCGCTGTTCCGCGCACGCTTCGAACCGGGGAAGCGGTAGCGCGGGGCGACGCGCTGTTCGATCCCGGGGAAGCATGAGCCCCTGCGGACGATAACCCTCCGCAGGAGCTTCGCCTCTCGTCAATTCGTGTGTATCGACGTAAGTGCAGTCGGAGCAACCTGGATCGCGTATTCAGCGACCTTTCGGCCGATCTCTTTGCCCGCTTCCAGGTCGAAGCGAAAGTGTATCCCCGCGTACATGCGTGACAGGCCCGCTTCCGTGACCATTCCCTCCAGCCGTTCTTTCGTATCCGGATATGTGGCCGCGACGACGGTCAGATACGCGGCGGTGAAGCACGAGTGAGCGCTCGGATAGGAAGGATGATTGGGCAACCCGATCGGGGTCTTGATCCTCGGATCCGCCTGCGATGGCCG
>DATLXE010000135.1:0-4457 GCA_035575795.1 Gemmatimonadaceae bacterium
GACGACACGATCATGTAAAACGGGAGCTTTGTTCCGCCGCTCCCGAAGACGTCGTACTGATATGGCGTGCCGCCAAATCGAAGATCCTGCAGGGCCTCGAGCCGGCTCCAATCGGCGTACCCCGGTGCGAGCACATCGTATTTGCCGATCGCCGCGTTCCAGCGGAATTGGATTGCTGATGGCGTGGGTGCGCTGGGCCAGGAGTCCCAGCCCAGTATGTCGAGCGTTCGGCTCTGCGTGAGATTGAAGGGCACTGGCGTCGCTGTGTACTGGGGCGGCGGGGTCGGAGTTGGAATTTGTGACGGTGAAAGTGCGGAAGGTGCTACCGGTGATGAAGACTTGTCGCCGCAACCGAACATGCCCAAGCCGACCGCGAGCAGCGACAGCACGAGGGTGGCTCGTTTCCCGGCGGCCGACAGAGTCAGCAGAATGAGCACCGTCGATCCGCATACGTTGAGCCGCACAGTTACCTCCTTGTGTCCCGAACGAGTCTCGCGTGCCGATCATCGGCCCACTTCATAAAACGACGAGCGGCCGACATTGCGGACACCGCGCCGGGACGCCCAATCTGTTAGGGAAAACGTCCCAAACGACAACTGGGAAGGGTGAACGGGGACGGGGGAAATGCCTCCTCGATCTCGACGACCCCAGTTAAGGTGCGGTCAAGAGCCAGTTCCAAAGAGCGTCCCTGACACCCAGCCCTTCACTCGGCTTCGGCCTCATTCGTGGCAGCTCCGTCGATTCAGGCACGCCGCCCCTCCAGTATCCCATCCACTTTCTCGTGAAGCGTGTCACCACGCCCGGACCATCCGGTTCAAGACTCGGCTGCTCTACCTGTCGAAGGCACTGAAGCCACATCGCGTCGGCCTCGAGGAGTCGCCGAGGGCATTTGGTCTCTCTTTCTCTGTGGGGTCCTGCTCGGGCGGATCTACGAACGAAAGGCACTGGTGAATGGGCTGCTCACCGACGGAGCCAGTTCCGCGTCCGCCGTGCCCTGCTCATGGTGACCACCGCACGGGTCTGTTCTGTTCCGCGAGCGTGCGTCGTCACGATGGTTTGCGGACCCAGACGCGGCTGCCGATTCGGAGACGGCGGGCTTTCCCTTCGCTTGAGACTTCGACGACGAAGGTCGACGAGCGTATCCCCGTGCCCTCGACGATCAGGATCGGGGCTTGAAACAGGTTCTCCGCGCCCTGTGTGACTTCCTCCACTGACTGTCCACTCTGCAGGATTAGCTTGCCGTCGCGTACCGCGATCTCGAAGGTGGTCTCATTCTCATACACGCCGATCAAACTCTCGCGAGCGCTCGGCGACACGGGTTTCCACGAGATCACCGCTGGCGGGGCAGGCGGTTTCTGCCCGAGCACCACCTGCTTGATGGTTTGCGCGAGACGCGATTGCGCGGGGCCGCCCCCGTTGTCGGCGATCAGGGCGCAGAATCGGCGCTCGACATCGACGACGGCTGTGAACGCGATTCCCGCCCAGCTCCAGGAGTGGGTCCAGGAGTTGGTCAGCGCGCTACCGCCGCGCACTCTTCCGCCGGTGGCCGGCTCCGCCAACGCGGACGCGAACCGATCGAGGCCATCGAGGGATAGGAAGGGGGCGTTGGGCCAGCCGATGAAGCCCCTCCCGAGCGGTCGGATCACGTCGGTCACGCCATTCGAGCTCCGATGTCCCTGCGCGATGGGGGAGGTGAGGACATCCCGGATTCGCGTCGTGCCAGAGGCGACGCCCATAGGGACCCAGACCAGTTCGCGCATCGCGTCCGGGAAGGGCTTGCCGACGAGCGATTCCACCAGATAGCCGCCCAGGGCGATGCCGTAGTGCGAGTGGGACTGCGTTTCGCCGGGCTCCGCGATGAACACGCGTTCATCCCACGACTGGACCTCACGGGAGAGATCGGCGTCCTCCCACAGAGGATTCGTGAAGTGCTTGGCGCGAAGGCCAGCCTTGTGGCTGATGAGCTGATTCGCCGTCACGCGGCCGAGCGCCGGATGTACGCGGACGTACCGGCTGATAGGAGCATCGAGGTCGAGCTTGCCCATGTCGGACAGGCGCAGGAGCGCGAGGTTGATGCCCAGCTCGCCAGGTCCGGCCAACCGCACCACCGTCTGGCGCGCCAGCGGAGTCGGGCCTGTGGTGGAGGCCGTGCCGAGCGCCTCACTGACGACGATCTGGCCTCCGTCCACCACGACCACCCAGAGTCCCGGGACGGCCGTCTGGACCAGGGCAGACTGCGACGCATCCCGAATCTCCTGCTCCCATGGCCGTGTTTGTGGCGTTTGGGCGACGGCGAAACTGGTTGCCAAGCTCGCCGACAGTGTCACCAACCAGGGCGCAAATCGCATCCGACTAGTCATCCTGCCACTCCGGTGCATGTCCGGGCTCCAGACTCCGGGCATTCCGGTCCGCGGAACGTCTGAGCTCCTCGATCACTTCCAGGTGTTCCGGAACATCTGCGCCGAGCGGCGCGAGGATTTCGTAGGGGCGGAGGCGGGTCCAGGAAGCGAGCGTCATTTCACCGCCTTCCGAATTTCGTCGACGAAATTCGTGATGATCCGAATCTCCGACGGGATCGATTCGGGAAGAAACTTGATCGTCAGCAGGCGCTTGCCATCGAGCGACGTGTCGACCACGCCCGTGAGATCCGGACGGTGCATCAGTGCCTGGGGCAGGCCCGCGCGGCCATTGGCATCGATCGCCACGCGCATGATCGTCGCGGCCTGCGAGTAATAGAGCCCCGCGCCGTCGCGCGACCATGTGGGTTGGGTGCCGCCCTTGGTCGACACCTGCACCGTCTCGCCGCCGCCGATCGCGCGCAGAAGCACTTCGGAACGGCCGGTGCCGTTCGACGTGTACGCGAAGAAACGCCCGGATGGCGAAAAGCGCGGGCTCGATTGCGTCTGCGGCGCGACGACGAGCGGCTCGAGCTTCCCGCCTGAACGCATCAGCCAGATGTCCGTGGCGGTCTTCGGATCCACGATCGTGATGAGCAGCGAGTTGTCAGGGCCTTCTGACTCGGGCCGCGTGTCGTACTGGCGCGTGAAGATCTGCGTCTCCTTCCACCCGTCGTCGGCGGCCGCCACGTACGCCGCCCATCGGCTGTCGCGATTGGAGGAAAAGAACACGCGCCTGCCGTCGCGGCTCCAGAAGGGTGTGAGGTTGTTGGCGGGTACAAACCGGGTACATAGGTAACACATCACACCGGGAACATGGGTGACATCGTTACGCTGGGGCCAACGGAGGTTGGTTGATGCCCTGGCTGGAGACGGTACCTGTGGAAGAACGCGAACGCTTCATTGATGATCACCGACTCGGGCTCTACGACATGACCGAGCTCTGCGCGCGGTACGCGATAAGTCGGAAGACGGGCTACAAATGGTTGGCGCGGTACGATGCCGGCGGCCGACCGGCGCTGCGCGATCGGAGCCGTGCGCCGCATCACTGCCCGCACAAGATCGCGGACGCGGTGGCGCAGCTCCTCCTGACGGCCCGGCGCCAACACCCCGACTGGGGACCTGAAAAACTCATGCAGTGGCTCGCACCACGCCATCCAGCCGTGGCGTGGCCGGCGATCAGCACGGCGGGCGATCTCCTCGCGCGCCACCAGCTCGTGAAGAAGCGCCGGCGTCGTCGCCCGCCCTATCATCCCGGCGTCGTGCCCCCGACGACCCTCGCGCCCAACGACCTGTGGGCCACCGACTTCAAAGGCCAGTTTCGGACGGGCGATGGTATCTACTGCTATCCCTTGACGGTCACCGATCAGCACACGCGCTTCTTGCTCGCGTGCCACGGCCTGCTCTCGACGAGGGGGACGGGCGTGCGGCCCATCTTCGACCGCCTCTTTCGGGAGTACGGTTTGCCGAAAGCGATGCGCACCGACAACGGCGTGCCGTTCGCGTCGACGTCGCTGCACGGCCTCACGGCGCTCAACGTCTGGTGGCTGCGCCTCGGCATTCAGCACCAACGCATCCTGCCCGCGCATCCGCAGCAGAACGGGGCCCACGAGCGCATGCACAAAACCCTGAAGCAGGGCGCGATCCGACCACCCCGCGCCACCTTGGCGGTCCAGCAGCGCGCGTTCAACCGATTTCGACAGGAGTACAACCACGAGCGGCCGCATCAATTTCTGCGCGGGCGGACGCCGAGCGCGCTCTATCGCCCGTCGCCCCGCGCCTACACCGGCGTACTTCCCACGCTCGCGTATCCGCACCATTTCATCGTGAAGCGCGTGACCAACGCCGGCACCATTCGTTTCAAGACGCGCTTGCTGTATTTGTCGACGGCCCTGAAAGCCCATCGCATCGGCCTCGAAGAAGTCGACGACGGCATCTGGTCGCTCTATTTCTGTGACGTGCTGCTGGGACGGATCGACGAACGAAAGGCGCTGACAAAAGGGCAACTGGGTGTTACCCATGTTCCCGGTTAACTCTGTTACCTATCTTTCCGGTTGCTCA
>DATLXE010000136.1:0-3837 GCA_035575795.1 Gemmatimonadaceae bacterium
GTCGGCCGGCTTGTAGCGGATGTTGGCGCGCCTCGCCTGAAAATCGGTGAAGCTGCTGCACGAGGAAACCTCGAGCCACTTGTCGGCGCCGGGCGCGAAGACCTCGAGGTCGTAGGTGTGAGCACTGGCGAAGCCTGTGTCCCCAGCAGCAAGCCTCACGACGCGGTACGGCAGTTCGAGTAGCTGCAGCACCTTCTCGGCGTGACCGGTGAGCAAGTCGAGCTCAGCGGGCGATGACTGAGGCGTCGAATAGCGAACCAGCTCGACCTTGTCGAACTGGTGAACGCGCAGCAGGCCGCGCGTGTCCTTCCCCGCCGCACCGGCCTCACGCCTGAAGCAGGGTGAACACGCCGCGAACCCCCTGGGCAGCTCCGATTCGGCAAGGATCTCGTCGCGGTAGAGATTGGTGACCGGCACCTCAGCGGTCGGGATGAGAAATCCCTCCCCACCTGCGAGCGCGTACATGTCTTCCTCGAACTTCGGGAGCTGCGCCGTACCGGTCATGCTTGCTCGATTCACCACCGCCGGCACCCAGATCTCCTCATACCCGTGCTCAGCAGTGTGGAGATCGAGCATGAAGTTCATGAGACCGCGCACGAGGCGCGCGCCCCGGCCGCGGTACACGATAAATCCTGACCCGCTGATCTTCGCGCCGCGCTGGAAATCGATGATGCCCAGTGCCTCGGCGGTTTCCCAGTGCGGACGCGCGCTCGAGCCAAGGGACGGCTCTCCCCACCGACGCACGATCGCATTGCTCGCCTCGCCGCCGTCCGGCACCTCGGCCAGCGTGACGTTGGGAAGCTCGAGCAGGATGCGTGATAGCTCGCTCTCGGTGGAAGCGAGTTCTCCGTCCAGGAGCGAGATCTCTTCGCCGAGGGATCGTGACCGCGCCTGAAGGTCGTCGGCGGGCTCGCCGGCGCGCTTTCTCTGCGAGACCTGTTGAGTCACGGCGTTGCGTGCCGCCTTCCGCTCCTCGACTGCCTGGATGGTCTCACGCCGGGAGCTGTCCAGATCGACTGCCCTGTCGATGGCCGGCGAGAGAGCAGCGAGCGCACCGCGGCGGCGCATGCCATCGCGAAGCGCGTCGATGTGCTCGCGCACCATCTTCAGGTCGTGCATGCTAGCTGGTCGGTATGCCGGGAGCGAAAGAGCGGAATCCGCAGTTGAGGCTCGTAACCAGCCGGAATGTGAGCGTGCGCGGTGCAAGTTCGATGCGATCGATGGTGATCTTGGCGTAAACGAAGGGAGAAAGCTGGAAGCCGCAGACATCGCCCTGTCCGTTGTGCTGCGCTTCGATTGCGACGACCTCGCCAGGCGTAACCACAAGCGCCGAATCCTTCACGTAACCCGTGCGGGGAGCGGCGGCCACGTCGTCGAAAGCTCCGGGAACTTTCTGCAGCCCGACCGCGCGCCCGCCACCCGGAATCGTGACGACGAGGTTGAGCGGATAGATGACCGCCTGCCCGGCCCCGTTGATATCGAAGGCAACATCGAATCCGCCGAACCCATCCACGCGCACGGCCTGCCGCGACGGGATGGCGAGGGCGCTCGGGAGCGACGGCGGAGTTCCGGCAAGTGCGAATACCGTCAGCGTATCAGTTGTCGTCCGGGCGGTAGCCTTCAGGTCCATGGGGTCGCCGCAAGCGGAAAGACCGGCCGCGATCCACAGCGTCCCAAGTATTGCGAGGGGAAGTTTCATTGCGATGAGACAGATGTGAAGCAGGCGGGGTTGCCTTACGATAATACCCCGTGAATAGGGACAGTTCAAGCGAATCCTGCGAACTGCGAACTGCGAACTTGCTGCGGTTCGCAATCCGCAGTTATCGCGCAGTAGTCCGCTTGACTTCACTCCTGCGCATTCCTAGCTTCGCACTTCCCTCACCGATCAATGTCGAACATCACCGATTTTACCAACGCCCTGCGCCAGCGGCCGGGCGTGGATGCCGTTCTCGTGCTTGGGCGCGACGGCCTTCTCATCGATGGCTTCGCGCCTGCCGGGACCGACAACGACGACCTTGCCGCGCGCGCGCCTTCGATCGTCGTTGAGGCGGACGCTCTCGGACTGGCGAGCGCACAGGGCGCGCTCGCGACCGCGATACTCGAGATGGAGCGGGGGTACCTGGTGGTCTCCGTCCTCGCCGACGACACGCTGCTCATGATCCAGTTGAAGTCGTCCGCTGATCTCGGCGGCCTCCTCTTCGACGTCCGGCGATATCGGGGCAACATCGCGGCGCTAATCTGACCGGAAGCAGGTAAACAGCAATGAACCGCCAATGTCACGTACTGGTCGCTGATGACGAGCCGCATATCGGCCGCATCATCCAGATGAAGCTCGAGCAGGGCCCGTTTCGGGTGACGCTCGCCTACGATGGGCAGGAAGCGGTCGAGCTGCTTGAGGGCGAGGACAAGTTCGACCTCGCGCTCCTCGACCTGATGATGCCGCGGCTCAACGGATTGGGAGTGCTGAAAAAAGTTCGCGACGACGATCGGCTGAAGGGCCTGCCCTGCATCATCCTGACCGCCGGCGGCGACGCCAAGCACGAGCGCGACGCGTTGGAGCTGGGCGCCACTCATTTCCTCACCAAGCCCTTCAGCCCGAAGAAGCTCTACGCCCTCGTCGCGAAACTCACCGGCGTAGGGGAAGAGACGGGCGAGTGAGCCGCTGGGCGGTCATACTCGCCGGCGGAGTCGGCTCCCGCTTCTGGCCACTGAGCACGGCCGACCGCCCGAAGCAGCTACTTCCGCTGGCGACGTCGAAGCCGTTGCTGCTGGATACGGTCGATCGCCTCCGCCTGATCGCGGACCCCGCGCACATGCTGGTGCTCACCAACGCCGGGCTCGTCGATGCGATCGCGAAGCTTGTTCCCGACCTTCCCGCCGAGAACATCATCGCTGAGCCACGTCCGGCCGGGACGGCGGCCGCGCTGGCGTGGGCGGCGATCACCATCGAGCGCCGCGACGGCCCCGACGCGACGATGCTGTGCGTCCACTCCGACTGGGCGATTGGAGATCCTGACAAATACAGGGAAACGCTCGTCGCCGCCGAGAAGCTCGCCGTCGCAAAGAAGTCACTCGTCACCGTCGGTGTCGTCCCGACGCGGGCCGATACCGGTTTCGGCTACATCGAGCCGGCGGGCGACTCCCGTGGTCGTGGCGCTTACGTCAAGCGCTTCGTGGAAAAGCCGGACGCCGCGCTGGCAGCGAAGATGAAAGCCGACGGCTATTTGTGGAACTCCGGCATCTTTGCCTGGAAGGTCGGCGATTTTCTCGGCGAGGTATCGCGCCACACCCGTGAGATATCGGGTGCTGTTGGTTCGGCACGAACTGACCGATCCGACGCCGCCACCTTTTTCGCCGCCGTCGAATCCGTCTCGGTGGATGTTGGTGTGCTCGAGCGCAGCGACAAGGTGATGGTGCTCGGCGGTGATTTCGGCTGGGATGACATCGGAACCTGGTCAGCGCTCGCTCGCGTCAGGGAGCAGGACGGGGGCGGCAATGTGGTGAACGGTGCGGCGCACCTGCTTGAGGCAACCGGAAATGTCGTACACGCCGAGGAAGGATCGGTGGTGCTGTACGGGGTCAGCGATCTGGTCGTCGTCGCGCGGAATGGCATGACGCTCGTTACGACGAGGGAGAAAGCGGCGGATCTGAAGAAGCTGGTCGATTCCTTGCCGGACTCGATGCGCTAGATGCCCCAGCTCTACTTTTACGACGATGCACGCGCGCGGGCGTTCGAGCCGTTCGCGCTGACGCGACCAGCGTGCGAGATGCGGGCCGGTGCGCTGCTCGTGCGCGAGCGGTGGGAGAAGGCGATCAAGCTCGAGACCGCCGGATTTA
>DATLXE010000137.1:0-8949 GCA_035575795.1 Gemmatimonadaceae bacterium
TGGAACACGCTGTTCTTCAACCTGCAGCGTGGCCAGGTGGTGCCGCCCGGGGTGACCGACGAACAGGAGCGGGAACTCATTCGGGCTGCCGTGCAGCAGCGCGTGCTGTCGCCCGATCCGGATGACCCACCCGAGGCATGAGGTGGCGGTCACTGCAGGAGCTGCGGCGCGCCTTCGCGGCGTCCAGCATTGATCTCGGGCGCCCAGCGCCGGATCTGATGCGGTGTTGTCGCGGCAAGGTTCGCCACGCGACACGGGCCGACGCGGAGCGGCACGTGCAGAGCGTCCTGGCCGCCAATGCGCGCTGGCGTCCTCGACGTCGGATGTCCGGCACGCTGGGGGTCTACCGCTGTCACGGGTGCCAGTTCTTTCATGTCGGCCACAGCAGGGAAAGGCGCAGCAGATGAATCCAGGAGCCTGATATGAAAGCATCAGCCGTCTACGCCATCGCCGATCGTCTCGCGCCCACGCTGCGGCGCCAATGGCTCACGGCCGTCGCGGCGATACAGGATCAACTCTCGATCGCCATCCTCGCTGAAGCCGTGCTCCGCGGTGGCAACTCGGCTCCCCTGAACAAGGTCATCAACAGTTTTCCTGTGCAGCTCCGTGGCGCCGCCGCCACGGTTGCGAGGATCTTCGAAGACAGCGCCCAGCAGGCGGAAGTGGAGATCTTCAAGCGCCTCCGCATGGGCGGGAGGTTCGACATCGTCAACCCGAAGGCGGTCGACGTGGCCGCTCGCCAAGGCGCGCAACTGGTGCGCGAAGTCACAGAGAGCACGCGCGATGCGATTCGTGCGGTCATCTCCCGCGCGATCACGGATGGTATTCCCCCACGCGAGGCGGCCAAATTTATTCGGCCGCTGGTCGGGCTGACCGAGCGCCAGGCGCTCGCCGTCGTGAACTATCGGACGTCCCTGCTCGGCGCCGGCGGCTCCCCGACCACGGTGCAGGCGGCCGCCGAACGGTATGCCGCGAAACTCCAGCGACAGCGGGCGGTGACCATCGCGCGGACGGAGACTGTGCGCGCCAGTTCTGCCGGGCAACAGGCGGCCTGGGACAGCGCGCGGGCAGACGGTTTGCTACCGTCGAACACGCTGAAAGAATGGCAGGCGGCGGAGGACGAGCGTCTCTGCCCGATCTGTTCGGCGCTCGATGGCCAGAAGGTGCCGCTGAACGACGCGTTCCAGTCGAGCAACGGGGCGTTGGACGGCCCCCCGGCTCACCAGCAATGTCGCTGTCGCACGAGCCTGGTGTTCCCGAAGCGTGAGACGGCTTGAACCACCAAAAAGGACGGATGGGAATGAGTAATCGATCGAGGACGCCAGAGGATCCGCTCCTGACGATGCGCGAAGCGGCAGAGGAACTCGGGGTGGACCCGGAAACCATCCGACGCTGGGCGCGCAAAGGCGTCATCAGCTACGTGGCGGTCGGGCCGTTCAGGCGCAAGCGCATTCGTCGGTCAGTGCTGAATCATCACCAGCGAGACATGCGCGGGGTCGATGGCTTTCCACTGGAACGGAACAAACACCTGTAGTAAGGTAGGCGGAACCGTCGCGTGTTGGTCGCACACGACGGCCCCTAACCACGTCAAGCCCCACAGGAGGGGGCTACTTCATGGCTGCACGCAAGTCTAACTCACCCGTTCCGTCTTCTCCCACTTCTCAGTCCACCGTCACGATCAAACCGCCCAACTTCGGCATTGCCCAGTTCACCGTGAAGGGCATTGCTCCTCTCGTCATTCATCGCTTCTCGTTGAAGATCAAGAATCAGATGAAGCTGAAGATGGAGACCGGCAAGGCGGCCAGCAGTAAAAAGATCCGCGAGCCAAAAAACACCGACGACACCTACGAAGAGGCCCGGTATCGGAGCGCCGCCGGGTGGGACGGCTTTCACGCCGCATCCATTCGAGCCGCAATGATCTCCGCGTGCCGACTGGTGGGCTTCAAGATGACGCTCGCGAAGCTCTCCGTGTTCGTCGTGGCGGATGGCGTGGACGCCACAGAACCGCAGATCCCGCTCATTCGGATCTTCGGTGAGCCGACGAAACAGGAAGACATGGCGCGCGTGGAAACCGGCCAGCCCTATGTCACGGTGCGCGCGGCGTATCACGATTGGTCCGCGAAGATTCGCATCCGCTTCGACGCCGATCAGTTCACCGTCGCCGACGTGAGCAATCTCATCTCGCGCGTGGGGCTCCAGGTGGGCATCGGTGAAGGCCGTCCGGACTCCAAGAACTCGGCCGGCATGGGCTGGGGGCTGTTCGAGATCGTCAACACGCAGGAGTAAATAAATGCCCAAGAAACAGATCGCGCTCGCCAAGCTCGTGGAGGACTTCTGGTAACAATATACTTGACTAAGGAGCCGTGAATGGGTAGACTGGGTTCATGGACGCCACGCGCCTCGAAACACCGAAAACCCTGCAAGCCGCCATCGAGTTTTTCTCCGACCCGGACCGCTGCCACGCCTACGTGGTCCAGACCCGCTGGCCCGATGGCGTCGTGACGTGCCCGATCTGCAACCAGCCCAACCCTCGGTATCTCGCCACGCAGCGCCGGTTTGAGTGCCGCACGAAGCACGCCCGCCGTCAGTTCTCCGTGAAGGTCGGCACCATCTTCGAGGACAGCCCGATTGCGCTCAAGTCGTGGCTGCTGGCCGTCTGGATGATCTCCAACTGCAAGAACGGGATCTCCAGCTACGAGCTGCACCGTGCGCTCGGCGTCACGCAGAAAACCGCGTGGTTCATGCTCCATCGGGTTCGCCTTGCGATGCAAGACCGAAATGCTGGGGGCGGTCAACTCGGCGGCGAAGTCGAAGTGGACGAAACCTACATTGGCGGCAAAGCTCGCAACATGCACAAGCGCAAGCGTGACGCAATCGGCATGAAGCGGGGCCGTCAGGCGGACGGGACGGTGGCTGGCAAGATCGCCGTCATGGGTCTTCTTGAACGGCATACAGGCGGGAAGGCCTCCCGCATCCGTACGACGGTCGTGCCGAATGTGCGCAAACATCTGCTGCACGCGGAGATTGCCAAGCACGTCGAGGACGGGTCGACCGTCTACACCGATGCCCTGATGTCCTACCGCAACCTCGCGGTGTACTACCAGCACAAAGTGATCGACCACGCGGAGAAATACGTGGACGGGCAGATCCACACGAACGGCTGCGAGAACTACTGGAGCCTGTTGAAGCGCGCGATCCGGGGGACGTACGTCAGCGTCGAACCGTTCCACCTGTTCCGGTATCTGGACGAGCAGGCGTTCCGCTTCAACGAGCGCACCGGCACAGATGGGGATCGGTTCACGCAGACGCTCTCCCATGTCACCGGCCGTCGCGTGATGTACAAGGACCTGATTGGCAAGCCGCAGGAACAGTCCGCATGAATGAAGCGGCAACGCCGAGGAAGAACGTAGGAACGTAGACTCACATATTTGCTATTTTGTCAATCAGCCTGTATGATTCTTTTATCGTGGGTTCTCTTCCTTCGCAGCCTCATCACGGCACATTCCTGTTCGCCGAGGCGGTCGGTGAGGCGGGCCTCCGCGAACTCATCCTGTACATCGCGGCACAGTGTGCCAACGATCCGAAGTTCGGCGCCACGAAACTCAACAAGATTCTCTGGTGGGCGGACTTCCTGTCGTACGCCGAGCGGGGAAAACCCATCACAGGCATCGAGTATCAGCGGCTGGGTAATGGACCGGCGCCCCGCCGTCTGGTGCCCGTCCGAAATCAGATGCAGGCGGATGGGGATATTGTTCTGGTGGAGGTGCCCGGCCGAGGGGGGTACATCCAAAAGAAGATTATCCCGCGACGTGCAGCCGACCTGACCCTCTTTTCGGCGGCGGACATCGCGGTTGTGGATGATGTGATCCGCGCTCTCTGGAACAAAACCGCACGAGGCGTGAGCACGCTCTCCCATGGCAAAGCGTGGGAAGTTGCCACTGACGGTGCCTCCATCCCCTATGAGGCGGTGTTTCTCTCAGACGATCCGATCAACCGATATGACGTGGCGCGAACCAAAGAACTCGCGCGTCAGTTTGGTTGGGCGCTCGCGTAAATTGGTTCTCGTTGATGGAGCGCACGCTCGTTCATGAACAGACGTACAGTGCTGCGCTCGCGGCGTTAGGCAGCGACATCCGTCGACTGGACGACGCACTCACTGGCGTGGAATGGGCGCTCAGCACGAATCCAGAGGTCTATGACGTGGTGAAGGGTACGCTCCAGACGCGAATTCTGAAGACAGACGCCTTGGCGGGACTACCGGCCCTGCGCGTGTGGTTTCAGATCAACGACGACGGCCAGCACGTCCACCTCGAATACATCGAGGCCATCGAGCAGCACGCGTGACGGTCAAGCACGATCCGAATCGCGCGAATCGGAAGGTGGCTGCGCCACCGAAACTGACGACACACGAAGAGCGCGTCAACTGGCTCCTGCGGGCAGCCAAGGGCGGGGGCGGGGATACGAGCTGGGTGGACGACCTTCCAGAGGCGGACGAGCTGCCGGACGACGAAGACGACACCCTCGTGGAGATTCACGCGGCTCCCAGTGGTTTCGACGGTCCTAGCGCCGCGCGCCGCTTCGAGGACACGCTGGTGCATGTCCTGGGCGTCCCCAAAAACGAACTTGTCAAACGCGAAGCGGCCTACCAAGCATCGCGACGTGCTAAGAAGCGTCGCGCCGCGCGTCCCAGCGCACGGTAAAATTAGTTCGACGGTCGGGGTAAATCTCAAATAATCATCGTTTTTGTCAGTAATTTGACAAAAGACGTCTAGACGTCTTATAATGCCCCATGCCTGAACCCCGCCTCAAGCCCGGCGCCGTGCGCGACGCCGTGATCGCGTCCCTCCAACGGCGCGGCGAAGCATCGGTGGGGGAAATCGCGAAGGACGTGGAGATCACACTCGCACGCGCCGTGCCCCTCTCATCGGTGCGGTCCTATCTCAATCTGAACGTCCCCGGCACATTCACGCGCGTCGTACATGGCCGGTACAGGCTCTCATGAATCCCGTCTTCGTCCACAAGTCCGCGTCCCTCTATCGAGCCGATTGCATCGCATGGCTGAAAAACCGCGCGCCCGAGAGTCTGCACGCGACGGTCTGTGATCCGCCGTACGGACTCGTCGAGTACACGCCGAAGGAACAGGCGAAGCTCCGTAATGGGCGCGGCGGCGTCTGGCGGATTCCGCCATCCTTCGACGGGCATCAACGCGCGCCGCTCCCGCGCTTCACGACCCTAACACCGCGCGATATAGACGCGATGGCGGATTTCTTTCGTCGCTGGTCTGAAGCACTGTTCCCCGCGCTTGTCCCAGGTGCTCACGTCCTGGTCGCCACGAATCCGCTGGTTTCCCACATTGTGACGGCGGCCGTACTACGCGGCGGATTTGAACGGCGCGGCGACGTGATCCGGCTCGTTATGACGATGCGCGGCGGAGATCGTCCGAAGAATGCTCACGAACAGTACTCCGGGGTCAGCGTACTCCCGCGTTCGATGTACGAGCCGTGGCTGCTGTTTCGGAAGCCCATTGAAGGCCGCGTGCAGGACAATCTCCGCCGGTGGAAAACGGGCGGGTTACGGCGCATTTCGGATGTCCAGCCATTCGGTGACGTGATCCGCTCGCACCCGGCCCAGCTTCCAGAGCGGAAGCTCGCGCCGCATCCCAGTCTGAAGCCACAGGCGTTTCTTCGGCAGGTTGTCCGGGCTATGCTGCCGCTCGGGGAAGGAATTGTGGTCGATACGTTCGCGGGATCTGGTTCGACGTTGGCGGCGGCGGTAGCCGTTGGCTACGAGTGCATCGGTATCGAGTCCGACCCGGTCTATGTCGAGGTAGCGAAGAAAGCGATCCCCAGCCTTGCGGCGCTTACGGTGTCGCCGCAGTCAACCACGGCGACCGGCGGTCGTAGATCGTCCCCACCTCCAGTTTCGCACGTCCGGACAGGTTAACCGACGCGGTCGGCGTGCGTCGGCTCGTCGCACTTCTGCCGGAGAAATTCCAATCGGCGACTTCCAATCGCGCCAGCATCACGCGCGAAATAGTCGTCGGCGCTCGGTCGTAGGTCGGCGCGGTCGTAATGTCGATCTCGAACTGGACAATCATCAGCCAGCCCGGTTCGATGTTGTGCCCCTGCCAACTTGTACGGGAACGGCTGGCCTTCACTTCGATGCCTTCGTCACCGTGGAGGATGTAGTCGTTAGGATACACCGCGCGTGGAACTAGATCGGGTCGTCCGTTGCCGTGCTGGTTCACGGCCAGTCCTGGCGTGGCACTAGTAAACTCCCGCGCAATCGCCCTGACGAACACGTTGGACAGCAACCCGGAGAATCCGGCCGGTTGCATTATGTCTTCAAGCCGCCCGTACCCGTATTCGACGCTCGCAGAGTTCAGCGCATGCAGGTAGGCGTAGACATCGCTGACGGCCGCAACAACGCCCGCGCCGGCCATTCCGTAGGGCAGCGCGAGGGTCGGGTTAACGTGGTCGGCTCGCGCCTCAGGGCGCTCCAAATAGCGAGGAGGCATGCCCTAGCTATCGGCTAAACTGACCCCAACATCTAGTGGCCCTGGTACAGCGACTTAGCCAAGTATGTTCTTACCGGACTTCTCGCTCTATCCGCGCAACCACGTGGACGGGGCGCACGTCTCGGATTTAGTCCGAGCGTTGCAGGCGGGTGAGGACTTGCCGCCCCTCATCGCCTGCGCCGAGACGTTGCGTATCGTGGACGGGTTTCACCGCAACCGTGCTTATCGGAAGCACCTGGGAGACGAGGCCGTCGTCTCGGTTGAACTGCGGACGTATGACAGCGAGGCGGCACTGTTCCTCGATGCCGTCGCGCTCAACGCTCATCACGGGCGCAAACTGGATCGGCACGATCAAGCGCGGATCGTGCTCATGCTCCGGGACATGAAAGTGGACGACCGCACGATAGCGGTCTCGCTGCACATCCCTGAGGCCAATGTTCAAACGCTGTCGGTGCGCGTGGTCTACGAACCGAACGGCGATGCGTTCCCGGCCAAGCGCGGCATGACACACCTCCATGGGCAGACGATGACGGCTGATCAGGTGCGCGTGATCGGCTCCGTGCGATCTGCGGAGGCGGGGCGATTGTGCTTGGAGTTGTCGCGGTTGCTCGATGCTGAACTCGTGGACTTGGACGATCAGCGGATCATTGACCGGCTTCGCGCGTTGACGAAGTCGATTGAGTCGGCGTTACGCGCGGTGGCTGCGTAACACGAGAAGGCTTGTCATGGCACGGCGAGGCTCGGCGTGGCGCGGCTTGGCTGGGTGAGGCGCGGCAGGCTGGGTAGGGTAAGGCGTGGCACGTCACGGCAGGCGAGGCGTGGCGAGGCACGGTGGGGCGAGGCGGGGACAGGCAGGGCAGGCTTGGCGTGGCGGGGCGGGGCGAGGCGAGGTAAGGCAGGGAGCGGCTTGGCAGGTGGGGCTAGGCACGGTGTGGCATGGTGGGGCGCGGCGTGGCTGGGCGCGACGTGGCCTCGCCTGGCTTCGCAGAACGAAGGGACGTGCTCAATGGAAGATCCAGACCCGAAAGCCCCATCGAATGACAGCGACGAGCGCGAGGCGTTGATCCGCCTCTGGACGGAAATACTCATCGCAGACGTGCTGGACAGTCCTGAACGGCCCACAGATGGACCTATCTCGCACATCCCCACACCTATAGACAAGACCCTCTAGATTCCGCAACACGCCTTCCCCCATGCTGCTCCTGCACGCATGGCTGCCCTCGCCTATCAACTCTCCACACTCGCGGACGTCGACGCGCTCCCTGAGCCGCAGCGCGCGCTCTACGTCGAGCGTGACGGCCGGTTCGTCCTCGACGTCGAGGGCGTGGTGCCGGAGACGAAGTTCCTGGAGCAGAAATACAAGCTCGAGGAGTTCCGCGACCGCAACCGCGAGCTCCACACCAAGGTCACCGACATCGACGCCCTCCGCGCCAAGCTGGCCGAGTTCGACGGCATCGACGCCGCTGACGCCAAAGCCCTGAAGTCTGGACTGGAGAAAAAGGGCGTGAAGAAGCTCGACGAGCTCGAGTCGCTGATTAGTGACGCGATCGCCAAGGCCATCGGCCCGGTGCAGCAGAACCTCGAGAACGAAAAGAAGGCGCGCGAGGCCGCACAGCAGCGTGCTGACAGCGAAGCGTTCCGGTCGCAGATCGGCACCGTCGCGCGCAGCAAGGGTGTGCGCGAGAAGGCGCTCGACTACGTCATGCGCCGCGCCGAGGACACCTTCACGCTGAAGGATGGCCGCGTGGTCGCCAAGGACGGCAGCTTCAGTCAGGACGATCCGACGCGCCCGCTCAGCACGGACGAATGGCTGGCGCGCCTCGCGAAAGACGAGGACGTCTTATTTGAAGCGTCGACGGGCTCCGGCGCCAACGGGTCGAAGCCGACCGGGGGGCCTGGTCGCACGTTGATCAACCCCGACGCGCTGGCGTTCGGTCACAGTCTCGAAGACATCGCGTCGGGTAAAGCCGACGTGCGCATGAAGTAGGTCGAAAGTAGTAACCGTTTTCCTCCGCACGGCCATTCTGAGCCGTGGCAGCTAGGCCGCTCCCGAGGAGCGGACCGTCCTGCGCCCCCGAGGGGCTCCAGCGGATGACATCCAAGGAGTCCTGATCGTGGCCAATACCGTAACCGAAGTTCTTCCCCGTCTCCTGGCCCAGGGCCTGCTCGCGCTGCGTCAGCGGGCGATCGCCCCGCGGCTGGTCAATCGCGGCTACGACGCGCTCGCCGGCCAGCGCGGCAGCACGATCGTCGTGCCGATTCCCTCGGCGATCGTCGCCCAGGACGTGGCGCCGGCGAACACGCCGCCCACGACGGGCGACATCGCGCCGACCTCCAAGGTCATCACCCTCGACCAGTGGAAGGAAGCCGCCTTCTACCTGACCGACAAGGACTACATGGAGGTCATGAACGGCATGATCCCCATGCAGGCC
>DATLXE010000138.1:0-2784 GCA_035575795.1 Gemmatimonadaceae bacterium
ACAGAGCGCAATCGCCGCCGCCGGCGAGATCGACACGAACAAAGTCGACGCGCAGCAGGCGCGCCGCGTGCTCGACCGGCTCGTCGGATACAAGGCCAGTCCGGTGCTCTGGAAGACAGTGAAGAAGGGAATCTCCGCCGGCCGCGTGCAGACTGTGGCGCTGCGCCTGCTCGTCGAGCGCGAGCGCGATATACGCGCATTCAAGCCCGTCGAATACTGGACAGTCGAAGCACAGCTCGAGAAGGACCGGCAGCAGTTCACCGCCAAGCTCCACCAGGTTGACGGCAAGAAGCCCGTCATCTCCAACGAGGCGCAGGCAAGCGCGATCCTCGACGACCTTAAGGGTCGCAAGACGTTCGACGTCACCGAGGTAAAGCGGCGCGAGCGTCGCAAGAATCCGTACCCGCCATTTACCACCAGCACTCTCCAGCAGGAGGCCGCGAAGAAGCTCGGCTTCGGTTCCAAGCGCACGATGCGCCTCGCGCAGGATCTCTATGAAGGCATCGAGATCGGAGACGAGGGCGCCGTCGGACTCATCACCTACATGCGCACCGATTCGACGCGCGTGTCGCCGACCGCCGTGGAAGAGGCGCGCGAGTGGGTGAAGATGATGTACGGGCAGGAGTATCTGCCCGATGCGCCGAAGCTGTACGGTTCGTCAAACGCCAGCAACGCGCAGGATGCGCACGAGGCGATCAGGCCGACCGATCCAAAGCGCCGTCCCGAACACATGAGAAAATATCTCAAGGAAGATCAGCTCAAGCTGTACGAGCTGATCTGGCAGCGTTTCATGGCCTCGCAGATGGCGCCCGCCGTTTTCGACACCACGACGGTGGACTTCGACCTCGGACGCTATCAGTTCCGCGCCACCGGCAGCGTCGTCAAGTTCCTCGGCTATCAGAAGCTGTACAAGGAAGCGCGCGAGGAAGGCGAGGGGAAAGCGCTCGAGGATGAGCAGGGACTACCCGTCGTCGAAGTCGGCGAAGCGGTGCCCGTGAATTCGATCACGCCATTGCAGCACTTCACCGAGCCTCCGCCACGCTTTTCCGAGGCGAGCCTGGTGAAGGAGCTCGAGCGGCTGGGCATCGGCCGCCCGTCAACCTACGCTTCGATTGTCTCCACTCTCGTCGACCGCCGCTACGCGCTGCTCGAGCAGCGACGGTTCTTCCCGACCTCGCTCGGCGAACAGGTCGAAAAGGTGATGGTGAAGGCTTTCCCCGATGTGTTCAACGTGCAATTCACGTCGCACATGGAAACCGACCTCGACAAGATCGAGGGCGGCGGGATCAACTGGCGCAAGATGCTGGCGACCTTCTACGGGCCGTTCGCGATTTCGGTAAAGGACGCGGACATCGAGGGACTGATCGGGGAGGCCCATGATCTCACCGCGCTGGCGACGGAGCGGTGTCCCGATTGCGGCGGCAAGCTCGTTCCCCGCGGCGGATTCTTCGGCCCTTTCCTGGCCTGCGAAAACCATCCCAAGGATTGCAAGTACACGAAACCCCTGCGCGGCGATCGCAAGCCGGCGCAGCCAACGACTGAGATCTGTCACGAGTGCGGCGAGATGATGGTCATTCGCCAGGGCCGCTCCGGGGAGTTTCTCGGCTGCAGCAAGTTTCCAAAGTGCAGGGGAACGCGCTCGATGCCGACAGGGGTAAAGTGCCCGCGCGACGCCGGTGACATCGCCGTCCGCCGCTCGAAGAAGCGCGGCAAGGCGTTCTACGGCTGCTCCAACTACCCAAAGTGCGATTTCGTCGTCTGGGACAAACCGGTCGCGGAAACGTGTCCGGAGTGCGCGTATGTCGGCGCCGAGGCGAAGTTCACGAAGGCGCGTGGCGACTACCGGCGCTGCATCAAGTGCCTGAACGAGTGGGATGTGGCGCCGCCGCCCGCTGAAGCCGTGGCGGTGTGAGGGCAGGAGAGTGCGTAACCGTCATCGGCGGCGGTCTCGCCGGGTGCGAGGCCGCGTGGCAGCTTGCCAGCCGCGGACACGAAGTAACGCTCCACGAGATGCGTCCGGTGCGCACGACGCCCGCGCACAAGACCGACGGGCTCGCCGAGCTCGTTTGCTCGAACACGTTCAAGAGCACCGAGACGACTAACGCACACGGCCTGCTCAAGGCCGAAATGCGGCTGCTTGGCTCAGTGATACTGGAAGCGGCTGACGAGGTGCGCGTTGCCGCCGGCAGCGCCCTGGCGGTCGATCGTGATGCGTTCTCCGCGGGCGTGACGGCGCGCATCGGGTCCGAGCCGCGAATCAAGGTCGTGCGCGGCGAAGCGACGTCGCTCGAAGCTCCCTGCATCGTTGCGACGGGGCCGCTTACTTCCGATGCAATGGCGGCGGCGATGCGCGAGCGACTGGGTGTTAGCGCGCTCGCGTTCTACGATGCGATTGCGCCGATCATCGCGCGCGACAGCATCGACGACGCGATCGTGTTTCGCGGCTCCCGTTACGGCAAGGAGACGATGGAGGGGGCGGCGGACGATGGCGCATACCTCAACTGCCCGATGACGCGCGAGCAGTACGACGCGTTCCTCGACGCGCTGACGACGGCCGACCAGTTCCACGGGCATGAATTCGATGAAGTGCCCTACTTCGAGGGCTGCATGCCGGTCGAGGTGATGGCCAAGCGCGGCCGCGATACGCTGCGGTTCGGTCCGCTCA
Organism: Gemmatimonadaceae bacterium; assembly: GCA_035575795.1. GTDB lineage: Bacteria > Gemmatimonadota > Gemmatimonadetes > Gemmatimonadales > Gemmatimonadaceae > UBA4720. The sequence goes on from DATLXE010000138.1 coordinate 2,666, forward strand.
AACCGGTAGGTCTCCGGGATCCACGCACCGGCAGAGATGCACACGCGGTGGTGCAGCTGCGCCAGGAAGACCGCGCCGGGCGGATGTGGAACATCGTCGGCTTTCAGACGCGACTGCGA
>DATLXE010000139.1:0-3297 GCA_035575795.1 Gemmatimonadaceae bacterium
GCGCCCGACATTCAGACAAGAACGGTCGACATGCACGTGCAGCGGCTGCGCGCCAAGCTCGGCGCCGCCGGTGAGCTCATCGAGACAGTGCGAGGATTCGGATACCGGATTAATTCCGGGCATCCGCGCGGCGCGTGAAGCTCGCGCACCGGCTCCTCCTCTATTCCTTCAGCGTAATAACCGTATTGGTCCTCGTCGTCGTCGGCATCCTCGACCGCCGGCTGGGTGTGCGGGTGTCCGAGGAGATACGCAACGAGCTGACGCGCGAAGCGAGATTCGTCGCTGTGCAGTGGACAGCGGCAACTGAGGCCGATGAGTTTGCCGACATTGCCGGCTCGGCCCTTGGCCACCGTGTCACCCTGATCGCACCTTCAGGCGTCGTTGTCGGCGATTCGGAGTTTGACGGCGAGGCGCTCAGCAGGCTGGAGAACCACCGCAACCGGCCCGAGGTGCTTGGCACCGCGACCGGCAAGCCGGGATTCGCGCGCCGCATGAGTCCGTCCAAGGGCGACGAGGAGCTGTACGTAGCGGTGCCCACCGCGCTTGGCGTGGCTCGCGTATCGGTCGGCACCAAGACCGTTGACCAGATTTTCAGCGGCGCGCGGCGTGATGTGATCGGAGCAGGGCTTGTCGCATTGACGCTGGCGATGCTCCTGTCCGTTGTGTTCGCCCGCAGCATCTCGAGCCCGATAACGGGACTTCGGGATGTCGCCCGCGCGATGGCCGATCATGATTTCTCACGGCCAGTGGTGAAGGCTCCCGGCGAGGTCGGCGAGCTCGCCCGCACCCTGCACCAGCTTTCGTCACAGATCGAAGGACTCGAGAACATGCGCCGGGATTTCGTCGCCAACGTTTCGCACGAGCTGCGCACGCCGCTTACTATCGTCGGCGGGTTCGCCGAAACGCTCGTCGAGGACGACCCGCCCGCCCCTGCGCGAAGGGAATTCGCGGGCATGATCCTCTCTAACACCCGCCGCATGCAGCGGATCGTCGACGAGCTGCTCGATCTCTCAAAAATAGAGTCCGGCGGCTGGATTCCCGAGCCGACGCACCTGGAGATCGCCGGGATCGCCGAAGAGGTGGCGGGCGCCAGCCGGACTGCCGCCGGCGCAAAGGGAATCTTTCTCCAGGTCGCCATCTCCCCAGCCGCGTCGCAGGTCTACGCCGACCGTACCGCCCTCCGCCACATACTTGGTAACCTCGTCGAAAACGCGGTGCGGCATACCTCGACGGGCGCAGTGACGATCTTTTCGGAAAGCGACGGCAAGTGGGTGACGGTTGGAGTTACCGACACCGGCGAAGGCATCCAGCCCGAGCACCTTCCGCGCATCTTCGAGCGTTTTTATCGGGCCGATAAGGGCCGGGGGCGCGACCAGGGCGGCACCGGCCTCGGCCTCGCCATCGTCCGACATATGACCGAAGCCCACGGCGGAAGGGTTGCTGCCGAAAGCACTCCTGGGGCCGGCACGACGATCCGGGCGAGCTTCCCGCCGAGCACCCGCAACCCTCAGATGACGCTGCCGGGACTGTGACAGCATTGTTGCAATTCCGTAGTCGCGTCGCGACCTGAAAGTCTGATCATTCCTGAAGCCAGTCGCGGCAAGGGACGCCTGTCCTGAACGCCGCCCCGCGGGCTCCGCCCGTCCCTCGCTTCGGAGGCTTCATGAAATTTTTCGTCAGAAATACCCAGCGCGTCCTCGTTGCCGCGCTTTTCATATCTGTTCCCGCTGTTCTTTCCGCGCAGGTCGCCACCCAGACTGCCGCCGCCTCCACCGGGCGCGTCGTCGGTCGCGTGATTGATTCCCGCACCGGGGAAGGCCTCACCGGCGCCGGCATCCAGATCGCGGGCACCACGATCGGCGCGATGTCATCCATAGATGGGCGGTACTCGGTCAACTCAGTTCCGACCGGCACGGTAACTCTTACCGTCAGGCGTCTTGGCTATACGCCGAAGACGATCACCGGCGTCATCGTCGGCAACGGATCGGCGGCCGAGCACGACATTACGCTCGATCCATCGACGGTCGTTCTCGAGGCGCAGGTCGTCACCGCGGCTGTGCAGCGCGGGACTGTCAACGACGCGCTCGACAGACAGCGCACGTCAACCGCCATCGTCAACTCGGTCACCTCCGAGCAGATCACGCGCAGCACTGATTCGGATGCCGCCCAGGCGGTTCGCCGCGTCAGCGGGGTCACCGTACAGGACGGCAAGTACGTCTTCGTGCGTGGTCTCGGCGAGCGCTACACCACCGCGACGCTGAATGGCGCCAGAATCCCGAGCCCGGAACCGGAGAAAAAGGTGGTTCCGCTCGACATGTTCCCGTCCAGCCTCGTGCAGTCCATCACGACGTCGAAGACGTTCACGCCCGATCAGATGGGCGACTTCAGCGGCGCGCAGGTCAACATCAAGACCCGCGAGTTCCCCGGCCGTGGCCAGATCAATTACAGCAACAGCTTCGGAATCAACACCGCCGCCACCGGCAAGACGGTTTTCGCCGCGCCGACCACCGGCAGCGAATGGATCGGACTGGCTGGCTCCGAGCGCAGCCTGCCTGCCCTCGTCAGAAGCGCCGGCAACTTCGGCGCCCTCAATCAGACTCAGATCAACAGCGCGGTCGGCTCGTTCCGGAACGCGTGGACGCCCCGCCTCGAGCGTGGATCGCCCAACTACTCCATGGCGGTTTCAGCCGGCGGCCAAGGATCGATCAGAGGTCACGACATCGGCTACATCGCCTCGACTTCCTACGCCAACACCCAGGAAGCGCGCATTGATGAGCAGCGTGCGCTTGCCGTGCCCGATGGCACCGGCGGGACGCGCCCGTACAATTCCTTCATTGGCTCGTCGGGCACGCGTAGCGTTCTGTGGGGCGGACTGCTCAACCTGAGCACGACACTCGGATCGCGCACGCGCCTGGAGTTCAACAACACGCTCAACCGCACCTCCGATAACGATGCCAAGCAGTTCCTCGGAACGCGCGATGACTTCTCGTTCGAGGCGCGGAGGTCCGCCCTCGGGTTCATCGAGCGGACGATCCGCTCCAACCAGATTCGCCTCGAGCACGCGCTCGGCGCCAGGCAGCAGCTTGACCTGTCCTTCACGTCGTCCGGCGTCACGCGCCTCGAGCCGGATCGCTCCGAGATCGAGTACGTACGCGAACAGCATCCGCAAACAGGCGCGTTCCTTCCCTTCGCTCTGTTCAGCTACAACCCGGACGGCGCCCGCCGCACGTTCGGCGACCTCACCGAGAACAACCTTTCGGGCTCGGCCGACTACCGGCTTGGATTCGGGAATGAAGG
>DATLXE010000140.1:0-1518 GCA_035575795.1 Gemmatimonadaceae bacterium
GCGCCAACGTAAAGTGTAACTCCCGCCGAAAGCGCGATGCCGTATTTGCCGAGCAGTGGCACCTGGTCGGTGAGCAGGGCACCGATAATGCTCGCCAACGCCAGCGCTGCCCCGGCGCCGAGTGCACGCCGACGCGATTCGCCGGCGGCGAGAAACAGACTCGAGATGGCCAGTCCCTCGGGGAGTTTGTGGAGAAGGATGGCGAAGAAAACGAGGAGCCCAAGGCCGCTGCTCACTTCGAACCCGCTGGCGATCGCCACGCCATCAACGAAGGTGTGCAGCATCAGTCCGGCAAGAGCGGAGAGGCTCACCGTCCGATTCACCGCATGCACCTCCTCGCCGAAGTGGAAGTGCGGCGCAAAGGTGTGCTGCGTCAGGTGAACGAGGAGATAACCGGTGAGTATGATGAGGCCGCCCTGGCGGCCATGCGATGCAATTGCTTCAGGGGCAAGGTCCAGAAGCGCGACCGACACCATAAAGCCGGCCGACAAGGCAACCATGGTCTCGAGGGCGCGCAGGCTCCAGCGAGATCGCGAGACGACCGCAGCCGCGCCGATGATGTTCGCACTCGCCGCGATGGCGGTGTAAACAAGCGCCTCGGAGCTCACGCACTTTGGAGCGAGAGCCGCTCAGCGGCCGCCGCTACGGCATCACTCAGCGCCGGAGCGGGCGTGCGGTCCCACGATTGTCCGCCCCAGCCCCGGTCGGCGAGCGCACCGCGCTCCTCCAGATTCTTGCTCTGCAGCAGGTACACCCAGCGGTCGGAGCGCGAATAGATGTAGAGCTCGAGCTCGGCGCCAAGGGTGAGCTGATCCTCGCCGGTGTTGAGCGTGACCTCAACGCCACCGAACGTGGCGAGCGGACCCTTGAGGCGTGCGACGGCATCGCGGATGTCAGGCAGCGCGATCGTCTCACCCGTCCACGACATCTGCGAGCGCAGGTCGTGAATGTAGACGTCGACCGCGGGCGCCATCACTTCGCTGATCGTGTAAAACAAGTCCACCACGCGCTCCGCATTCGCGCCGACCTTCGCCTCGTAGATGTCACCGTTGCGAAAAAAGGTGAATCCGTCCTGGCCGGACCTGAAGCGCTTCCACACCGTTGTATCGGGACGTTTATAGCGGAAAAGCATGGTGTCGTGTCAGGGTTGAGGACGCTTGCCGCGGGCGTGGTCGCCGTGGCCGCCGAGCAGCGGCAGAAGCTGCTCTCGGGTGTTCCTGCCGGGCTCATTAATAACCACATCGAGCAGTTTTCGTAATGCCGCGCCGACCTCCGGACCGCTCATTCCAAGCTCCTGCAAATCGTTGCCGTCAAGCGCCAGGTCGGCGATCTCGATCGGGTCCCGGTAGGCGATCCGTAACGCTCTTCGGTACACCGAGGCGATCCTGGATTGCGAAGGGGCCGGGCGACCCGCTTCCCGTTCCGCCCACCAGAACGCGTCGGCGAGCCTGAGGAGAGGGGCAAGACGCGTGCGACCGGCGGCAGCAGCCCACAGGCGGAGCACCGGGTCGCCGGGTG
>DATLXE010000141.1:0-1515 GCA_035575795.1 Gemmatimonadaceae bacterium
CCTTCCTCGTAACGAACGATGAGCGTGTACTCGACGGCGAACAGCAGGATCGCGATCGGGAGGAACCAGAGCACTCCCGAGATCACGACGAATCCCATCCAGATCAGGAAATTTCCGTTGTAGAGCGGGTTCCTGCTCCAGCCAAATATTCCGTATGTCACCAGCCGTTGCACGTTCCGCGACCGGCGGCGCGTAACCGTTCCCGCAGCGGCGATTCCCGCCAGCCTGATCGCTTCGCCGATTGCGATGAGTGCGCCACCGATCAGCCATCTGGACGGAGAAGTGATTCCTGGTGAAACGAGGGGAATGCCAAGGAAGAGCAGGGGCAGCCAGCCGCGATGCCGGAAGAGCGTCGCTCCAAGTCGCGCGGCCGTTGTCTGCTCGGCGGCGGAAATCTCCGCTGTGTCCTGGGACTCGGCGCCCAATCAGCTTCCCTTTTCGGTCGCGACCCACGGCTCGAAGAGCGTGCGCCACTGGTCCGGCACCGGGATCGGCTTCCCATCAGGCGCCACTGTCACGTAGACGAGTGTCGCATCGCAAACGAGAACGCCGCGCTGATTGAGCACTTCCTGCTTGACGACGAAGCTGGTGTTACCAACCGACAACAGTCCCGTGCGGATGCTGAAATCGTCGCCGGGGAACGACTGCGCATGGTACGACGCCTCGACCTTCCGCACGACAGCCCACAGCTTGGACTTCATGTACTCGCGGTAGGGCATGTGCCTTTCCAGTGCCGCCCAGCGCGCGCGCTCGAGCAGCGTCAGCATGTGCGCGTGGTTGACGTGGCCCACCGAGTCGCAATCGCTCGGATAGATGTGCACGCGGAAATCTTCTGTCATCGGTTTCCAATAGTGTGAGCGAATGTTGCCGCACAAACTTAACGCGCAAAGGACCCAGCGAAGGCGCTAGATTCTGCGGATGACGCCATCGCCATACGCCCCGGATCCCGTGGCTTACCTCGACACGGCAGCGGCCACCGACGGGTTCCTCGGCGAGATCGCCGGCATCAGCGAGCTCGCTCTCGATACCGAGGGCGCGAGCTTTCACCGCTTCGTCGATCGCATCTACCTGCTGCAGCTCTCGACGCGCGATCGGAGCGCGATCATCGATCCGCTGCCCGTCGGCAGCCCGGCGGGGCTGGGCCGGCTGCTCGAGAGCAGGGACGTCGAAGTGGTTCTGCACGACGCCGACTACGACCTGCGACTGCTGCACCAGGACTACGGCTGGCACGTAAACAACATCTTCGACACGCGCATTTCCGCGCAGCTGCTTGGAATCAAGTCTTTCGGACTGGCGGCGCTGCTCGAGCAGTACTTCGACGTGAAGCTGGACAAGAAGCACCAGCGCGCCGACTGGTCGATGCGCCCGCTGACGCAGGACATGCTCGATTACGCGGCGTACGACACGCGTTACCTGCTTCAGCTCAAGGATCACATGAAGGACGCGCTCGAGAAACGTGGCCGGCTGCACTGGGCGGCGGAGGAGTTCGCCCGCCTGGAGGGGACCCGCTGGGAG
>DATLXE010000142.1:0-2356 GCA_035575795.1 Gemmatimonadaceae bacterium
TGCATCGTGCTGCCCGAAGATGCCTGATATCCGGCTTTCCATTCCCTACATTCCGCTTGGATATGTCTCCGGCGGCTCGCCCGACTCCCATCGCAACGGTTTCTCGAGAGGATGAACAGCGCGGGTGACATCGAAATGAAAGACGCCGTCGAACTGCGCCGGCATGTCGGCGTGAAAATAGTGGCTCAGCCGTTCCGTCTCGGGCCGGTAGATGACACCGATCGCGCGCTCGAGGCGCGATCGGGAAAAGATTTCAGAATCGGCGCAATTCCGGAGATTAAGGAAGAATGCGGGAGCTCCAGGTCGTGAAACTCGCTTTCATAGCTCTCGATGAGTGCGGGGCGCACTCGCTTCTGCTCGCCCGGGTCATCCCACTCCGATGCAGCGGTCACGGTACCGGCGTACGTCGTGAATCCAACGAGGACCGTTTCCGGTCCGTACTTCTCGCGCAGCAACTGCCCGAGATTCAGCTCGCCGCGCTTGCCCATCTCCGTTGCGCGCGCGTCGCCAAGGTGGGAGTTGTGGGCCCAGATCACGATCTTCGGCTTTCTGCCCTGCCGCTTGAGATACCCTACAAGCTCATCCACGGTCTCCGCCATGTGTGAGTCGCGGAGATTCCAGGACGACCGCGCACCACGAAACATCGACCGGTAATACTCTTCGGCGTTGATCACCAGCCGCGCGTTCTGCTCGGCCGCGAAATAATCGTCCGCGCCGCCCTTGTTGAGATACTCGAGGCCGCGGCGCTGCATCTCGACGAGCTGATTGGCGGCTTCGTCCTCGCACGAGTGCCCGAGATCAAAGCTGGCGACGTAGCCATACTCCTGGGTGTCTCCGCTCAGGTGCCCAAAGCAGCCGTAACGATCGCGTGCCCGTTTCGCCGCCTCGGGATCGATTGCCTCCAGGTAATCGACCACTGCCTTCATGGAGTTGAACAGACTGTAAAGGTCGAGCCCGAAGAAACCCGCTTTCGCCTCCTCGGGCCGGCCGTTGTTGTTCGACCTCAGCCATTCCACGAATTCGAGAACATCGGTGTTGCGCCACATCCAGGTGGGGAACCTCTTGAACCCGCCCAGTGCCGCGTTGGCGTCGGCGTCCTCTCCCTCGCCGCGAACGTAGCGGTTCACGCGATACGCGTCTGGCCAGTCGGCTTCCACCGCGACGGCAGAAAATCCCTTCTCGACAATGAGCCGCTTCGTGATCTCGGCGCGCTGTCGGTAGAACTCGTGTGTGCCGTGCGATCCCTCGCCGAGCAGCACCAGGCTGGCATCGCCGACCATGTCGAGCAACGGGGTGAAATCGGCGTCACCGTCCACGAGTGCGTGCGCGGACTTGTGCAGCGAAGAGAAGGTCATGACTACGGTACAGAGCATAGACTGCACCAGTGCCATCTGCCCGCGAAATACTGGATTGTTTCGTACATTAGGCCCGATGTCATCGCTGAGGATTGACGCCGCGCCGCTGGTGGGCAGAGGCGAAGAGCTGAAAATCCTTTCGAGCGCGATCGACCAGGCCGCGAAGGGCGCCGGAAAATCCATCTTCCTCGCCGGCGAGGGTGGCGTCGGCAAGACGCGCCTTGCTGCCGCGATCGCCGAGCGGGCGGCGGGAAAAGGCTGGAGTGTCGCCATCGGCCGCGCATATCCGGTCGAGACGGGTGTTCCCTATGCGCTCTTTTCCGACGCGCTCATGCCGGTGCTGAGAAAGCTCGACCCTTCCGCGCTCTCCGTGCTGTCACGCGGTGGCGCCGCCGAGCTCAGCTATATCTTTCCGGCGCTGGGGGCAGCGGGCGACCGGGATCGGGCCGCCGCCGGCGCGGATCCATCCGAGATAAAGGCCCGCGTGCTCTGGAACTTCACGCAGTTCCTGGGACGGTTGTCGGCCCGCCAGCCGCTTCTCATCGTGCTCGAGAACCTTCAGTGGGCGGATGCATCCTCGCTCGAGCTCCTGCATTTCGTCGCCCGGCAGATGTCACCGTTCAGAATCTTTCTGCTCGGCAACTACAACGAATCCGAGCGCGATTCCAATCCCGTGCTGCAGAGCACGGAGCAGTCCCTCGTCCGGCTGGACGCGCTGCTGGTGAGAAGGATTGGGCCGCTTTCCGCCGCAGACGTTGACGAGATCCTCAAGCGGATGTTCGACGTTGAGCAGGGTACGACGAGAAACTTTTCCCGGCTCCTGTTCGAATGGACGCGGGGCAAGCCGTTTTTCGTCGAGGAAACGCTGAAGTCGCTGATAGACTCAGGCGCGCTGACGCAGACAGAAGGGCGTTGGGTGGGGTGGCAGATGGAGAAATTCGATCTCCCATCCACCATCAAGGACGTGGTGCGCTTCCGCCTGCAGCGCCTGTCGCCAAACG
>DATLXE010000143.1:0-2461 GCA_035575795.1 Gemmatimonadaceae bacterium
CCATTCGGCGGAAAGTCGAACGATGAGCGCAAGGCGAAGTGCGACCGCATCGCCGCGCAGGCAATCCAGACCTCTTCCGCCGAGGAGGCCAAGAATCTCTCCGCCCAGGCGTCGGAGTGCTACGCTGCACTTCAGGCGCGGTAGGCAGCAGAGCGGGGGGGCTTAGCTGGCGGCGGCAAGCACCTGGACTTCTTTCCGAAGCCTATCGCCCAGTAGATCCTTCTGCTCCTCGAGATCGAAACGTGCTTGGAGATTGAGCCAGAACCCTTCGGTCGTACCGAAATAGCGGGACAACCTAAGCGCAGTGTCGGCGGTAACCCGGCGAGTCCCGTGGACGATTTCGTTAATCCGCCGGGCGGGGACACTAACGTCCTGCGCCAGTCTGTACTGAGAAATACCCATTGGGTTGAGGAAGTCCTCGAGGAGAACCTCTCCGGGATGAATGGGTGCCAGTTTACGAGTAGTCATGTAGAGATGTCAGTGATAGTCGACAATTTCAACATCATAGGCGTTGCCATCCTTCCAGTGGAAGCAGACTCGCCATTGATCGTTCACGCGAATACTGTATTGCCCGCTTCGAGTGCCTCTCAGCTTTTCGAGGCGGTTACCGGGCGGGATTCTTAGATCATCGAGCGCGTCCGCAGCATCCACCGCCCCAAGCTTTCGAAGCATTAGGCGGGCCAGCTTACCGGGAAAGCGCCTTACGTGCACACGACCAAAGAGCCGCTCCGTATCCCGATCGCTGAAACTCTTGATCACCCTTGATAATAACGCCACGCGGTATTACCGTCAAGCGTTACTAATCTGGTCGAGCTAACGCCCCAGCTCAGGAGCAGGACGTCCCGACTTAGGACCGGGTGCGGACCGCACCCGTCAACGCAGCAGAAACTCCAGCATCGCGTGCTCTGTCTCGGCTGGGTCCGTGAGGAACACGTAATGCCGCGCACCCGGGATTGACACGACGCGCGCATGCGGTACCGCCTGCTGGAACTGGGAACGCAGCCGCTCATGCAGTGCGGTAACGGACGCGAAGCTCTGCTTCCCCTGCGTGCGTCCCGCTGAGTCCAGGGTTGCCCAGTACGGGAACATCGCTTCTGCCGAGGGGAGCAGCGCGTAGATAGCGAGAGTGGGGGCGCGCACCTGACGCAAGTCGACCTGACTATACAGCGCCTCAGAGAAGTTTACGCTAGCATCGCCGAACGGTATTCTCACTGACCGTCCACGGCTCAAGACGTGTCCGCCTGTCTAATGATTATCTGGACTACATATCCTGCGGAGACGCGCGCTCACAGTGAAATCATTGCGGGCACCTTTACATGGCCTCGTCAGCGCTCGGCCCGTACACGCCCGGCACCGCTATATCGTTAAGCCGCAGGTAAACGCTGAGCTGCCCGCGATGGTGGATGAGATGATTCATCACCCAGGTCCTCAGCACCGCCACCTTCGGCAGCGTGAACAGCCTCACCCCATCCTTGATCAACGTCCACGGCTCCATGAGCTGCTGATCCGACGCGTTCGACAGCGCTTCCCGGGCTTCCTTCACGTTCTTGTCGAAGTCCGCCACCATCGCCTGCGTCGTCGAAAAGACGGGACGCTGGAAACCGCCCGGCGGATTGATCTCGAGCTCCGACAGGTCGAGCGTCATCTTCGTCCACGTGGGCAGGTTGGCGACGTGAAGCGCGAGGTCGCCAATGGCAAAGGATTTCGCATGCGGCTTCCATTCTGGCTCCGCCTCCGGAATGCGCTCCAGTATCTTGCGGGTGGTCTTCATCTCCTGGTCGAATTCCGGCAACAGGCTCTGGGCGATCGGCATCTATCTCTCCATTGATCTCGTTGAGCGGGGAGTATACCAGCACCAAAAGAAAAACGGGGCCTCCGCGCTGGAGCCCCCGTTTCCTGATCGGCGCGCAACAACGTGTTAACCCGTTACCTCGATTGCGATTGGATTCTTGAGGTAAACCACTTTCTCATCCCTCCGAGAGTGGAGCAGGCGCATGAACCAGTTCTCCTCGCGCGGCTCGCCACCGTGCTCCATGATCATCTTCGCCAGCTCCGCTACTTCGTCGGAAGCCATGCGCAGACACCCGTGCGAAGCTGCCGACCCGAGACTCTCCTCCGCGCCAGTGCCATGCACGTAATAGTCGGGCTCCTTGAAGAAAATCTTGACGACCTTCATCGGATTCTCCGGGTCGCCGGGAGCCTTTGCCTTCTTGTCCTTTGCCCACTTTGAATTGGGCGGACGCCAGCTTGGGTTCCAGACGATCTTCCTGATCCTGAACGCACCCCTGGGAGTCGGATATTCGTCGGTGCCGACGGCCACATCGTACATCCGGATGACGCTGTCGCCCCGGCTCACATACAGCATGCGCTCACTGACGCTGGCGCGCAGCGACAAAGGCGCCGCCGCGACGGCCGAAGCGCCCTGCGCCCCGCCGGCAACAGGCGAGCAGACAAGGAGGGC
>DATLXE010000144.1:0-21788 GCA_035575795.1 Gemmatimonadaceae bacterium
TAGCGGCGACGTGGGGCTTCGCATCAACGGCACTTTGGTGCCAGTGTGGCCGAACGGCTCGTTCATGGGATTTCTTCCGCTGCCGCCTGCAACATCTCCCCGCTACCAGCTCGTCGCGGTGAACGGACGGGATTCGGCGGAGCTTATTCTGCCGATCAGGCTTCGGCCGCCGGCGGATACGGTTCGCCGCGATCCGATCCCGGGGGACACAATACAGGTCGTTACCGGAAACGTCTTCGCCACCCTCGGTGCCCCGACGATCGCCGTCAACGATACCGACCGCGTTGTCATTGGCCGCCCCGCCCCCGGCAACGGTCAGCCCTACAAGTGGTTCCTGTTTCCGGGAACGGCGCTTCGCGTGACCGGCTACAAGGCGGATTTTGCACGCCTTGCGCTCGACGGATCGCAGGAGATGTGGATCCCGCGCAGCGAGATGCAGCTTGCGGCCGATCTGACGCCTCCGCGGCGTCAGGTTGGCATCGTCCGCGTGGTGCCGTCGAACGACTGGGTTGATGTGGTGGTACCGACGGGCGCCGCTCCGGCATGGCTCGCTGAGCAGGGCGCGCGCTCGATATCGCTCACGCTCTATGGGACGAGCGCGGCGGGGACTGCCGTGCCAAGCTTCACGGACGGTTACGTAACGGGTGTGAGCATCACGCCCGGAGACAGTCGCGCGCGCCTCACGATCAACCTGAATTCCGCGCCGTTTGGGTATCTGGCGTTCTTTCAGAACGGAGAGATGACGTTCCGCGTCCGCAGGCCGCCCGCCATCGGCGATGCGCGGTCGCCGCTTCGCGGGCTTACGATCGCCGTTGATCCGGGCCATCCCCCGGTCGGCGCGACGGGACCGACGGGACTCTACGAGGCGGAAGCGACGCTCGCGGTCGGCGTTCGCGTCCGCGACATGCTGCAGCGGCGAGGGGTGAACGTGACCATGACACGCACGAACGCCGACCCGGTCGAGCTTGGATTGCGGCCCATCATTGCGCGCCGCGCCAATGCGCACGCATTCGTGTCCATCCACCTCAATGCGTATCCCGATGGCGTTAATCCGTTTCTCAATCCCGGAACGACCACCTACTATTTCTGGCCGCACTCGTTGCCACTCGCCCAGTCAACGCAGGCAGCGCTGATTCCGGAACTCGGATTGAAGGACATCGGAACCAAATTCGGCAACTTCGCCGTGGCGCGAGGGACGTGGATGCCGTCGATCCTGTGCGAAGGACTCTTCATCATCCTTCCTGACCAGGAGGCGGCGATCCGGACTGAGGAGTACCAGGAAGCGTACGCGCGCGGGATCGTGCGCGGGCTCGAGACCTACTTCGCCTCGATGGCGCGTAACCAGTGAGGGCGAGGGGGCTGGTACTGGCGCTCTTGCTTCTCACCGCGCCGTCGGTGGGCGCGCAGCTGGTTCCGAACGACCGCTGGCTGACGTTCCAGACGAGTCATTTCCGTGTTCACTTCACGGCGCCGCTCGAAGAGCAGGCGCGCCGCGCCGCTGCCAACGCCGAGCTCGCCTACACGCAGATGTCGCGCGAGCTGGTGCCGCCGCGCGGAATGATCGAGCTGGTGGTCGCGGACAATCTCGACTTCGTGAATGGATATGCAACGCCCTTTCCGTCGAACCGCATCGTCGTGTTCGCGCATCCGCCTACTGACGCATCCGGGCTGCGCAACTACCGCGACTGGAACGCTCTCGTCGTGACGCACGAGCTGGCGCACATCTTTCATCTCGACCGGGCGCGCGGTATCTGGGGCTTTGGGCAGAAGATATTCGGAAGAAACCCGCTCCTCTTTCCCAACGCGTATGCTCCGGCGTGGGTGATCGAAGGACTGGCTGTGTACTACGAATCACGGCTTACGGGCGGCGGGCGGCTCGAGAGCTCGGAGCACCACATGACCGCTCGCGCCGCAGCGCTGGATGGCCGGCTGCCGGGGCTCCAGGAGCTCTCGCCGGGCACATCGCGCTTTCCCGGCGGGCAGGTCGTGTATGTGTACGGTTCGCTCCTGTTCGACTACCTCGCGCAGACACGCGGCGATTCAAGCATTCGCGACTTCGTCGAGCGGTCCAGCAGGACACCGCTGCCGTTCTTTCTCACCCCCGTCTCGCGCTCGGCGTTCGGCATGTCGTTCCAGACTGCGTGGGAACGGTGGAGAGCAACGCTGTCTCGCGACCTCGGCGCGGCCGCGGCACCGATGGCGGGCTGGCATGAGCTGACGCGGGCGGGCAGGGTCGCTGCGTTCCCACGCTGGCTCAGCGATACCACGCTCATATATGCCGGAAACAAGGGCAGGGAAGTGTCTGCTTCGTATGTAGTAGCGGCGGATGGGACGGAGCGGCGGCTCGGTCGCCGCAATGGCACCAGCCCGAACACGCGACTGCCCGACGGAAGCATCGTTTTCTCACAGCCCGATTACCTCGACCTCTATCACATCCGCACAGACCTGTACATCGAGAAGGACGGAAACCAATCGCGCCTGACTCGGGGCGCCAGGCTTTCGTCACCCGACGTGCATGGCGCCGGCGAGATCGTCGCGGTGCAGGATGTGCCTGGCTCGACGCGACTCGTGCGGCTTTCGATAAGAGCACCGCGCATCACTGCGATCACGGCGCAAAGCCTCGACGTCCAGTGGTCCGACCCGCGCTGGTCGCCTGATGGAACCCACATCGTCGCGGTTCGCCAGACATCGGGAAGCTCGGAGGTCGTGGTGCTGGACGCGAGTGGAAGAATCCGTTCCGTTTTCGGCGCGCAGCAAGCAATCAACTCGAGCCCGAGCTGGTCGCACGACGGACGGCAGATATTCTTTTCCTCTGAACGAACCGGGTCGGCGCAGATCTATGTAGCCGACGCGCCGCGGGGTAATGAAGCTGGCGAGGCCGCGTTCGCGGTTGTTGCCCGGCCGGCCATTCGGAGACTCAGCAGCGCGAGTACGGGGCTGTTCTCGCCCGAGCAGTCACCAAATGGCGCGGAGCTCGCCGCCGTGCTGTTCCGCGGTGACGGTTATCACATTGGAGTTGCCCCCGCCCGGCAGACGGAAATCGAAGCGCTGCCAGGCAGAATCAGCCCGCGTGCTTCGTGCACGAACTGCATCAGCAGCGCGGCCGCTGACACGGCGAGTGCCTGGACGGGAGCGGCGCGCCGCTATTCGCCGTGGAGAACGCTGCTGCCGACCTACTGGCTGCCGGTCATCGAGAGCTCGGAGGACGACGGCACCGGATTCGGCGCCGCAACGAGCGGTAACGATGTGATTGGCCGCCACACCTACGTCGCGGAAGCAACGTTCAACACGAAGTACCGTAAGCAATCGGCGCTGCTCTGGTACCGTTACGCCGGGCTCGGCTTGCCGTTGCTCGACCTGTATACGGCCCAGACGTACTCACACGAAGGCGTGTTTTCCGGCGACGAGCGGTCTTCCAAGCGGGTGGGCTCGCTCTCCGAGCGGAGCAGAAGTGCATCGCTTCAGGCCGTTTTCCTGCGCCCGCGTTTCCGGACGAACTTTGCGGCTTCGCTCGGCGGAGTAGTGGAAAGCGAGAGCTACTCGACGGATCCGGACACGCTTCTGCGGCGCCTGCCCGAATTCTTTCGGAAGGAGAAGACATATCCCGGTATCGTGGGTTCGATGAGCTTCGCGAACACACAGCGCCCTACGCTCAGCATCTCGCCCGAGGACGGATTCGCGGCGAGCGTGACGGCACGCCAGCGCTGGCAGGCCGGAACATCGGGCACGGCGACGCGCAGCGTCGTCGGCATCACCTCCGCATTCAAGTCGCTGGATCTGCCAGGATTCGCCCACCACGTTTTCGCACTGCGCGGGGCTATCGGAGTAGCGGACGAGCGGGCGACCACACGATTCTCAGCGGGAGGCATCAGTGGCACGTCGCTCGAAGTACTCCCGGGATATGCGGTCGGGGAGCAGCGACGTGCGTTTGGGGTGCGCGGGTACCCGGCCGGCGCTGAGGGCGGCATTCGCGCATATTCGGCGACTGCTGAATACCGCCTGCCCCTGAGGGCTCCGTCCCGCGGTTTCCGTTATGTGCCGTTGTTCATCGACAAGACATCGCTGACGGCTTTCCACGAGCTCGGTCGCGCGTACTGCCCGGCAGACGCACTGAAGCCTGGGGGAATTTGCCGCGCGCGGGACGTGAAGTCCCCGACAATGAGCTCGGCCGGCGCGGAGCTGAACATCGATACCGGTGTGGCGCTCGATCTTCAGGCGAGGATCCGCCTTGGAGTTGCATTCCCGCTACGCGCCCGTGAGGAGCTGCGCGCTCCGTCGGCGCGATTCTACGCGACGTTCGGAACCTCTTTCTAGCCCGAACGGGCCTTTCGGAAAACAATTTTCGTTATCGTGTCTGCAGGCAAACAGGCAGGCCGGCCGACCGATTTCGAGCACTTTCAACGCCGAACGAGCGTGGGTTCGGCCTGGGATATCCCAGCCTGCCCCGCATACCGATTACGGTGCCTGCCTCCGTAACTGCAACGGCCCGTTAGCGTTACGGAAACAGGGTCGTATTGGCCCGGATCGATTAGATTGCGGGTAGCAGAGAGTTACGTCCGTCAGGCAATATTCCGTAGAACGGGGGTGGGAAAGACCGCGCCGTTTCGGATTCGTGATGTGGATTACCTAACTCGTTGTTGCGTAAGGAGTTAGAAAAAGGGTGGCGCGGACTCACGAATGCTCGTAGAATGCCTGCCCCCGTCCAATCGCAACTTGATTAGCGGGCCCGGATATCTCGTTATTGACAACAATTTTTCAAAAGCGGAGTGTTGTACCAAATGCCCATACCCGCCCGGCCGCCCGAAGGCTCTGCACAGCTGAACGACAACGCCAGGACCGTGATCAGGAAGCGCTATCTGGTCAAGGACGCTTCGGGCTCTCCGACGGAGCAGCCGGAAGACATGTTCTGGCGCGTTGCGGGTACGGTGGCTGAAGCTGACAGACGCTATGGCGCGGGTGAAGCGGGTGTTTCACAGATGGCGGAGAAATTTTACCATCTCATGACCGAACGCCGCTTCGAGCCCAACTCGCCCACGCTGATGAACGCCGGGCGCCCGCTGGGCCAGCTTTCCGCGTGCTTCGTGCTGCCCGTCGAGGACGCGCTCTCCAACGGACGGGATGGCATTTACGACACGCTCCGCTCGATGGCGCTGATTCACCAGTCTGGCGGGGGTACCGGCTTCGGCTTCTCGCGCATTCGCGGAAAGGGCTCGATGGTCCGTTCCACCACTGGTGTCGCATCGGGGCCGGTTTCGTTCATGAAGCTGTACGACGCCTCGACCGACGCAGTGAAGCAGGGCGGCACGCGACGCGGTGCCAACATGGGCATTCTGCGCGTGGATCATCCCGACATCATGGATTTCATCTCCTGCAAGGAAGATCTCTCGCAGGTGACGAACTTCAACATCTCCGTCGCCATCACCGACAAGTTCATGGAAGCGGTGAAGGCAGGCGATAGCTACGACCTGATTGATCCGGGCACGGGCCAGGTTTCGGCGCAGCTCGATGCGCGCGCGGTGTGGGAGAAGATGATCGACGGCGCGTGGCGGACGGGCGAGCCTGGTTGCTTCTTCATCGACGAGGCGAATCGGCACAACCCAGTGCCGCACGTGGGGTCCTACGAAGCGACCAACCCCTGCGGCGAGCAGCCGCTCCTCCCATACGATGTCTGCAACCTCGGCTCGATAAACGTCGGTTACTACGTGACGGACGGCGTGCTCGACTGGGATTCGATGAAGCGGGACATCCACCTCTCGACGCACTTTCTCGACAACATCATCGACGTCAACAAGTATCCGCTGCCGGAGATCGACGCGCTTTCGAAGCGAATCCGGCGCATCGGGTTCGGCGTCATGGGATTTGCCGACGCCCTGGTGCGACTCGGAATTCCCTACGACAGCCCCGAAGGCGTCGAGTTCGGGCGCGAGCTTCAGAAGTTCATCGACGTCGAGTCGAAGCGTGAAAGCGAGCGGCTCGCCAATGAGCGCGGACCGTTCCCCGAGTGGGCGCGCTCCATCTGGGGTCCTGACGAAACATGCGCTCGCGATAAGAGCGGGAATCGCATCCGGCCGATGCAGCTGCTCCGCAACTGCAACGTCAACACAATCGCGCCCACGGGAACGATTTCGATAATAGCTGGCTGCTCCTCAGGGATCGAGCCGCTGTTCGCGGTGGCGTTCATGCGCAACCAGGCTGGCGCGCAGATGCCCGACGTCAACGAGGATTTTGTAGCAATCGCCAAGCGGGAAGGGTGGTACTCCGCCGATTTGATGGAGCGGATTGCCCGAGAAGGCCATATCCACTTCGACGAGGTTCCCAAAAACTGGCAGCGCGTGTTCGTCACTGCGCACGACATCACGCCGGAGTGGCACGTGCGCATGCAGGCTGCTTTCCAGGAGAACTGCGACTCGGCAATCTCCAAGACCACGAACTTCCCGCACGCCGCAACGCCGGAAGACGTGCGTGCGATCTATGAGTTCGCCCACGCCATGAAGTGCAAGGGCGTTACCGTGTACCGCGACGGTTCACGTGACAACCAGGTGCTGTCCACCGGAGCAACCGAACAGGCAAAGGCCGAGCGTGACGGGAAGGCCGGCGCGCGCCGCGAGATGGGTGAGCTGCACGGCACGATCGCCGAATTGAACGCGGAAATAACGCGCCTCAGGGAAGCGCTGTTCGGTGCCGAGGCGGAAAATCTCCAGCGCCGGGCCAAGCGGGCGCGGCCGGACACGCTGCGCGGCATTACGACCCGCATCGAGACACCGCTCGGCACCATGTTCCTCAACATCACCGAGGACGAAAAGGGCCAGCCGTTCGAGGTGTTCATAAACCTCGGCAAGGCTGGCGGCGCGGCGATGGCCGACGCCGAGGCGATGGGACGCCTGATATCACTGGCGCTCCGCTCCGGCATTCCGATTCGTGAAGTTCACCGCCAGCTGCGCGGCATCGCGTCGGACAAGGCAATCGGACTCGGACCGAACAAGGTGCTTTCGGTTCCAGACGCGATCGGCATCGCGCTCGAGAAATGGATTCGCGAAAAGCAGGGCGTGCAGCAGGATCTGCTTGCGCCCAACGCGCCCCCTTCGGGACTGGTCGAGGTGGTGCAACCCGCCCCCGTCCCCGTCTCCAGTTCAGTGGGCGGTGCCGAGCCGCAGTACGGTTTCGATGCAATCAATCGTGGCGAGTCGTTCATCGGGACGTGCCCCGACTGCGGCAGTTCGCTGGAGATGGCCGAGGGCTGCGCAAAGTGTCACGTCTGCGGATTCTCGGAATGCGGATGAAGCACGTGGACTAGTTGGCCTGGATAAAGACCGCCGCCTCACCGAGGCGGTCTTTTTTTGCCCCAGACGTCCTGGCTCGGGTGGACCGATGGAAAACTCGTTGCGCTCCCAATGCCCGGCGTTCACCTTTCAGGTGTCCGAATCCGCTCCAACCAACCCTCACTGGATCCGCTTCATGGACGACCGGAAACTCGCCGCACTGGCGAAAAAGAACGCCGCCAAGTCGGGAACGACATCCAATGTTCCCAAGGGCTTCGGCAAGAAGTACGATAAGAACCTGCCGGACACGCCGACCGATGAAGCGTCGCTGAAGGAAATCGACAGAGCCGATCGCTTCTTTTCGGAGATGAAGAAACGCGAATTCTAGTTTTACACCCAAACCGAATGGAGAGTTGATGTCTCGATTTCGTCTTCTTGCCGTATCCGCCCTTTCCGTGGCCGCTTTCGGAACTGCCGCCGCTCAGGGACAGCCAGTTCCAGCCGGGCAGCCCGCGCCCCAGCGTGCGCCGGTAACCCCGCGCGCCGCGCAGAGCACGCTCGCGAGAGTCGAGGCGCTCATTAACGTGCGTATGATCGGTGGCAACTGGGTTCCCGCCGCCACGATCGCCGGGCCCGCTCGCATCGCGATCGAATACGGTCAGCCCCACGCGCGTGGCCGCAACGTCATGGGCCTCAAGGATATTGTGCCCTGGGATACTGTCTGGCGGAGCGGCGCCAACATGGCGACGCACCTCACGACCGAAGTCGACATCACGATCGGCAATACCTTCGTGCCGCGCGGCATCTACACGCTGTTTACCTATCCGAGCCGGGCTGGCTGGAAGCTGATCGTTAGCCGTCAGTTGCTGCAGTGGGGAACGGACTACGATTCGCGCCAGGACTTCGCCCGCATCGATCTTCGTTCGCGCACGCTCGCCGAGCCGCTCGAGACGCTGACGTACTGGATCGTTCCCGCGGTCGAGGCAGGAACGTCGACGACACTGCCACACGGCGTGATCAAGCTGGCATGGGGCAATATCGAAGTCTCGACGGACTGGAGAGTCGGGCGGTAATCAGGACAGAGATTTTCCTCTCGCCCGGATGACGGGCGAGAGGAGTGCCGCTCAGCTGTGATCGCCGCGCAACTTTTTTCGTTCCCGTTTCCCTCGCCTCGCTGAATCGCTCACCGCCACGTACTCCAGCTCTTTGCCGGAGGCGACCCGGCGGAGCATGAGGCCCCCGCGGTACATGTCGCCCTGTCCGACAAAATCGATGGGGAAGAGCAGCCGCTCGCCGAACACCGGCCCGAGCACCTCGACGTATTTGTCGGTTGCCACGCTCCCAAGCAGGACGACATCGCAGTGGCTGCCGATCGCCTCTGCCAGCCCGCGGGCGCTCCCTTCCAGTGGAAGTCGGTAGCGCGGCTCTTTTGCATCGATGGCCACGTCCGCGAACCGCCTCAGGTCACTGAGTGTGATCGGGCGGTCCGGGTCGCTCAACCCGTCCGTCGGCGTAATGATGTGAACACCGCTGACGTTGTTCGGCGGGCGGGCGAACTCCCTGGCGTACGCGAGCTTGCCGCGAAAGTAAAGACCGCTCAGAAAGCTGAACACCTCGCCGAGTGGTGCCCCTGCCGCTGTCCGGACCTTGAGCGCGAGCGCGAAATCGGCGGTGTCGTTGTAAACGAGCCCGGCACGCTTACCGCCGCTGCTCGCCGGCGAAAGGAGAAAAATCAGTGGCATCCGCACCGCCGCCCGATTAGCAATTTTTTCGCCGTTTCAGGCGAGCGCCGAGCGCCTGCGGCGGTTAAAATTGGATGAGGAGGGTGAGATGGCCAATAACAGACTTGAAGAGCTCCGCGACGCCGGGCAGTCGATCTGGCTCGACAGCATCGACCGCACGATGCTCCACAACGGCGACCTCGAGCGCCGCATTCGCGACGACGCGCTGACGGGCATGACATCGAACCCGACGATTTTCCAGAAAGCGCTGTCGCAGGGCACTGCGTACGACGAGCAGCTGGTGGGCGCACCGGATGGACTCGAGAGCTGGCAGCTTTTCGAGCTCGTCGAGGCGCAGGATGTACGCGATGCATGCGACCGCTTCGCTGGAGTTTTCAGCTCCACGCGTGGCGCCGACGGTTACGTGTCCATCGAGGTTTCACCGGGCGTGTCGAATAGCGTCGACGACACTCTCAAAGAAGCGCGGCGCCTTTGGAAGGCAGTCGACCGCCCAAACGTGATGGTGAAGGTTCCGGGCACTGAGCAGGGCGCGGTCGCCGTCCGCCGTCTCATCTGCGAAGGGATCAACGTCAACATTACGCTTCTTTTCGCGATTTCCGCCCATGAGCGGGTGATCGAGGCGTACATCGCCGGCCTCGAAGACCGAGTCAGGGCCCACCAGCCCATCGACGGGCTGGCCTCTGTCGCCAGCTTCTTTATCAGCCGTGTTGATACGGAAGTCGACAAGCGGCTCGATGCACTCGCCGCAAAGGCCTCGCCTGCTGAAGCGGAACGGCTCGGCATGCTGAAGGGGCGCGCGGCAATTGCAAACGCCAAGCTCGCCTACAAGCTCTTTCGGGAAAAGTTTGCCGGCCCGCGCTGGGACGCCCTCGCGAAAGAGGGTGCCCGTGTGCAACGTCCGCTCTGGGCGAGCACGAGCACAAAAAACCCTGCGTACCGTGATGTCATGTACGTCGAGGAGCTGATCGGCCCTGATACGGTGAACACGATGCCGCCCGCGACGATCGATGCGTTCAGGGATCACGGCGCTGTCGCACGCACCGTTACCCAGAAGGTGGCGGCGGCGGAGGGAGTTCTGCGCGAGATCGAAGCGGCGGGAATTTCGATGAAGGAAGTCACTGATCTTCTTCTCACGGAGGGAATCGCGAGCTTTCAGAAGTCGTTCGACGATCTGATCGGCGGCCTCGAGGCAAAGGCCGGAACACTGGCACCAGGCGGGAAGTGACCGGCGTCTACATACCGCGCACGAAAATCGTATGTACGCTGGGGCCGGCCACCTCGACCAGCGACGCGATCAGAGGGCTGCTCGAAGCGGGGATGAACGTTGCCCGTGTGAACTTCTCGCACGGGACCCACGAGCAGCACGCCGAGACAATTAAGTTGGTTCGCCGCCTCGCCGACAATGCGGGGCGGCCGGTCGCGATTCTGGGGGACCTGCAGGGTCCGCGCATCCGGATCGGCGACCTTGCGGTGCCTGTCAAGCTCACCGTCGGCGACGACATGACGCTCGTGCACGAAGGTGAGGAGCGGCCCGGTGAAGTCCCCGTCACCTATTCCCAGCTGGCTGTGGACGTCCACGTAGGCGACCGCATCCTCATCGACGACGGTCTCATCGAGCTCGTCGCGCTCGAGGTGGAAGACTCGCGCGTGAAAGCGCGCGTCCTCCACGGCGGTGAGCTGAAAAGCCACAAGGGTCTCAACCTTCCCGGCATCCAGGTGTCGGCCCCCTCCATCACAGAGAAGGACCTCGCCGACATAACGTTCGCTGTCGAGCACGAAGTCGACTACCTCGCCCTCAGCTTCGTACGGCGGGCCGAGGACATCGACTCGCTGCGGAAGCTGGTGCCGAAATCGGTTCTCGTGATCGCCAAGATCGAGAAGGATGTCGCGCTCACGAATATCGAGTCGATCGTGCGCGCATCCGACGGCGTGATGGTCGCCCGCGGCGACCTCGGTGTCGAGTTGCCCTTTGAAGCGGTGCCGGGCGCGCAGAAGCGTATCATCGGACTCGCCAACAAGTTCGGCCGGCCGGTCATTACCGCGACGCAAATGCTCGAGTCGATGATCTCGCATCCGCGCCCGACGCGCGCCGAAGCGAGCGACGTCGCCAACGCGATTCTCGACGGTACCGACGCGGTGATGCTGTCGGCCGAGACTGCGGCCGGCGCGTACCCGCGGCTCGCCGTCGAGGCGATGACCAGGATCATCAAGGAAGTCGAGCAGCATCCGCCGGGCGCGCTCTTTTCGGGCACGCACACCCACGGAATCGTCACCACCGAAGTAGCAATCGCGGCCGCGACCGTTGCGGCAGTGTCCATGCTCGCGGCTCCACTTGTCGTCGTGTTCACGAAGAGCGGTTTTACGGCGCGTGTAGTCTCGTC
Organism: Gemmatimonadaceae bacterium; assembly: GCA_035575795.1. Lineage (GTDB taxonomy): Bacteria > Gemmatimonadota > Gemmatimonadetes > Gemmatimonadales > Gemmatimonadaceae > UBA4720. Next base: position 11,383 of record DATLXE010000144.1, read on the forward strand.
GCACCGTCCGGGCGTGCCGATACTCGCGTTAACGGACGAGGCGCGCACGTACCGACAGCTCGCGCTCGTGTGGGGGGTCGTGCCACAGCTCGTGCCGCACTGCAACAGCTACGAAGAGATGATGGAGCTCGCCAAGTCGGCCTCCGTCGAGCGGCAGCTCGCTGCCGCCGGTGAACGTATCATCGTCACTGCCGGCGTGCCGTTCGATACTCCCGGCACGACCAATCTCCTGAAAGTGGAAACCGTGTGAAGCTCGTTTTTCTGGGGACAGGAACAAGCTTCGGCGTTCCCCAGATCGGGTGCGGTTGCGACGTGTGCAGGTCTCCCGACCCGCGCGACAAGCGGGGCAGGGTGGGCGCCCTGGTCGAGACCGATGGCGGCGCGCGAATCCTGATCGATACGCCGACTGAGCTGCGGCTCCAGCTCATTGCGGCGGCAGTCGACAGCGTCGATGCGGTATTCTTTACCCACGACCACGCCGATCACGTGCATGGCATCGATGACATGCGTGCGCTGTCGGTGCGCCGCAACGGGCCGATCGACATGTATGGCCCCCCGGACACCATGGACCGTCTGGCGCGCCGCTTCGCCTACATCTTCGACGAGAAAATCCGTCCAGCGCCGGGCACCAGCAAGCCGGAAGGGCGCGCCCACTCCATCCACCCGGGCCAAACGGTCAGCGTCGGCGACGCCGAGGTGACGGCGGTCGCACTCCCGCACGGGTCGATTTCCGTTTACGGTTACAGGATCGGTCCGCTCGCTTACGTCACTGACGCAAAAGAGCTTCCCGACCAGGCGGTGAATGCTTTCAGGGGAGCCAGTGTGCTCGTACTGAATGCGCTCCTTCGCAGCGAACATCCAGGCCATTTCAGCATCTCGGAGGCAGTGCGCGCGGCGACGACGATCGGCGCGCGCCAGACTTATCTGACCCACCTGACACACCACAACTCCCACGCCGCGCTCGAAGCCGAGCTGCCGCCCGGAATTGCGCCCGCTTACGATGGTCTTTCCGTGAGCATCGACTGATGGCAGTCAGGCTCGATTTCTCCAACATGCTTCTCGCTTCGGGCGGGATCCCGGCGACGGAGTGGGCGGCCGCGGGCGAAAAATTCGCGCGCGCGCACGATGCATTCACGGCCCAGCGATCTTCAGGAGCTGTTGGCTTTGCGGATCTCCCGGGGCAGAAGGTGCTTCTCGACCAGGTTGTCGCTTACTCGACCAGCGTACGCGGCCAGTTCGACGACGTCGTAATCCTCGGCATCGGTGGGTCCGCGCTTGGGCCAATCGCTCTGCGCACGGCGCTCCGGCCCAGCGCGTGGAACATGCTCGATGAAACGGCGCGCGAAGGTTTTCCTCGCCTGCAGGTTCTCGACAACGTCGATCCCGAAACTATCGCCGCGCTGCTCGGCAGGCTTCGCCTGGACCGCTCGCTTTTCATCATTACGTCGAAATCGGGTGGAACCGCCGAGACGATGGCGCAGTTCCTCATCGTGCACGAGCGTCTGACGAACGCTGGGATCGATGTCAGGATGCATATGGTCTTTGTGACCGATCCGTCAGAGGGAGCACTTCGGCCGCTCGCCAAACGCCTCCAGGTTCCCGCGCTCGACATCCCGGCGAACATCGGCGGTCGCTTCAGCGTGCTGTCGCCAGTAGGCACGCTACCCGCGGCGCTGATCGGCATCGATGTACGAGTACTTCTTCACGGTGCCGCGGAGATGGCTTCGCGATGCTCGTCGCCCGAGCTTGAAAAGAATCCCGCCGGTGTCTACGCGATGCTGCAGTGGCTTGCCGACACGAAGCTCAGTAAGAAGATCAACGTCTTCATGCCGTACTCCGATGCGCTGAGAGATTTCGCCGACTGGTTCGTGCAGCTCTGGGCGGAAAGTCTGGGGAAGCTCAGGCCGTCGGGAGAATCCGTCGGGCCGACGCCGCTCGCCGCACTGGGCGCCACCGATCAGCACAGTCAGGTGCAGCTTTTCATGGAAGGGACCGCCGACAAAACAGTCACGTTCGTCGGCGTGAAGAAACGCGCGCACGAACTCGAGATCCCGCACGCCTTCGCCGATGTGCGCGAGCTCGGATATCTCGGTGGACACACGCTTGGCGAGCTCATCGACATCGAGCAGCGAGCGACGGCGGGCGCACTGGCGAAAAGGGGACGGCCCAACATGACGCTGACACTCGACCGCGTCGATCCCGCGCATGTCGGGCAGCTGATCATGTTGCTCGAGATCGCCACCGCTTACGCCGGACAGCTTTACGGGGTGGACGCCTTCAATCAGCCCGGTGTCGAGCTGGGGAAGCAGTTCGCCTACGCCATGCTCGGGCGTCCGGGCGCCGAGGAGGCGCGCAGCGAGTGGGATTCGCTCCCTGCCGCCGATCCGCGTCACGTCGTCTGAGACCTTGAATCCGTTCCTCACAGCCCCAACTTTGTGACTCAAATGGAAGATCATCCCTTCGGCGGCGCGTTAACTGTTCTTGATGGATCGGTCCGGGTAAATGATGAGGCGGCGATCGCATCGCCGGCGATGGACACGCTCGTCTCCACGGCAGTGTTCGGCGAGGAAACGGCGCGTGACGAAGCTCGCTGGCTTATCTGGGAGATCGGGCAGGCGCTCGGCGTCCGGCCCGCCTCGATTCACGACCTTTACCGCGCGCGCGGAAGGGGTAAGGCGGGCGGCTTCACGGTACCGGCAATCAACGTACGCGGAATGGCGTACGACACCGCGCGCGCAATTTTCCGCACCGCGGTCCGGAACAACGCGGGCGCATTTCTGCTCGAGATCGCGCGCTCGGAGATCGCCTATACGGAGCAGCGTCCCGCCGAGTACGTCGCCGTGATGCTCGCCGCCGCGCTGCGTGAAGGGTTCAGGGGACCGGTGTTCATACAGGGCGATCACTTTCAGGTGAACTCCAAGAAATTCGCCGTCGATCCCGTCGCCGAGGTGAACAACGTCAAGCAGCTGGCGCGGGAAGCGATCGCGGCGGGGTTCTATAACATCGACGTCGACACATCCACGCTGGTGGATCTCTCGAAGAAGAGCCTCGACGAGCAGCAGCGCGTCAACTACGAACAGGCGGTCGACATCGCGCTTGCGATTCGCGGGCTGGAACCGGAGGGCGTCACGATCTCGATTGGCGGAGAGATCGGTGAGGTCGGGACCGAGAACAGCACTGTGGAGGAGTTGCAGGCCTTCATGAATGGCTTCGACCGCACGATGGACAATCGTGCGCCGGGTACCGAAGGCCTCTCGAAAATCAGCGTGCAGTCTGGAACGTCTCACGGTGGCGTCGTCCTTCCCGACGGCACCATCGCCGACGTCAGCATCGACTTCGACACTCTCTCGACTCTCTCGAAGGTAGCACGCGAGCAGTACGGCCTTTCGGGCGCGGTGCAGCACGGCGCCTCGACGCTTCCGGACAGCGCGTTCGACAGCTTTCCGAAAACGGAGACCGCCGAGATTCACCTGGCAACGAATTTCCAGACGATGCTGTACGACAACGCACCGCGCGAGTTGCGCGAAGAGATCTACCTGTGGCTGCGCGAGAACGCGAAGGACGAGCGCAAGGCGTCCGACACCGATGAACAGTTTTTCTACAAGACGCGGAAGAAGGCGCTCGGGCCGTTCAAGAAGCGGTTCTGGGACCTCCCTTCAGCGGCCAAGGAGAAGCTCGCGAAGATGTACGACGAGAAGTTCACCTTTCTTTTTCGCCAGCTTGCGGTCGTCGATACTGCGCCGACGGTGAAGCGGTTCGTAACCGCTCCCGTGCAGCACAAGCCGAGGCCCAACCCTGACCTCGCTGCGGTTGAAACCGCGCCGGACGACGCTGACCTGAGTGACTGACGTACCGTCAGCGGAGCGCGCACTCCCGCTCATCACCGAAATCCTCCGACGGTCGGCGCACGAGATCCGCAATTCGCTTAACGGTGTCGCCGTGAACGTCGAGGTTGTGAGAAGCCGGTCGTCGCGGCCCGGCGGATCGGGCGAAGTCTCTGCATTCGCGGAGCGCGCGGTCAGCGAGGTGGCGACGGCGAGCGCGTTGATGGATGGCACGCTTGCCCTTGCTCAGGAATTTCTTGGCGCGATGGCGGAAGGCAAGGTTCGCGCGGGGGCCAACGCTGGCGGAGACGAGACCACTTTCAGCATTACCGGCGCAGGCCCGCGCCTCGAGGGTCTCCGGGCGGCAATCACCACGCTGGCGCCGCGAATCGGCGTCACCGTCGAGATGAGCGGGCAGACGGTTATATTTACGGTCTTGCCTGACAGCAGCAGCCTTCCCAAAGCATGAGATGAAGCAAGCAAAGATTTTGATCGCTGACGACGACCGCTCCATTACGGAGGGCCTTGGCGCAATCCTCCGCGACGAGGGCTACGACGTATCGATCGCGGCGGACGGCCAGAAGGCGCTCGACCTGCTTGGATCCGAGAGCTTCGGGATTGTACTCGCCGACCTCAAGATGCCAAAGGTCGATGGCCTGGCGCTGCTCAAGGAGCTGCAGCGCAAGGCGATTCCGACCGAGTGCATCATCGTCACCGGACAGGCGACGGTGGATTCAGCCGTCCAGGCGATGCGCGAAGGCGCCTACGACTACGTCGAGAAGCCGCTCACGGCCGACAAGCTGAACCGGCTCAAGGCACTCATTCCGAAGGCGCTGGAGAAATTCAACGTCCAGCAGACCAACCGCGAGCTTTCGTCGAAGCTGGAAGGGTTGACGCACTACGGAGAGCTGACGGGCCGGTCGGACGAGATGCGCTCGGTCTATCAGATCATCGAGGCGGTCGCGCCATCGTCGGCGAGCGTGCTGATCCTCGGCGAGTCGGGAACGGGGAAGGAGCTCGTCGCGCGCGCGCTGCATGCGAAGAGCGAGCGGTCCAAGGGCCCGTTCTTCGCGCTGAACTGTGCCGCGCTGCCGAAGGACATTCTCGAGAACGAGCTGTTCGGGCACGAAAAGGGTGCCTTTACCGGCTCTACCAACGAGAAGCCCGGCGCGTTCGAGATGGCGGACGGGGGCACGATCTTCCTCGACGAAGTGGCGGAGATGCCCACCGACATCCAGGTGAAGCTCTTGCGCGCGATCGAGACGCGGAGCATCCGCCGGCTGGGCGGCAAGAAGGAGATTGACGTCGACATTCGGATTCTTGCTGCGACGAACCGGGATCTCCAGAAGGCGCTGGTGGAGAACGAGTTGCGCGAGGACCTGTACTACCGCCTCGCCGTGGTGGAAGTATTCCTGCCGCCCCTCCGCGAGCGGCTCGGCGACATCAAGCTACTCGCCAACGAGTTCCTTGGACGTTTCGGACAGCAGAACGGGAAGCCGATGACCGGCTTCGAGGACGCGGCCTGGGAGTGGATTCTTTCCTACAACTGGCCCGGCAACGTCCGCGAGCTGAAGAACGCCGTCGAGCGGGCCGTGATCATGGGGAAGGGCGACAGAATCACCGCCGCCGACATCATGCCGCGCCACATTCGCCGCGGCGCCGATGGATCGGTGGCGATCAGCCTGCCGCCTGAAGCGACGCTCGCCGACACGCGGCGGCAGCTGGTGCTGCGCGCGCTCGCATCCACCAACGGCGACTACGCGCGCGCTGCGACGATCGTCGGCATGAGCGCTGGGGACGTGCGCGCAGAGATTGCATCGCTGATCGGCGGCAACGGCCATCCGGCGGGCTCGGTCAACGGCGCGCAGAAGGCTGCAGCTCCCGATCAGGTTCAATCAGCACCGGCCAAATCGCAAAAGCCGGCGACGCGCAAGGTTGCAGCCGCGCCGCCCCCCAAGGCGAAATCCAGAAAGCGCTAACCCAAGCGGAGGACTGATGGACGAGTATGAGTGGTACGATGACGAGCCTTACATCCCCGAGGAGCCGTATGTGATCGTGCAGCGGCAGTCGGCGGGTATTGGCACGCTGTTTCTCGGACTTGCTCTGGGCGCCGGAGTGGCGCTCCTGCTCGCACCGCAGAGCGGCGAGGAAACCCGTCGCCGCTTCGCGCGCAGCGCACGCCGCGCGCAGGACGCCGCCCAGGACATCGTCGAAGACCTGAGCGGCACGGTCGCCGAGAAGCTCGACCGCGCGCGCGACGCGATCGGGGAAAAGCTGGAGGCGACGCTCGATGCCGTTGACGAGAAGAAGCGCCGGATGACTAACGCCGTCGGCGTCGGCAGGGCGGCGGCACGAGAGGCGCGGGGCGAGCTCGAGGCGCGCATCGCAGAGAACAAAGCGGCCTACAGAAACGTCTAGTGGCCCAGCGCCGGCTGATTGTCCGGCTGGGCTGGACGTTTCGCGATTACGCGAAACGTGTCTGGGACAACAGCGGCGAGGACAACGTGTTCTTCCTCGCCGGCGGGATCGCCTTCAATCTTTTGCTTGCCGCCGTCCCGTTCTTCCTGCTGATGGCGTCGGGCCTCATCTACATTCTGAACAAGTCGCCCGCGACGACGTCCGCCGAGATCATCGCGATCGTCGACAAGTTTTTGCCTCCCTCCCCAGCGGGGGTTGAAGCGCCGACGGCACGGATTCTTACCGACATCATCAAGGGGTCCAGCTCGATTGGGCTCTACAGCCTTTTCATATTCATCTGGTTCTCGACACGCTTGTTCGGCTCGCTCCGCTCGGTTCTCGCGTCGGTATTCGACATCGATGCTGACCGGGGCATTGTCGACGGCAAGATCTTCGACATCAAGATGACGATCATGGCAAGCATTCTCCTGATAGTCTACACGGGCCTGAGCGCCTATCTCACCTTCGCTACAACGCAAGGCGTAATCATTCTCTCCGGGCTTGGACTGCGTAAGGACGTGATGGGGCAGCTCGAATACAACCTGGGCCAGTTGGTCGCGTTTCTGTTCATCCTGACGATGTTTTTCAGCCTCTACCGATTTCTTCCTAACAAGAAGATCCGCTGGAAACAGGCGCTGATGGCGGCATTTTTCAGCAGCGTCCTCCTGGAGCTGGCCAAGCGGGGGTTCTCGGCCTATGTACGGTCCTTTGACCCCAGCTCCTTTTATACCGGCACGGTCGCTGCAGTAGTGCTTACCGTAATCTGGGTATACTACGCGTCCCTCATTTTCATCATGGGGGCCGAGGTGGCCCAGGTCTACGAGCTTCGCCGCGTGCGAAAAAGGCAGCGCGAGGCGTTCGAAGATTGATTATGTTATTTACGTTGCCCGGGGGGCCCCCCGGCGAACAAACCATTTGGAGGTAGTATCGTGCGCAAGCTTGCTGCAGTTGCGGCCATCGTGGCCGTTGTTTCCATCTCCGCCTGCAAGAAGACGGGCGAGGGCGAGTACCAGGTTGAGAAGCCTGTTGTTGGGACGCAGACGGATACGATCAACACCCCGTCGATCGACGTCGGCACCGACACGGCCGTCGTAAACGTTCCCAAGCTCGAAGTGAAGACGGACAAGGCTGCCATCAAGGTCCCGACCGTCAGGGTGAACACGCCGGACGAGAACAAGAAGCGCTAGGCTTTTTGTGAACGGAAGCCCCGCCCCGCAAGGGCGGGGCTTTTTCGCATCCGTAAGTCTCCCCGCGGCTTTTTTCCCCGCTATATTTCGGGTGCCCCAGGTCCCGGAGGGCGTAAGCCCACTAACTCCGTCAGGACCCCGAAGGTAGCAGCGGCATGCGGTGTCTAACGTTGCTCCGTCAGGCCTGGGGTATCTGGCTTTTTCCGCCTGGCCAGGGATGAACTGCAACTGCAACTGAATGCGTTATCCGCTGACCGCTTGGTTAGCTGCCCGCTGTCAGCTGCCTACGAAGGGACGTCACCATTGGCGTAAAGTCCATCCTGTGCGTCCCGAGCGCAGCGTGGGTCCTCAAGATCCCCCGAGCTCATTTTCGACGCAGCTCACGCCTCGGCGTTCAGGTGTCTACCGAAATCCTGCCGCGACCGCTCCCGGTGATGGACGCCCTCGACAGCGCCCCGATGCAAAGGGAAAGTCGACCACACCTCATTTATTATGCTTCTCAGGGCCTTGTTCGTATTCCGCGCCGCCGCTTCCCGCTGACCCGAATTTGGGAGAGGTCATTCCGCCGCTCTTTGTAAACGGCGGCTCATGCTTTTCGAGTCCCGCGCGTGCACCGGAGTCCGATGATACAGCGCCACCCACGTATTTGTCAGGATTAGTCTCGAATTGACGTTTGCACTGCTCACAGCAGAAGTAATACGTGTCGTTCTTGAAAACCGATTGGCCAGCGGCCGAGTTTGAGTCGACGAGCATGCCGCAGACGGGATCCTTTACCTGTGCCATGGTAACCTCGGAACGTTGGTGATTTGGGTAGAGCGAATCATCGCTTGCCATCAGGGTGATACGTTCAAGCAGGCAAGGGCTGCGCCAACCATGATGCGGGAATTATGCGGTCCGATGACTGCGGCCAGGTGAAGGCACTAGATTGTGAGACACATGCGGCCGTAATTCAGTTGGTAGAATGCCAGCTTCCCAGGCTGGAGGGCGGCAGTCAGTCCGATAGCGGGTCGTCTGCAGCTATAAGCGGATAGCTTTAGAGCGGATAGCTGATAACGCATTCTGTTGCAGTCCTACGAGAGCCGTCCACCGCAGAAATGTCTCTAGCCCTCGCGAGAAAGTACCGCCCGAAGACCTTTGCTGACGTAGCCGTCCAGTCGCACGTGTCCAACACGCTGCGCGGGGCTATCGCCAGGCAGAGGGTCGCGCACGGGTATCTGCTGTGCGGGCCGCGCGGCGTCGGCAAGACGACGCTCGCGCGTGTCCTGGCAATGGCGCTCAACTGCGAGCGGAAGCGTGACGATGGGGAGCCCTGCGGCGAGTGCACGTCGTGCACCCGCACCTGGAGCGGTTCGTCCAGTCTCGATGTCATTGAGATCGACGCCGCGTCCAACCGCGGCGTCGATGACGCGCGCGACCTGCGGGAAAGGGCGATGTACGCTCCTTCCGGCGACGACCGCTACAAGGTCTACATCGTCGACGAAGCGCACATGCTCACGCGGGAAGCATGGAACGCGCTGCTCAAGATTCTCGAGGAACCTCCGCCGCGCGTGATCTTCGTGTTCGCAACCACGGAGCCGCAGAAGATCGCGCAGACGGCGGCGCCGGTGCTGAGCCGCCTCCAGCGCTTCGACCTGAAAAGAATCGGTCCAGCCGACATCACCCGCCGGCTCGCCACGGTACTGGCCGCCGAGGATGTAACGGCGTCGAGCGATGCGCTGGGCATGATCGCGCGCGCCGCCGATGGATCGATGCGCGATGCGCTCAGCCTCACCGACCAGGTGATCTCCATCGGAACCGGCCCGCTCACCGCCGAACGGGTGCGCGAGGCGCTCGGCCTCGTCCCGGAAGACGAGTTCATCGCAATACTCGACATCATCGGCTCCCATCGCGCTGGTGAAATATTCACGACCGTCAACAGGCTCGCCGACGCTGGCGTTGACTTCGGGGTTTTTCTCGCCGGCTTTGCGGACATTCTGCGCGCCCAGCTGACCGTCGTGCTAAGCGGGAAGGCGGACGGAGTTTCGACGACGGCCGCTGCCTCGCTTGCCGAGAGAAAAAATCTCTTTTCGGCCGGCGACCTGCTGCGGATGATCAGTGCCATCAACGCCCTTGAGCCGACGTTCCGGAAGAGCGGACAGCAGCAGCTTCTCGTTGAGATGCTCCTAGTCCGAATGGCGCTGTTGGACAGGACCGTGTTACTCGAGGACATGCTCGCTGGACTGGGCAACGCGGCCGATGCATCGGCGCCGTCCGGAGGCAGCGCCGGCGTCGGGGCGGTGAGGTCGGCACCCGCGTACCCGCCCGCGACACCAGTGGCTCGCTCGGCAGCGCGGCCGCCGAATGCGACACCACGGCATCCGGCACCGCCCGTGCGGCCCATTTCGGTTGCAGCGCCGTCGCCGCCTCCCGACTGGGTGCCCGCTCCCACTCAGGCCGCCACCGACGCATCGGTGCAGGAGATGAAGCGCGCGATGGAGAGCACGGCTCGCGACACCAATCGAAGCCGCATGACGCCGGAGGCTCTCAGGGAAGAGCGCCTCGGTGTGCTCAGGCAGAAGGATCCCGGCCTTGGCGCGGCGATCGACGCGCTCGATCTCGAACTGCTCGACTGAACCAGCTCACGCTCACAGGAAACCAAATGGCTGACTTTTCCAAGATCTTCGAGCAGGCGCAGCAGATGCAGTCGCGCATGCAGGAGATGCAGGACGCTCTCCAGAAACAGACCGTGAGTGGCGCGGCGGGCGGCGGGATGGTGACCGTCGAAGCGGACGGGAAGGGCACCGTCACGCGCGTGCGCATCGATCCGGCCGTCGTTCAGCCGACCGATGTGGAGATGCTCGAGGACCTCGTCCTCGTTGCCGTGAACGACGCGCAGAAGAAGGCGGCCGAGCTCGCGCGTACCGAGATGGGCAAGCTGACCGGCGGACTCAACCTTCCA
>DATLXE010000145.1:0-10898 GCA_035575795.1 Gemmatimonadaceae bacterium
ACCATCCGCGTCCTCGTCTACAACATCCACGCGGGCAAGGATGCAAAGGGAATCGACAACCTCTTCCGGGTTGGTGCGCTGATCCTGGAGAACAGGGCTGACATCGCCCTTCTCCAGGAAGTCGACCGCTTTACCACCCGCTCCGGGAAAATCGACCAGCCCGACATCCTGAAGAAGCTGACCGGCATGCACGGCGCATTCGGCAAGACGCTGGATTTCCAGGGCGGCGAGTACGGCATCGCGGTTCTCTCGCGCTGGCCCATCGAGTTCGATTCACTGCATCGGCTGCCGGTGACGCCGCGGCAGGAACGGTCCGGCGGGTCATACGAGCCGCGTGGCGCGCTGCAGGTGGTGATTCGCACGCCCGGCGAAAAACTTTCCGTGTTGAACACGCACATCGATGCGTCGCGGGAAGATTTCTTTCGGCGGCAGGAAATGGCAGCGCTACTCGCGCTCGTTGCCCGCCCTGCGCCTGGCGCTCTCGGTATGCCGCTGCTGGGCGGCGACCTCAACGCCGAGCCGGGCAGCGCGGTGATGGACATGCTGCGCGGAAGCGCTGTGCGCGATCCGTGGCCTGAATGCGGAGAGGGATCGGGCCTCAGCTTTCCAGCGCATGCGCCGGTCAAGCGGATCGACTACCTGCTTCTTCCTTCGGGCTGGCGTTGCGTGAGCGCGAAAGTTCTCGAGACGGAGACATCGGACCACAGACCCGTTCTATTCGTCATCGCACGCAATTGACGCTTACTCGAGCCGCTCGATTGAGATGAGCTCGATCACTTCTCCAGCCATGCACTGGGTGAAGGTCGGTTTCAGAACAGCCTCGAACCGCACGGACGCCAACCGGCAGCCAGCAAAGCCAGCAATGGCGATGGCACAATAAACGAGCTGAAGACGAAGCTGCTTCACCAGTCCTCCCGGTTGACAGGTCTACTGTCTAGTCTGGGCGGCGGGATGGGATTCGGAAGGCTGCGACGGGTCGAAGTACGCTGAGAGTGGGACAGGCTCACCGTTCTCGTACTCCAGGACATCGCCTGAGCCATCGAGAGTTGTAAGGAGGTGCCGTGCCAGCCACCAGGCCAGCCCAAGCGCCTGGACGGCATCGCCGCCTACAGCCGGACCGACGTCATCGTATACGCCCCCAAGCGACAGCGCGCAGCTCCATTCATCTGGACCGATTTGCCGTGGCGCGCCGATCGCTACGTGCACAGGTGTCCGAAACCCGTCGCGGCGTCGCAGAACGAACGATGTCTCGGCGATCCAGTGCTCTTTCATGTGTTTGGATTCCGTGGTCATTAATAGAGATACGGCTGAACTCGGACCTGCGAAAATTCCTGGGACTTTGGCTTCTTCGAAAGTTTCGGTTTGCCAGACCTGTTGAGGGCCACTGCCTCGCGAACGAGCGCCTTGAAGGCCGATCCGTCGACTTCTGCTCCTTCGGGAATGTCGATCGCGCGGCGGACTTTTCCGTCGAGGCTCGAGTTGAAGAGACGGGACGGATCCTTGAGAGACGCGCCCTTTGCGAAGGTAAGCTTCACGACCTTCTTGTAGGATTCGCCGGTGCAGATGATGCCGTCATGCGACCAGACCGGAGTGCCCATCCACTTCCACTCCTCGACGACGTCGGGGTCTGCTTCCTTTATTAGCGCGCGCATTCTGCTCAGCGTTTGGCCGCGCCAATCGCCCAGCTCGGCAGTTCTTTCCGAGATGAGCCTGGCTGCCGACAGGCCTTCGTTCGCCCCTGACTTTTTCAATTCCGAAGCCCCGCGTATGTCGAGCCCGCCACGGATTTCGCGGCGCGATAACCGGGTGCGACCAGGCTCGGCTGGATGTACAGCATCAGGCTGTGCTCGTCTGCCCCGCCATGGAGCGAAACGCCGTCCTCCTTCTTTTGGTCAGGAGTCATGATGCTCATTGCACCATATAGCCGGCAATGAGGACTGATCGAAGGAGCATCTGTCGCCTTTTGGAAAAATGAGAGGGCTGAAACGCAACGCCTCCGTGGCACGCTCTTACGCTTCTCAACCAGCGCCACCATTATTGTCAGCTCAACAGTACCGCATCAGCCCACGGAGAAACAATGCGTAACTCAGGGAAGGGTCCGTCGTACAGGAGATACCGGCTATCAGTACTCATGATCGGGACGGCGGCAAGCGCTCTTGGCTGCGACTCGGGGGTAAGCGAGCCCGATGACGCACTGGCTGGCCGCTTCTCTGCCTGGTCACCAGCGGTACGGGTGGAGTCGCTGCCCGGGACGCATTCCGAATTCAATACCAGCTCCCTGGATGGCTGTCCACTCAGGTCGAGAGACGGCAAGAAGTTCTTCATGGCTTCCGATCGGCCCGGCGGCCTTGGCGGGATCGATATCTGGGTGTCCACCAGAGCCAGCGAAAACGACCCGTGGGGCGCGCCAGCCAATCTCGGCGCTCCGATAAACTCGTCCGCTGACGACTTTTGCCCTACGATAGACCGTGACGGAATCCGGTTCTTTTTTGTGAGTGCGCGCGCGGCTTGGTCGGGCGGCCCGGGGTGCGGCGGTGCCGACATCTACGTTACGCGTTTTCGCGGCGATGGCTCCGCGGAAGACCCGCAGAACCTTGGCTGTGAGTCGAATGGCGGACCCAACAGCGCGGCCAGCGAAGCGAGTCCATCTCCCCTGCCCTCCGAAGGCAACAGTGGTGAGGTTCTTTACTTCTCGAGCGCGCGAGCCGGAGGCTTTGCTCCGACGGAGGCGGCTGGAGCGATTGTGGGCGATCAGGATGTCTACGTGAGCCGCTTCGTCGGCGGCAAGTACGGTCGGGGGGAGCTGGCGACCGGTGTAAACAGCGCGGCCGACGACGCGCAGCCGAACGTACGGAGAGACGGGCTGGAGATCTTCTTTTTCAGCACCCGTCCCGGCGGCTTGGGCGCGGCTGACATCTACAGCGCGACACGTGCACGCACGGCAGACTCCTGGTCGGTACCTGGTAATGCCGGCGGGAACGTGAACACCGCTGCCAGCGAGACGCGACCGTCGGTCTCGTGGGACGGAACGTCTCTCGTCTTTGGTTCGACGCGCCCGGGGGGCGAAGGCTCCACCGATATCTATATCGCGACCCGCGTACCGGTGGCTGGCGGGAGCAACTGAGAAGTCCGCGGCAGCGGCAATGCCGATCTCGCACTTATTCCCGCTCGCCGCATCGTTGTGCGTGGGGCTCCCTTGCTAACGAACGAAGGGGGCCCAGTTGTTCGCAATTTGCTGCAATTCTGCGGGCGTTAACGGGACCGTGGTCCGAAAAATCTCCCACCCCTTGCCGATGCGCGACCGGCTTGGCAGAACGATTTCCACGTCAGGGGTACCGACGCGCTCACCCGCGCCAAGAGTCTGACCATGTAAGCGCGGAGTAGCGGTTGTCTTGCTAGCTACCTATCTGGAGGACCTAAGCAGGGAGCCGTAAGCGATGCAGCCGGGGGCTGTCAAGCTTATCATACTGGCCGAAAATGCCCCGCCATTCGGGGGGTCGGTGCAGCAACTCTCAGAAGCCGGGGCTTTTTCTGCCACGATTACCGGCTTGACAGCTATCAGCTGACAAAGCTTTTTGGCTCCCTGCTTCAGTCCTCCAGATGACAACACGGGGACGAGCAACGCTCGTCCCCGTGGAGCCCGCCCGAAAGCAAGAATTGGTAACATTCGTCGTGATACCAGTCATCGCCGTGTCCAACCTCGGCAAGCGCTACGGTCGCACGGTGGCGGTGGACGACGTCTCGCTCGAAGTGTTCGAGGGCGAGATTTTTGGGCTGATCGGACCGAACGGCGCCGGAAAGACGACCACCATGGAGTGCGTGCAGGGCAATCGCGTTCCCGACAAGGGTACGATCTCGGTGCTCGGCCTCGATCCACAGCGTGATGCCAACGCGCTCCGGCAACGGATCGGTGTGCAGCACCAGGAGGCGCAGCTCCAGAAGCGCATCAAGGTGTACGAGGCGGTGGATCTCTGGCGCTCGCTCTACAATCGCGTCGTCGACACTGACGCGCTCCTCGCCCGGCTCGGGCTCGACGCGAAGCGCAACGCCTGGTTCATGACGCTCTCCGGCGGCCAGAAGCAGCGGCTTTTCATCGCGCTGGCGCTCATCCACGAACCCGAGGTCGTGTTCCTCGACGAGCTCACCACTGGGCTCGACCCGCAAGCGCGTCGCGCGATCTGGGGCCTGGTGACCGATATCAGGGACCGGGGCACGACGGTGTTTCTCACGACGCACCTGATGGAAGAAGCCGAACGCCTCTGCGACAGAGTTGCAATCATCGAGCACGGACGCCTCATCGAGCTGGGCACGCCCGAAGATCTGGTGCGGAAGCACTGTCCCGACCGGACGGTGGTGTTCGCGAGCGATGATGCCAATGTTGCTGAGCGGCTTCAGGGGTTGGGCGCGGTCGAGCCGGCCGAGGGGGGCGGGGCAACACACGCGATTCGGGGCGCGGGCGACGACTTCGTGACCGACGTGATCAACCATATCGCGCGTGAGGGCATTCGTGTGCGCGGCTTCCGTACCGAGATCCCGACGCTCGAGGACGTGTTTTTAAAGCTCACCGGCCACGGGATCAGGGACTGAGAATGGGCCCTCAGTTTCTGCGCGGCTTCTGGAAGCTCACCTGGGTCGAGACCAAGATCTTCGCCCGCGAACCGATGGGGTTCGTCGCGACGCTCGTAATGCCGGTATTAATGTTCATCGCAATGGGGCGCGCGTTCGGCACCGGTGAGCCGGCGGCCGCGGCGGAATCCGAGCTTCCATTCAACCTCGCCATCCTCGCCGCCGTGGTGATCGCGATCGGCGCGGTGCAATCGCTCGTGTCGATCATTTCCGTCTATAGGGAAGGAGGCATCCTCAAGCGCCTCCGCGCCACGCCCCTCTCGCCGGTGACGATCCTTGGAGCGCACGTCGTCGTGAAGCTCGGGTTCACAGCGATCAGCCTCGCGCTGCTGGTTCTCGCCGGCCGGCAACTTTTTCCGGGCGTGATGCGGGTGAACGTGTTCAGCTTTACCGGCGCGTTGCTCCTCAGCACGCTCAGCATTCTCTCGCTTGGATTCCTGATCGCGAGCGTGGTGCCGACGGCGCGATTCGCGCAGCCGATCAGCGCGGCGGTGCTCTACCCGACGCTGGCCTTGTCGGGATTATTCTTTCCCGTCGACCGGCTGCCGCCCGCCGTCGAGGCAGCGACTTACCTGCTCCCAACTACGCACGCCGTGGCGCTCCTCGAGGGTGTTTGGGGCGGATCGGGTTGGGGCGCGCATTGGGTAAACGTCGCGGCGTTGCTCGCGCTCTTCGCGGCGTTCACCGCACTCTCGACGAAGGTCTTCCGCTGGGAGTGATCCCGTAAACTTCTTGCTGCAAGCACTTCACCCCGCTGGCGACTGGCGCGACAAGGCACGGATTTCGTCACGCAAGGCGATCACTTCTTCCCGAAGCGCGGTCAGTTGCCTGGCCCCCGCCAACTCGGCGTCGACATTCCCGGCGTCGCGGCCGACGAAGAAAGTTGCCAGCGTCGCCGCCACATACCCGAAGACGGCGAATGCATACAGTGCGAGAAAGAAGCACAACACCCGCCCTTCGATGGTCAGCGGCCAGAACTGCGAGCCCATCGTCGTCATCGCCATGGCGGTCCACCACAGCGCCTCGCCGTAGGTATTCAGTCCGTCGGGGGCGTCCTTTTCGAAAGCGTACATCCCGGCAGCGCCGGCGAACGTAACGAGCACGGTGAGGGCGAGGACGTAGCCGAAACCGCGGCGGCTGAGGCTCTTGCCCAGCGCGCTCATGCCGCGATTCAGCGAGCTGACGACGCGAACCAACCGCACGCCTCGCCCCAGCCGCGCCACACGGAACAACCGCACCACGCGGAAAATGCGGAAGACGCGCAGCGCGGGGATGAGGAGCGAAATGGCGGTCAGCCAGTTGCTCCTGAGGTAGTCGATCTTGCGCGGGGTAAGGACGAATTCGACCACGAAATCGACGAGAAAAACGATCCAGATGATCGTGCCGGCGATCTCGAACCAGACACTCTCTCCCCAGGTGAGCTCGACGACCAGGAGCGCCAGCCATGCGAAGGCAAGAACCACCATCGGGGTTTCCAGCCAATGCTGCAGCCGTCGCAGAAGTTCGTAGCGCTCTCGTTCCAGTGCCTCCTCGTCAGCGACCACGCGGTCAGAGCCGTTCATAGCCGCCGGTCCGCCGCGCGCGCGGATTCGGTGGAGGTCGGCTCCTGGACTGTGGATATACCTGTGGTGGTCATTCGCGTGCCGATGAAGCTGACTGGTTGGGCAACCGGACACCATGGGTAGGCGCAGTCACGCGGTAATTGGAAAGTAGGGACGATTAAGGAACGTCAGGCTTTGGCGTTCCGTAATCTCAGCCTGGCTGCAAGGAGGAGCGCGTGTAAACGAAATAGTAGTCGCCTTCTGCCGCCGGGAGCGCTATCGTTGGCAGCCATGACGCGACTTCTCGCCACGATGCTCCTTCTTGCCGTACTAGGCTGTGATGCGGCCTCATCGCGCGAGCCGGTCGCCCCGCCCGCCCCGCCCCCTCCGCCCGGCCCGCCGGCTCAGATCGTCGTCATCAGTGGCGACAATCAGACAGGTATTGCGGGTCAGCCTCTGCCCCAGCCTGTAGTCGTCGAGGTCCGGGACTCTGTGGGGACGCCCGTACCCGGAGTGGATGTCCGCTGGGGTGCCGATGAATCTGCGCCACTCGGTGAAACGGCCTGCGGGGCGATACGCGCTGAACGCGCCGAGGGCATGCGCTCGATTTGGATATCAACCACCAACAGCCGAGGCATTACCAGCGCACTATGGACGTTGCCCCCGCGCCGGGGGGGCGTGCAGCCGAAATATCTCCATCTTCAATGTGGCCAGCCGCACGATTATCGCCCACATCCGTGCCGGCGCTCCCCGCCAGCGTGACAATGGTCCGCGGGCTTTCGCAGGTGGGGGCGCCCGTTTCCCTGCTCGCCGACACGCTCGTCGCGCTGGTGCGGGATGCCTCCGGGCTCCCGGTGCCCGGAGTTGCAGTGACGTGGTCGGCGACCGACGGCTCTGTGGCGCAGCTCGACGCCATTACCTCGAGTGACGGTCTTGCCCGCGCGACCTGGCAACGTGGCGTCGCTCCGGCAGGCGTCGCGACCGCACAATCCGGATCGGCTACCGCCTCCGCCTATGCCGCCAGCGACGTCCAGCGATTCTCCAGTGTCGGCGACAATAACCGTACGGTCTGCGCGACGGGTGTAAGCGGTGGCCTGTACTGCTGGGGGGAGATGACCAACGCGAGTTCGGTCCCCTCGGTGAGCGAAGGAGCAACGCTGTGTATCTCCGGGCTCTACTCCGGAGTTCAATGCCGGAATGCGCCCGTGCGCGTCGCTGATTCGCCACCCTTCGTGCAGATAGCGCTCACATTCAAGGTTGGCTGCGGACTGACCGATCAGGGAGCGCTATGGTGCTGGGGATACACCGCTTCCTCGGAGCCGTCCGTGACATCGGGCTGCTCAACCGTCCTGGGCGGCTATCTTTGCCGCCGGCCGATCCCGGCGCTTGGCGGTGTCGTATTCGCGGAGATCGTCCAAGCCGGGGCTGGTATCTGCGGCCGAACAGGGGCAGGCGCTGTCTGGTGCTGGGGTCACGAGTCCAATCGCGAGGATCGCATTCTTGCGCCGGCCCGCATCGATCTTCCCCAACCGGCAGTGTCGTTAGCCTGGAACGCGTGGACAAGCTTCGGGTCGTACCCACCGGCCACGTCGGCCTTCGATGCCGCAGGCGTAGCGTACTCCATCGGCACACAATTCAACGGATTGCCGGGTACGGGAGCGCGCGACCTACGACACTTCAGTGCCGGTGGTCACTCTCAGATCATTGAATATGGTCGCACCGAGTGCCGTGTGACGACTACCTCGCCAACCGTCGCCGCCTGTACCAATGAACAGCGTAGTTGCAATAAATGTTCAGGTTCGCCCCCCATCCCGCCGTTTACCCTGGCACCCGGTGGCGTGATCTCCGCTTTGCGGGCGGATTATCTCGGGAGCGGGGCCTGCGCGATCGATGCGGCGGGCGCTTTGCACTGCGTGGCGCCAAGCCAGCCAACGAAGGAATTCCGATCGCCCGGTCAGTCGTTCCTCGCGCTCGGCGGGGCCAGGTGTGCGCTCCATCGGGATCGCACGGTGCGATGCCGCGGAACAAACCGACTCGGAGAACTGGGAGTGGGAGTGCAGGGAGGCGAATCGTACTCGTTCTCTGTCGTCAGGCTCCCTTGAGCGGGTCGCGAGGAGCTCGTTGGGAGATGGACTCACGACAATCCAGGATAGCGATGGCCCGTCGTCAAACCCGCCACGGATGAGTCTGAACTGTATCAGTCTGCATAATATCCGGGAATCTGCTTCATACAGAGACAAGGCCCGGTCCAGAAACTAGCACACCACCTGGAACGGCACGCCAACTGCTATGGTTGTTGCCAGAGGGAGCGACTACTCCGCCGCCCCCAACGTTTCTGGTCATGAACCGAAGAGGTTGTATGCGCCGAATAAAGATTAGTAACCGGACATTAGTATCAACGTCGCTCGCCGCAGTTGCCGTAGCTATTGTCGGCACAGCGTGGGCCTCGGACCACCAGCAGTCCCGCATTACCGAGCTCAACCCCCAGATGGATATCACCGATATCTATGCCTTCCCCGGCGCCGGTGGCACCGACGGGTCGCGGGTAACGCTCGTGATGAACACGGCTTCGCCAATCGTGCCTGCTCGGAACGGGGAAGCGAGATTCGACCACAATCTCCTGTACCAGTTCAAGATCGACAACTCGTCACCGGCTGACGGAGTCGAGGATCTGGTGATCCAGGTTACGTTCGACTCGACGGCCGGCAACAACCGCGTAATCAATGTTCGCGGACCGACGCAACCGCTCGACAATCGCACGGATGCCCGTGGCACGCCGATCCGGCGTCAGGGTACTACCGCAATGTTGGTGGCTAATCAGGCTAACCAGCCAAGGATTCTCGGTCGCGGAACTGATTCCGTGGTGACGACGACAGGAACCGGGGGCACGATTCAGGTCTTCGCCGGCCTGCGTGATGATCCGTTCTTTGTCGATCTCGAGCAGTTCTTTCGCATCATCCCGGACCGGAAGCCGGTAACGGGCCCGCTCGCGGCATTCTCCCCGAGGCCGACGGCATCGTCTTTCCGATTCGCAGAGAACAGCACAGCGGCCCAGAGGGCACCGTTCGACCAGACAAACGGACCAGCTCGTGATTTTCTCACCTTCGCCAGGGCGAACACCCTCGCAATCGTGCTGGAGTTTCCGGTAGCTCTTGTCGCGCCGGGCGCCAACAAGAAGATCGGTGTTTGGGGAACGATCAGCCGTTAATGCCAATGCTCACTAACTCCGACTTCAATAAGAGGCTTTCCGATATGCAGTTACATAGAAAGGCACTACTGACGATCAGCGCTCTGGCGCTGGCTTTTACTACCGCGGCGTGCGAGAACGACAAGCGCGATGATATAACGGGTCCTTTAACGACTCCTGCGATAAGCGGCGGTGGAGGCGCCGCAGCAAATCCGGGTAGCGATTCTGTCCGGTTTGCGAACCGCGTGTTCAACCAGGTCGAGCGACTGGGCAATCCACTCGTCGCCGAGGTGTTCCTTGAGATGAAGGACCACGGCTTCCACGATGTGGGCACGCCGAATACCGACCGGCAGAACTTCAGATTCAACATCGTCCGGTTCATCACCGACAGCGCGGGCCGCTCCCCTCAACTCGCGGCAGCGATTGCGGACGTGCTCCTGCCCGATATGATCACGCTCCAGACGGACAAGGCCCCGGGGACCGCTGGCTACCTCGGCTTCGTCCTGAACCCTAACGCCTACGGCGGCCGGAGACTGCAGGACGATGCGGTCGACATCTCGCTGGCGGCGACGTTCGGTAGGCTCCTGGATCCGGCTAATATCGATCAGACTGGCGCTAAGCCTGGCCTGGCGACGGATAACGTTCCGGCCTTTGGTGGTGGTCCAGTGCCGACTAACACGTTCCCGTACCTCGCTGCTCCGAACCAGTAAGGTTCGCAACCGGCATCGCCATAAGGCGATGCCGGTTGGAGCTCGCGGAGTCATTTTGTCATGAACTCCATGTCCCCAATGAGCTCAGTACGACGTTGGTCCGGCCGCAACACCAGAACCGCGCTCGTGCTTCTCAGCATGTGCGCGGTTCTTGTCGTGGCGGTCGTCGCCCGACACATGGCAACAGACAGCTTTGGGTTTCCCCAGGAAGCCAGCGCCGCTTCGCCTGACCTTCAGCGCATCGATCGTGAGCTCTCCGATTGGAGGGAGGCCGCGAAGGTTGATTCATTCAGCGCAATCGCTCCGGCCTATGCTGCGGCGCTCCTGATGCAGCGCGCGCGGTTGACGGGAAGCGCCAACGACGCCATGCGAGCGGAAGCGGAGGCTCGCCGATCGCTGGCTCTCCGGACTCAGCACAACGGCGGTGCATTCGTTACCCTCGCGGCCAGCCTGCTCGAACAGCATCGCTTCGAGGAAGCCCGCGACGTAGCTCAGGAAAACGTTGCTGGGCGGCCAGACGTGGATGTTTACCACTCATTACTGGCGGAGACCCAGCTCGAGCTCGGCGATTACGAGGGCGCACGGGCCAGCTTCGCCGCGGTCCGCGCGCCTTCGGCAAGCAGCGGTACCCTTGCTGGCGCGGCGCGATGGGCCGAGCTGCAAGGCAATCCCCGCGAAGCCCGGCGACTGCTGCGTTTGGGTCGGGCGATGGTGGCCACCCAGGCTGGAGTGCCCGCCGGGGAGATCGCCTGGTTCGACATGCGGGAGGGCGACCTGGCATTGCAGGAGAACCGCCCAAACCTCGCGGAGGCGGCGTATCGTCGCGGGCTCGCG
>DATLXE010000146.1:0-1952 GCA_035575795.1 Gemmatimonadaceae bacterium
GCGGCCGGTTGGCGGGGATCACCGCGTAACCTTGGCCCAAGCGGACGAGCATCCGCCGCATGCGAAGCATCCGCCACGCCCGGTCAAAGGTTTCCTCCACCCCGCCCTCGTGGGTGATGACGCGCGCATTCAGCTCCGCCAACACTTCGAGCATTTCTTCCATCCGGCCGACCAGTGCGTCGTGGGCGATGAAGTCGGCGTCGAAGCTCTGTACAGCCGCGCACGCGAGTGTGACGGGAGTTACCGGCACTAACGCCGCGATCCGTGTCAGCGCCTCGTCGGCGAGTCCCTGAATCCGCGCCAGCCGCTCGCTGCGCCCAATCCCGAAGAGGTCGCCTGCTTCGCGGTTCTGTGCTTCGATCCACGGCCCGACCGCAAACGGCTCGCCAATTACCACCGATGCGCGGCCGTACCGCTTCCATCTCCTCGCAATGAGGCGAGCCAGGTTCCACCACACATAGCTGAGGACCTCGCCCATCTGCACATACCACGGCGGTCGCCGGCGTCCCTCGCGCTCATCGAGCTCGCGCAACAGCGAGCGATCCTCGAGCACGCGGTCGTAATTGATCGCCACCGGAACGATATGGAGTCGCTCCCTGAGCGCCGGGTCGCGCGCAACGCCGAGGAGGTAGTCGAGGAGCCCGATCTTCGCCTGCCCGAGCTTGCCGTCCCGGCTCAGTCCGCCCTCGAGAAAGATTCCCTGCGTCACCCCGTTCCGCGTGATCAGCTGCACGTACCGCTCGAGCACGGCGTGATAGAGCTTCTCGCGGTACTTTCGCCTGATGAAGTACGCGCCGAAGCTCTTGAAGATGTACTCGAGAGGAAAGACCCTTGCCCACTCCCCGACGGCGTAGGAAATCGCGACGCGGCCGGAAAGTACGTAGCCCACCAGCACGTAATCGGCGTTGGATCGGTGGTTCATGAGGTAGACCACGATCGCGTCCCGCGGTAGCTCGGTCTCGCGGCCGCCGGCATACTCCGCCGACACCTTGTAGAAGAGATTGAGCAGTGCCTTGCTGACGACGAGCCCGAACCTGTTATAGGTAAGGATGTTGAAGAAGGGCACGATCTCGTCGATATAAGTCTCGACGCGCCGCCACGCGGCCTCTTCAGCGGTTCCCGATTCGGCCGCGTGTTCGGATACCGCGGCGGCGATCTCCGCGTCGGCAAGCAGAGTTTCGCACACGATCGCCTTGCGCGTCAGCTTGTACCGGTCGATCCGGATCACAACGATTTCCCCGTAGTGGCGGCGCGGCTCAAGTATGATGCACGACATCCCCTGACGGAATGACCGTCAGGGGATGTCGGTGTTACGCTGTCCGCCGCTCGAACCAGCGGCGAAGCCTTAGATCTCTTCCGCTACCGCGACAACTTCGGGTGCCACGAAATCGGTATCCGAGTCTGCCGCAAGTATCTCGGCGATCGTCGGCTCCGGTGGCAGCTCCGCCACCGGCGGCACCGGGGCTCCCTCGATCTCCACTTCCTGGTATCGGTACATACCGGTTCCAGCCGGGATCAGGTGGCCGATGATGATGTTCTCCTTGAGGCCGAGCAGCTCGTCCCGCGCGCCGCGAATGGCGGCGTCGGTAAGAACGCGCGTCGTCTCCTGGAAGCTCGCCGCCGAGATGAACGACTGCGTCGTAAGGCTGGCCTTGGTGATGCCGAGCAGGAGCGGCTCCGAAACGGCCGGAGACGACTTCTTCTTCTTTGACTTGTCGTTCGCTTCGCGGAAGTTCTGCTTGTCGACGTGCTCCCCTTCCAGGAACATCGTCTCGCCGGACTCCAGCACGCGGACCTTTTGCAGCATCTGCCTCACGATCACGCCAATGTGCTTGTCGTTGATCTTCACGCCCTGCAGGCGGTAAACCTCCTGCACTTCGTTGAGCAGATACTCCTGCACCGCGCGCGGTCCCTTGATGCGGAGAATGTCGTGCGGATTGACCGGTCCCTCT
>DATLXE010000147.1:0-45853 GCA_035575795.1 Gemmatimonadaceae bacterium
CTCCGTAGATCTCAGGGTGGGGGCGTATACCCCCATGTGTGCGTGTGGTGACACCGCGTTCCTTGCGCCGTGGCGGGCTCGTGCTGGGCTCGCTCCGTCAGCCTCGTGCCACGGTCGCCTGTCGTGACCGGAGCCCACTGAGGTCCAGCTAGGAGGGGCCAGACGCCCATCACCGCGACCACCCCAGCGATCCAGCCATTACCAGCACATCGGCGAGCGCACGAAGGGGCGTGGTCCCTATGCCCTGATGCGGGGTCAGCGCGACGCCGGTGACGTTGCACTTCCAGCGACCGCACTCGAGGGCCAGCCAGGTGACCTTCGCGCCCATGCGGTCGACGATCGCGAACAGGACGGCGCGGTCAGTCATGGCGACACCGCGCTAAGTACGCGACCTCAGGTCGCCCGCACCCAATGACACCCAATACACCCAATGCGCCAGCCTCTCGTGTGAAGAAGAAAAAACGAGACCAAGCATGCACCTGCCGCATTGGGTGTATTGGGTGTATTGGTACAGCGAACCTCATTGGACCCTCCACCGCACCGTCTGGCGGGCGTCGTTGGCCTGGTCTCGGACGAGTCGCCGGCCACCAATGCACCGCCCGACGTTGCTCCTAAGACGCTTCCCCAAGAGCTGCAGTGAAGGGGGCTGGCCTGGCTTGGGCAGAGTCCATGCCTCGATTGCGTCGCGCAGGTCGTCGAAGCCGTCTAGCGTGCGCTCCGCATCAGCAGTCTTGGCCGGGTAAAGCAGGTGAACGATCTCGCGCGTGGTAAGGCCTCGTCCCGGGCAGAGGCGAGGCAGCATGTCGAGCACGGTGACGAGCGCGCGGCTTGAGTCGCTGGCGTGCTGCTCGATCGACGGCCGCGCGAGCATCGGGTCCGCACCGCCCGCGTAGACGATCGCGCCGGGCACGAGCCGAGACCACGCCTCGAACGAGCCCCAGGCCTTATCGTCGTTCCGGTGTCCGCCCCTCGAGGCGAACGCCACTAGGACCGTCAGAGCAGCCGCAACGAGGCGCGGCCGCTCTGCGATGATCCAATCGAAGAGGTGCGGGTGCCTGAACCCGACGCGATCCTCCGGGTTCTCCGCCGGGCTCTCGAGCCTGGCGATCAGCACGCGACGCACCGTGTCCTCAGAGAGCACGATGTTGTTACCGCTTGCGAGGAGGACGGCCGCCCACGGCAGCCGTTTCATTTCCGTGCGACCAAGGATACGGATTTCGACCGTGTCGCGCGCAGTGATGGCTTGGTCGATCTCACCACCGCCAAACTCGCGCGTCACGTTGTCGAAGAGGATCAGCCGCGCGCCTGCCTGCGCGTACGAGGCGAGGACCTTGCCGAGCTCCTCCTCTTCGACGGGATAGGACTTCCGCGCGGCTGAGCGCCCAAGCGATACGGCAGAGACCGCGTCGGCCTGCAGCGTCTTCCCAGAACCGCGCGTGGTTGCGTCGAGAAGGAAGGCCGGACACGAGCCTACGATTGCCGATCGCGCTAGCACCGTCAGAATCGCCGCGATCGGAACCATGCGAGCCGCGTCGTCGACGTAGGGGAAGTCGACGAACACCTCCGCGAGCTCAGCGAGAGCCGCGCGCGCCTGGTCGCGGGACGGCGCGATCGGGATCTCGGGGTAGTCCGCGCTCGGCCGATAGACGTAACCCGTCGAACGATCGTACCCAGGCAGCTGCAGCAGCGTCCCGTCAGGACGCAGCACGGGCGTCTCTGATACCGAGGTCAGATGACGCAGCGGCCATTGACGACGCGCGAGCACCCCGCCTATCACTCCGGGAGGAGGCAGCGCCGGAACCCATTCGACGGTGGGACCGCGGCCCCCGGCGTCCACCACGGCCTGCTGCGTCTTGCTCAGCGGCTTGCGGCGCGTCAGTCGGATATGGCGCGTGAGCCGTTCGGTCAGCGTGGCGGGCTCCACCGGGACGATCAGAGGCGTCGACTCGGCGACAGGTGCCCTGTCGTCCTCGCGGGGTGCGAGCGCACCAACGATCGTGACGAGTTCCTTCCCGCGGACATAGAGCGAACGGTCCAGGTGCAGGAGGTCGGCGATGTCGTCGATCGCCTGATGCGGGTTCGCCGTGACGAGCCGCACCTCAGGCCTATCGTCACTCGATGACGTGTCGTCAAAGGACGGCGGCGGCAGCAAGTCGGGCAGCGGGACGATACGAAGTCGGCTAGGCGGGTCAAACGGCTCGATCGTCATTGCAGTGCATCCTCCAGAGCATCCATCGCCTCATCCACCGACCGTGTCTTGGCGATCAGTCGCTGCAGCCGCCTCGCCCCACCGAGGAATGTCGGCGTCTTTGAGTGACAGGAAAAGCAGAGCGTCCTCCCATTCTTCAGCGCTAGGCGCAGATCGATGTGGGTCGAAAACGGGAGGATGTGGTCGGCGTGAAGCACTCCTCCAACTTGGCCACACGTGACGCACTGGTAATTGTCGCGTTCGAACACGGCTCGACGCCAATCCTGGTAAGCCTCGGACGCGCGGAATCGGCGATTCGCCGACGTAATTCCTCCTTTCCAGTTCGGGTTACCGGCGGCCGTGCGCATCTTGAATGCGCACCTCGCGCATCTCTTCGCGAGCGATCTGTCCGATGCCATGTGAGCGATGCGCTCTACGCCGCAGTCCGTGCAGTAGATCCTGACTCGGGTAACAGGCCTACACCCGTCGTGATAGACGCGTCCCTTGGGCACGCAGTTCTTTCGGCAAGAAGGGCAGACGCGGAAGTACCCGGGCGGCAGCCTGGAGAACGTCGGCAGCCTGTTGGCCTTGCATCGAGCGAGTGTCGCGGCTCGCCCTCCGCGCCACACGGGGCTGAGCGCGCCTACGAGTGTCCTCTCCGCCAGCCCCCTGCAGGATCTGGAACACCACTTGCTCCGGCCCGCCATTCGCCCGAATGCTGCGTACGTGGCCGAGCATGTTTCACACGTTCGCAGCATTTCGCACACCCTCCACGGCTTCCTCGACGGACCTGGCCAAGATGTAGACGCCTCCAGCCTTCACCACGGCATCGCGCCAGCATCGCTGCTCCGTAGTCATTCGGCCCGACGGAGTCTTTACTTCGATAGCAATGAACTTACCTGGCCCGATCAGCACACCCACCAAGTCCGCGCCGCCGATGCCGAGCCCGAACCGCACGCGAGCGCCGCCAAAGCGAGCAAGGCCGGTGTTGTTTCGCCACAGGAGCGCTTTACCGGTGAGGGCCACTGCGTCGTGGATAGCGAGAAGGATCGCGGTCTCGCTCACGCCGCCACCGCCGCCCTATCCGCTTCCACGCACGCACTCGCCCACGCTGCCGCGTCAGGGGCGCTGCCGTAAACGGCGCGCCACTTGTGCCGCACCGACGTCCGCTTGTGCCCCTTCGCATCCGCCGCGCAAAGCCATCGCACAAGCGTCTCGAATCTCTGGGTGGGGCCCTGCGCGATCATCCTGGCGAACCGCACCAGCGGCTCGTTCGTGACCTCGCTTGACCCCGGCGTCTCCTCTCCTGCTTGCGGCGCGTACCCGCACGCGCACGGGTAGCCGGACGGGCCGAGCGCCTGCGAGCACACTTTGCACTTCGCGACCTCGGAGAGCGCGATACCCTTGCCGCTGAGCGAGTAGTGCCGCTCGTCCTCGGGCATCATGTGCACGTGGGTCACGCCACGGAGGTCGATCAGCGTCGCGCCGCGCTTACCCCGGTGCGGGCGAAGCACCCGTCCCACCATTTGCAGGTAAATTCCAGCAGTCGACGCGCCTCGAGCGAGGATGCACACCGACGCCATGGGCAGATCGGTGCCCTCGGTGAAGATGTAGACGTTCGACAGGATGCGGATCACGCCTTGCTTGAAGAGCTCGATGGCCACGGCGCGGTCCTCGGGCCTCGTGCCTGCGTGGATGCACACGGCACGGATGCCGGCGGCGGTGAACTCAGCGGCGTAGCGCTGCGCCTCCTCGACCGACTTGGCGAACAGGAACCCTTGCTGTCCAGGCGAGTGCGCCTGGTACGCGGCGAGTGGCTCTTGCGCGAGCACGCCGGGCTTTAGGAGCTTGGCGGGTCGGATGACCTCGCACGGCACGAGATGGCCGTCCTCGGTCAGCGCGCGAACGGTGGTGCCGACGACGAGGCGATCAAACAGCGGGCCGAGTCCGCTACCGTCGCCACGTTCGGGCGTAGCGGTGAGGCCGATCGCGCGCACGTCAGGGTACGCGGCGAGTAACGCGGCCCATGCAGGAGCGGCCTCGCTAGCGTGATGGCATTCGTCCCAGACGAGAAGGTCGGCGCGCGGCCGGTGCGCGCGGGCGAGGAGTGTTTGGATCGAGCACACCTGCACCGGAGCGCTGGCGTCGATTGGCCAAGCCGAGCTTGCCGCAACGACCCCAACCGGAAGGCCGAACCCGTGCAGTGTCTTGGCGGTCTGCTCGATTAACTCAGTCCTGTGCGCCAGCCACATCACACGCCGGCCCTTGGCTATGGCGCGCTCGACGATCGCGGAGCCCGTGCGTGTCTTGCCTGCGCCGGTGGGCAACACGAGTACGACGCGCTTGCCTCCGTCACGCATGGCGGCACGGACGAGGGCCACGGCCTCGTGCTGATAGGGTCGGAGGTCGATCACCGCGCCACCCGAGCCCGCAGCCTGAGCGCCTCGATCTGCAGCTCCTGCGCCCGCGCGATCTCCTCGCGCGTCATGTCGATGCGATCGAGCAAGCGCACGAGCCCGTCCTCGAGCCGCGTCAAGCGCCGTAGCCGCTCCTCCGCCACGTCCCTCGCGACGAGGTAGAGAGCGTGCGCCTCGGCGACGTCGGCCCACGGGTCGGGTAGGGAGAGGGCTGCTGTCACTCCGCCACCTCCACCGCGAGCGCCGCGGGATCGAACTTGATCGGGTAGCTGTCCCCATCAATGAGAACCATGACCCACGGCTCCACCTGCGTGACGACGCCGGCCATGCCCCAGAACTCGGACCAGATCGCGACGACTCTCGTGCGATCTCCGACCCTCACTGCCGCCCCCGGATCGAGTCTACGAACGCGATGCACGCGACGAGCATGAGTAGGCCCGTAAACACCTGGCTCTCATCCATCCAGTCGAACAGCGCGATCACTGCTGCACCGTCTTCGCGAGCCGTTCGGCCAGCGCGCGGCGGTCTCTCGAGATGCGCTTGGCATGCTCGCTCGAGCACCCCTTCGGTCCGACGGCGTACAGCCCCAGCATGTTGTCCTTTCCGCACGCGCGAGCGGATTCGCGCATGCGCACCAGGGCGATGCGCGCACAAAGCTCGGGGTCTGTCAGCACGCCGCTCGGCGCGTTCCAGAGTTGAAACATGCACCGCGCGTTGCCGTGATCGCCTATGGCGCCGTTCCGCAAAGACGACTCTCGGAAGGCTACGGAAACCATGAAGGCGGCAGTCCGCATGCGGGACTCGTCATCCCGGAACAAGGCCGGTTCGCTGAGCACGACGGTGGCGATGGCCGTCGCGTTCTCGGCGTGGTCTCGGCCCGGGGCGAGCGACTGCATCGCGGCCAGAATGAAGAACAAGACCGCCATCAGCTCCGCCCTCCGATGGTGGTGTCGAGCCGCGCCTCGACGGCGTCAGCCCATTCGCGAATCGCGAGCTCGTAGCGGATGGCCTCGCGCTGCTTCGACAGGACGCCGAGCGACTCCAGCGTCGCCGCCATGCCTCGGAGAACGCCGGTGGATAGCGACGCGTACTTCATGCTCGAACCTCGGCCATGGTGAGGAAGAGGCCGTCAGGCTCGCGCGCGATACGCACGTCACCGCCAGCCCAGAGGATGACGCCGATCCGCTCGAGGTTCCGGAGCCGCCGACGCACGCTGGTAGGGTTGACGCCGAGCGCGCGCGCGACGCCGGCGCCAGACGGCCAGCAGCCGGTGCTGAGGTGCAGCGCCCGGATGGTGGCTACGAGCTCCGCCTGTCTCGGAGTCACCGACGTCAATACACGCGCGCGCAGTGCGGAATTATCTCGCGTCGGGAATGCCGACTCCGAGGAAGCGTGTTCAGGTATCGCGCCGAGTGTCGTCATCGGTAGTCCCCAGATTCTCCACAAGTGACGGGCGTATAGTGGTGATAGGCGCGAAAAGGCCGAGCGGGATTGCATACTGCACGTATGCAACTCAGGCTCGGAGGGATGGAACGCTCAGCTGACGCTTGGTCGCTTGGTATGCACGAGGTGCAGTTGCAGCGGC
Source organism: Gemmatimonadaceae bacterium (assembly GCA_035575795.1). Lineage (GTDB taxonomy): Bacteria > Gemmatimonadota > Gemmatimonadetes > Gemmatimonadales > Gemmatimonadaceae > UBA4720. The sequence continues at coordinate 6,191 of DATLXE010000147.1, forward strand.
GCGCGCCGGAAATGTGTGCGCATCTCGGTTTCGTAGTCGGTCCATCGCGACGATCGACGCGCGACGAACATGGTCACCACCATGTCCTCTCGGCGAATCAGTCGGAGCCGCTCATCCTGGAACCACTGCCCGTGAAGGCTGCCGTCGCGAGGGTGAGGGTTGCGCTGCTTCAGTTCCCCGTAGACCTGATCGCCGAGAATGATTCGCCACGTTCGGCCATAGGCAAACGCGAGCGGCTGGGGCTCGGGTCCGTTGTTCGGACCTGGAGTCCAGCCCTTGATCTTGCGGAGCCGCGCAAGTTCCATCTTCAACTCGACGTCCCACGCGCTCTCGTAGTCCTTCGAGTCGAGCGCCTTGATGCGGAGCGCGAGACGAACGGCTTCGGAGTCGAGGGGCACGAGCTGCCCTGCCATGAAGGCTCGGTAGACCTCGTTCACACGAGCGTGGAATTCGGGCGAGAGCCACTGCGCGAACGCGAGTGCGAGCTGCCAATGCCCCCAGGTGTCACCGCCGCCGCCGAGCCCGCCCTTTCGCGATGTTTTAGCGATATGGGCGTGGCCCACATCGAGGGACGCACGGAGAAAATCGACGAACGCGGCGCCCTCGTATCGGAGCCACTCGGCGGGCCGCTTGTCTTTCGGCGCTCCCGATGCGCGCCACAGGTCCGTCATGCACCACAGCTCGCCGTCACGGCGGATCGCGTGGCTGCCGATGGTCAGCGTTGTAGACACGGCTCAGCCCGTCCCGGTGTCATCGGCGTCCGCCACCGCGGCGTGCTCGCCGGACTCTTCGGCCTCCGCAACCCAGTCGCGCATTGGGATGCCAAGCAGGCCCTCAATGACCGCCATTCGGCCCGGCTCAGGCAGCGCGCGCCCGGACAACCACGCCGATACGGCTTGCTGAGATACCCCCAACTCCTCGGCGAGACGGGCTTGGTTCATGACGGGTGGGCTCAACTTCCGCCGCAACTCTCGCGCCGCCTTCGATACTGCTGCCATACCCCGATCAGTACAACACGAGGTATACTAAGTCAACGCGGCTTTCTTGAGCCAAGCCACAACGGTAGGTTGTGCCCATGAGTACTGGGCCCGTCGTCCGAAAGGACCTGCGCGACGCCATCCAGGCAGAGCTGCGCGCGCTCATCGCCGGGGGCGAAACGCAAACGAGCATCGGCCAGAAGATCGGGATGGAGCAGGTGACGGTCGGGAAGGCGGCGAACCTAGGTAAACTTGGCCAGGACGTCGCGAACGCCTTCCTTGACGCTTACGGCCTCGACCCCGAAGAACTCATCGCTAAGCACGGCACGCGAGTGACGGCGTGGGATGTGATCGAGTTGCTAGGCAAGTGCGAGGGGTTGGTCGCCGCCGTCAAGGCCGACTCTGGACGTTGGTCCGCAGAGCGTCTTCTCGCCGTCCTCGCAGAGGTCAAGGCGCATCCGAACCTAGCGGATCCGCGCCTCGAACCTACACGAGGAAACTGGCGCGACATCCTTGATGGTGCGAAGGGGACCAGGGTGGGCGGCAAGGACCGGTTCCGGGAGCACCGAAAGGGTCCGCGCCCGTAGACGCCGCACCCGAATGGAGCGTTGATTGCGGAGTGCGCCAGCTTGAACTCTTCGCAGAGGACGTCAGGCGATTGGCCGGCGTTGGTCCGGAAGAGATCGTCGACGCCGCTGAACTCGCACTGCGCCTCATCGGGCCCGAGAGCATCGGTATTTACGACCGCCTACCGAGTGGTGCGCGCCTTCGACGCGGCGCGAAGGGCTATGAAATTCAGCTGCGAGATGGCCTACCAGACATCAACTTCGCGTGCGCCCACGAGCTCGCGCATTGGGCCCTGCGAGAGATCGCCAGGTACTCGGGTCCCGATGAGGAACGGCTCGCAAACTACGTGGGTGCTGCGCTGCTGAGCCCGCGTGCTCTCGTCCGCGCCGGAGCCATCTTCTACGGCCGCAAGTTGGAGGCCGTCGAGCCACTGGCGGAGGCCACCTGGATGTCCCGCACGGCCGCCAACCTTCGCCTTGGAGAGGTGATAGGGGACGGTCGTGTCGTAGTCACCAAGTCGGGCAACGTGCTCCGTAGTTCGGAGGCGTCCTTCGCTCGGCCCGACCGTGACATCCGCGCAGACGCGCGCGCCGCTCACGAGACGCCAGGAGTGGCCCGTGCGCATCTGCGTGGCGGCATCGATGATGGACGTGTCGCGCTCCGCGAGCGCTAGCGGCTGATGCCGCCGTGACCTGAACAGCAGCCGCGACCACAACATCCGCACGCCCCGTCTCGACAGGTACACGAGCCCGCGCACGGTCGCATAGCGGGCGCCGTAGCCGGTGCCCGACCCGACGGCGGCGCTGCCGCCCGGCCCACCTTTGGAGCGGCCGAGGCGACGAGTGGTGCCCCGTCTGGTGCGAGGCCCTCGAGTCGAAGGCTCTCTCGTCGCGAGGCCTCGCAGTCGACCGCGCCGAACGTCAACCATGCCACCGCTAGGAGCACCTTCATTCCGCGGAGGTGAGCAGAATGCGGAGGGGCCCTCAATGCGCGCTTGACTCATTACAACACGTGGTATAAGTTGACTGAACGATGCAACCCCCGCCCCCCGCCACCACCGACGCAATCCTCTGGGACTTCCTCGGCGCCGAGCTCGACGCCGCCGCCCTGCCGCTCCCGCCGCTGACGCCCGCGTTCGCAGCCGAGACGGTCCGCCCCTCGAGGCCGTCGTGATGAACCGCCTCGGAGAGGCGCTGGTCCTCCTCGCGCTGTGCGGCTGGTCCTCGTGGAGGCGCTGGTGATGCTGCGCTGCGAGCTCGAGCGCGAGGACGGGACGGAGTGCGCGCAGCCGGCTGTCTGGGAGACGGATGACCTAGGCGAAACGCACTACCTATGCGACGAGTGCTGCACCGAAGCGATGCGCTTCGACACGTTCCGCACGACGGAGGTGGCAGCGTGAGCGCGGCCGTCACCCATGAACCCGTACAGACAATCAGCATCTCCATTGGGCCAGCGGTGGGGCGCAACGAAGCGCGCATGCGCGTACGTGAGGCTGACTCGATGGCTGGCGATCGGGCCGTACAACATGTGGCGGGTGTACGCGCGGAAGACCCTGCGCGCGGAGAAGCGCTCGCTCCTAGGCTACCGCGCCCGCTACCCGATGCGACCGTACTTGATGTGACGCACACCATCGAGGTGGCAGCGTGACCATCCACCTCGAGGCCCGTCTCCACAACGCGCGCGCATACGCAGCGTATGCGATCGGCCACGTGCGGGCGATGTACGAAGAGCGCGACGGCGTCCGCACCCCGCGCGAGGACGCCGCTATCCATGCCATGTTGTCGGTTGAGGGCGAGGTCACCGCTGCGCTCCAGGCCGCCGAGCTCGCGCGTCTCGGCGAGGCGGTGACGGAGCCGCAGCTGCGGGTGGTTCGATGATCCGCGGTGGACGGCAGCTAGTCCGCGCCTCGGTTCGCAGCGTGAGGGCACCGCGCGAGACGTTGATCACGACGGCATGGTGCGAACAGTGCCGCCGAATGCACGAGACCGGGCCATGTCCCGCTACGGAGGCCGCAGCGCTCGCCGCCGATCGCGAAGACCTTGGCGATGAGTACGCCCGCGAGGCGAAGCGCGAACAGGAGGCCGGCGAATGATCCAACATGGTATCCACCTCCGACTGTCCGAGGCCGACTACCACCGGCGTGAGCTCGGCATGGTCAGCAAGTCCGGACTGGACCTAGTCCGCCGCTCGCCGGCCCACTACAAGGCATGGGTTGACGGGCAGGACGGCGAGACCACTCCGGCCATGGCGTTCGGCAAGGCGTTCCACTGCGCCATCCTCGAACCGGACGTGTTCTCCGCCACGTACACGGTGGAGCCAGACTTTGGAGACTGCCGTTTCAAGGACAACAAATCGAAGCGCGACGAGTGGCGGGCGGCCAGTGTCGGCAAGACGCCGCTCACCGTTGAAGACGGCGCAGCGATCACGGCGATGGCGAAAGCCGTCCACGATCACCCGCGAGCCGGACGCATGCTCACCGGCGGAGACGCCGAGGTGACCGCACGCTGGCAGGACCCGGAGACCAGCCTCGAATGCAAGGCTAGAGGCGACTACCTCCGCAGAGATCTCCGGATGCTGATCGACGTAAAGACTACGACGGATGCGAGCCCGTTAGGCTTCCCGAAGTCCTTCGCCAACTACGGATACTTTCGGCAGGAGGCGCTGTACCGCGATGGCTTCAACGCCGCCGGAGCTCCCGTGGATCTCTTCGCGTTCATCGCGGTTGAGAAGGTGCCGCCGTACGCGCTCGCCATCTACACCCTCGAGGCCGAGGACATCCAACGCGGTCGTGATTCCGTCCGCCGAGACATGGTCACGCTAGCCGAGTGCCTCCGGCGGAACGAGTGGCCAGGCTACCCCGAAGAGATCCAAACGCTAAAGCTGCCCTCGTGGGCCGCGTGAGCATGGGCCTCAGGTCGCGACCGTTGAGCACTTCGGGGCGTTCGCGTCCCTCAACTACCCCATCGAAAGACAAGGCCAATGAACGCAGCGCTCACCCGGACGGACTCGGACATGGATACGCGAACGGCGGAGGCGCTCGCCGCCCAGCCGAGCGGCACGATCGGAGCCTTCTCCAGCGACTCCAACTTTTCCGCCGCGCAGCGCATGGCGAAAGCCCTGGCCGCGAGCTCGCTCGTGCCGGAGGCGTACCGCAACAACATTCCGAACGTGCTGATCGCGATGGAACTGGCTAGCCGAATCGGCGCCAGCGTCTTCGCGGTCTGCCAGAACATGGACATCATCCACGGCCGTCCGTCGATGCGGGCCACGTTCCTGATCGCGACGGTTAATGCATGCGGTCGGTTCACGCCGCTGCGCTTTCGCTTCACCGGCAAGGAGGGCACCGACGAATGGGGATGCCGCGCCTACGCCAAGGACCGGGAGAGCGGGGAGGAATGCGTCGGTTCGCTGATCACGATCGCGCTCGCCAAGGCCGAGGGCTGGGCGGGTAAGTCAGGGTCGAAGTGGAAGACGATGCCCGAACAGATGCTGATGTACCGCGCGGCATCCTTCTGGACCCGCGTGTATGCGCCGGAGCAAAGCCTCGGGATGCAGACGGCCGACGAGGCTATCGACGTGCACGGCTACTCAGTGGACGTGGCGCCCAGCAAGCCGCAGAGCGCGGCGGCAGCGGCTATCGAGACGGCGCTGATGGGTCCGGTCGTTGCGGTGGAGCATGACCCGGAAACGGGTGAGATCGTGCCGCCTGCTCGGGAGCCCGGGGTCGACTGATGGGCCGACCGCAGCAACTCCGGCCGTGCGTCGTGACCTTCCCGGAGGCCGGTGCGCTCCGTATCCGCAAGCTCCTGTACCGCATCGGGGGCGTCAGGAAGGCGACCATCGAACTCGGCATCGGAGACTCCACATTCGAGGCCGCGCTCGGCCAAGGGCGGATGCTGGCATCGACGCGTGACCGCATCCTCGTGGCGCTCGATCGGGTGGAGGCGACGTCGTGAAGGCGGAGCGAACGCCGACCCCTGATGAGGACCACGCCCTCAGCGTCGTCGACGTAATGCGTATCCTAGGCGTGTCTCGGACGTACGCGTATCAGGTGATGGCGGAGGCTGGCGCCGAGCGATTCGCGAAGAAGTGCGTGCGCGTCCGGCGCAGTTCCCTCGATAAGTGGCGGAAGGATCACGAGCAATCATGCGTCTCCAGCTCTACCAGCGCGGTCACATCTGGTGGTGTCGAGGCTCTGACGGAGGCGTCAAGTTCCGGAAGTCCACGAAAGAGGTCAGCGAAGGGAAGGCGAAGCAAGTCCGCGACCGATGGGAGCGCGAGCTCCGTGATCCCGCAGGTTACCGTGCGAACAAAGCCACGGTCGCCAGCGCAGCCGAGCGGTGGATGAGGGAGATCACGGCGACGATGAACCCTGAGACGGTCCGCTTCTATAAGTACAAGATCTGCCACGTCACGCGCCTGCTCGGCGCTACGAAGCTCGCGTCAGTCACGCACGACAAGGTGCTGAAGTTCATCGAGACGCGGGAGGCCGAGGGCGCCGACTCGCACTCACTTCACCGCGAGCTGACGACGCTGCGGCTTACACTCAAGAGCGCGAAGCGAGCGCGGGAGTTCACGGGCGACCCGCGCGACACCATCCCGAAGTACAAGGCCGGCTACACGCCGCTAACCGATTGGGTCACGGCTGAGCAGGTATGGGCCGCGATCGCGCACCTATTGCCGCACCGCGGCGCGGCGGTCGCGTTCGCCATCGCGACGGCGGCGGACTTCTCGAGCATCTTCACGGCCAAGCGGGAGGACGTGAGCGAAGCGTTCGTGCTTGTGCGTGGGACGAAGACAGGAGGCCGCCGCCGACACGTGCCGCGCATCGACGTCATGGCGCCGTTCCTGCGGCACGCTCTGGCTTACGCCACGGGCGATGGATCGGTGACGATGTTCTCGGAGTGGGGGAGCATGCCTCGGGATCTGCGCCTCGCATGCCGGCACGCCGGCGTACCCGAGTTCACCGCGCGCACGCTCCGGCGGTCGGCCGCGACGTGGATGGTTCAGGCCGGCGTGCCCTACGAAGTGGCTGCGAAGTTCCTCGGGCACGGCAGCACGAGCATGCTGATTCGCGTCTATGGGCAGCTCGCTCCGGCCGACGCGGCACGACTCATCAACGAGAAGATGGTGAAAACATGAGTGCTTACGACGCTGATGTAACTGCTGCGGTAGCGGATTCGCTCCTCTTGCCTGAAGGGTTCTGCGATGTAGAACGATCTGTCCTCATCGCCATGCGCGCCGAGTATGACGCCAAAAGGGGCCTCATCAGAGACCGCGTCGCCCACGCGCAACGACTCTTCAACGGAGGAGGTCCCAGCCTGCCAAGGGGCATGCTTGCATCCATGGTGGATGCCCAGCGTCGTTACACCAACGCCACCGCAGCAATCTGTGCCGAGCAGGCTCGACAGAAGGACGCAGCCAAGGCAGCCCATCGCGCAGACCCCACTCGAATTGCCGGCGACGTCCAGTACAAGAAAGAAATTCGTGAACAGAAATCAAATGATTGCACTTTGCACGTGCTCTGAAATTGTGCCCGCCATGTACCCCCGCACTCGGACCATCCACCCAATGAGAATCATGCGGCCTCGTGTTTACCCATGCGGCACGATATTCGCGTATCCCCGTAACATCCCAATACGGATTAAAAGTCCGCAGCTCTACCGACTGAGCTATCAGCCCCACTGTAGGGAATCATTCAGTAATTCTTCATTCATCCTACCTGATTCGGCACGCATTGTGCCCGGGGTGTACCCCCTACTTTTCGATGGCGGACGCTACCATGATGCGGCCGGCCCCACCAAGAGCGCTCTACGTCACCGCGCCAGGCGGGCAGCGTTCTCCTGCGCAAACTGCGGCCACGAGGCGCGGGCAGGGCGAACGCGGTGCGGGCCATGTGCTCACCGTCAGGCCGATTATGCCCGGCGCGCGTGGCCTCGGCGGAAGGTTAGCGTGTGCGCCCTCGCCCGCCGCTGGCTGATGCGGGTGGCGGCGTGAGGGCGCTCGACCTCTTCTGTTGCGCGGGTGGGGCCTCGGACGGTCTGACTCGAGCGGGCTATGACGTGGAGGGCATCGACTGCGATGCGCAGCTAGAGTACCCATACGACTTCGAGAGAGCTGACGTGCTCTATCTAGAGCCGGAGTCCCTGCACGGCTTCGATCTCGTCTGGGCGTCGCCGCCCTGCCAGGCATTCACGGCATACAAGCGCCGTCCAGGCCACGTAGCCGAGGCGCTCAATCTCATCCCTGAGACACGCGCGTTGCTACGTCGGGCCGGCGTTCCGTACGTCATCGAGAACGTCGTCGGCGCTCCGCTCGAGAACCCCGTGACGCTCTGCGGATCGATGTTCGGGCTCGACGTGAAGCGGCACCGTATCTTCGAGTGCTCGTTCCCCGTGGCTGCGCCCCCGTGCCGTCACAACGTCTGGGAGGGAAACCGCTTCCCAGGGGCGACCAACCGCGCAGCGAACAGCCGAAAGACGGTGGAGATCGGCGTGTACCGCATCCCGCTCCCACTGCAACGGCTGGCGATGGGCGTGAAGCGCGACGTCTCGCTTGGGAAGCTATCGCAGATGGTCCCGCCGGCGTTCGCCGAGTGGCTCGGACTGCAGGCGCGCGCTCACTACATGACGAATTGGAGGGCAGCGTGACGAAGCTCGAGACCGCGTTTTGGACCGCGTACGGCAAGACGCCCACCGAAATGGATGCGGCCGAACTGAACGACGTACGCATCCAGCTCACTAAGATGTTGATGCAGGACCGCGCGGAGGGTCTTTCTCCCATCAGTGGAGCGACCGCCGCCACGACCAGCCCGCGCCGGCAGGGGTCTCCTGATCTGCCGGCACCTACTCCGCAAGGCCATGTTCGCAACCTTGGCGACTACGCCAAGAGGAAGGAGGTGCTCCCTTGACGCTGACGATTGGTGATGCACCCGCCTGGCCCCTTGCTCCCGAGCTTCGTGGAGTGGCTCATGGGATTCCCGGACGGATGGACCGACTGCGAGCCCTCGGCAACGCCGTCGTGCCCCAATGCGCCGAAGTGATCGGCCGCCTGATAGTGGAAGCCATGACCACCCCGCAGCCGTCACGCGCGTCCGGGTCTCCGAGGTGATGGCCCTGCCAGACATGCCGCTCGACCGGGAGCGACAGGACAACGTACACCCTCGCCTACGACGCTCTTCGGGCGTTGCCTCCGCGATCGCAGTACGCCTCTACCAACTAAACGGAGACGACATGATCGAGATCAAGAGCATCACGGGCGCAGTACTATACGCCGCGGATGTCGAGACGCTGCGTCAGGCGCTGGAGAAGGCAGTTCGTGTCGGCGCCAACCTCGACGGCGCCAGCCTCAACGGCGCCAACCTCGACGGCGCCAACCTCTACGGCGCCAATCTCAACGGCGCCAACCTCGACGGTGCCAGCCTCGACGGCGCCAACCTCTACGGCGCCAACCTCTACGGTGCCAGCCTCGAAGGCGCCAGCCTCTACGGCGCCAACCTCACCCGCGCCAACCTCGACGGCGCCAGGAGCGCCAATGTACTGCCCGATTACCTCAAGCCCGTACGTGAAGATCTGCGCAAGGTACTCGACGCGGCACCACATGAAGTGGATGGGCTGCTAGCAGCCCTATGGGCCGGCACGATCGACGGCAGCAAGTATGAAGGCGAGTGCGCGTGCCTTGTCGGTACGATCGCCAATCTCCGGCATGAGCCGCACGACGCGCTCAAGATCGACCTGCGCCCGGACTCGTCACGTCACTCTGAGCGGTGGTTTCTTCGCATATCGAAGGGCCATACCCCACTGACGAACACGAGCGCAGCCTTCGCGGCAGCGGTGATCGCCCAGTGGCAGCATGAGCGGGCAAGCGCGAAGCCGAAGAAGCGCAAGACGCAGGCCACCGCCCCGGAGACGACATGACCGCCACGCAGATCAAGATCGCAAAGTTCTGGGCACGCGTCGACAAGGATGGGCCGCTTCCGGCACACCGGCCCGAGCTCGGCCAGTGCTGGGTCTGGATGGGGTATACGACCGACGATGGCTACGGACGCATCGGGTTCGGTGGTCTCGCGAACCGAGGGACGCATCGGCTGTCGTGGGCACTGGAGTACGGGGCGGTGCCTGATGGGCAGTGGGTCCTGCATCGCTGCGACAACCCCGCATGCGTTCGGCCTGAGCACCTATTCTTGGGTGACGCGACGGACAACAATCGCGCCCGGCAAGCAAAGGGCCGTACGCGAGGTTGGGCGGGACGGACCGGCCGCGCTCATCACGCCTTTCGCGCGACGCCTGCCGTTGTGGCAGAAGCTAGGCGTCTTCGATCAGAAGGCCTAACGCAGATCGCAATCGCATCTCGTGTCGGCATTTCCAGAGGCCATATCAGCAAGATTCTACTGGGTGCGCGATGACCTTGATTGCAAAGCAAAAACTGGCCAAGCTGCGAAAAGCCGTCGTCAGCAGTGGCTCTCACTCGAGCTTCGAGGAAGGAGCTTGTGCTATGGAATGGGTCGCCTTCCTCGCGCGCGAGCCGCACTCCGACGCACCCGCGTGCGCATGTCCCACGATTGCCGCCTTCATGCGGTCCTGGAACGATGCGTTACCCGACGACGCGACGCGCACGCGCCTGCTCGCGCCGCTGCTGCCGCTCATCGTCGGGACGCGTAGCGCCAGCGATAAGGTTTTGGTACGCCGATCGTATCTTGCGATCGACTGGTCGATCCGCACCAGCACGCCCGCGTGGTTGCGATGCGCTGGACTGACCGAGCACGCGAATGCCATGGCGGATCTGCCCGAGATCGTCGACATGGCGATCCTCAAGTCGGCTCACAAGTCGAGTGCCGCCGCGAGGGCCGCCGCGGGTGCAGCCGCGAGTGCCGCCGCGGGTGCAGCCGCGAGTGACGTGACGCCGCGAGTGACAAGATCGCGCCCACCGTCACGGAGCTCCAGACATCTGCGCAGGACCTCGTGCGGCGCATGTGCGCACTGACCGAGGCTGACGTGGTCGGGTGGTCGTGGGATGGGGCGCAGTCGTGAGCGACGAGAAGCGACGGACCTCCGAAGCGTTCCCGGGGCAGTGCGACTGCACTCACGTTCGCACCGGCGAGCGATGCCTGCTCCTCGGGGGCCACGGCACCAGGCACGACTACCCGCACAATCGGCGCCGGACCTCCGAAGCAAAACAGGGGGGTTCGGACAAACAGGTGGGTTCGCCATTCGCGCAGCTGTCCGACGCAGACGAGGCCGCTCTCATCGACGAGGCGAACGCGATGGGGAAGTCTTTGCCCGAGGAGCCGCCCGTGGAACGCCGCGACGAACTCATCCGGTTCGCACGGTACGAGGCGTTCACGGAGGCGGTTGACGCGGTGAAGGCGGAGTCAGAGTTTCGCCGCTCGGACGTCGTATCGGCTCGCACCGCTTGGCTGCGCATCGAGGAGTTGCGCAGCGCGGCGGTTATTGACGCCGCGACGCGCCACCGCGTGGCTTACGAACGGGAGCAGATACACTCTGCGTCGGCCACGACTGGTCCGTCTCGTCTCGCAAGGCGCAGTGCATCTGCGCCGTCGACTTGCGCGGAGTGCGGCGAAAAACCGGCCGAGTCTCGCTTCTGCCGGTCGTGCGGTGAGTGGGCGGATAAGTGCCTCGACGCGATGGGTGGGTCGCGCACGTCGAAGGCGTTGGCCGTCGGGGCGTGGGCCGAGTGGTACAGCCGCAAACTCGATCGTGGCGACGGCTATTCCGGGGCCGAGCAGGATCTCTACGAGGCGATCGGCTGCGTTGGAGTGCCCGAGCGGCGCTCGGAGGGAGTACCGCCCGCGCGCCTCGACGATGACGGCACCGCTACGCCGCTGACCGAGATCGTCGCCGTCATGCCGGAGGACGACGGCCGAGGGTACGGGACAGTCCACGCGGGCCAGGCTACGCACTACGTCGCGCGGCCCACTGGGGGGCCTATCCAGACAGAGCCGCCTGGGTACCCGCTCACTCGCGACACGCCTGACCGGCTGCGCACCATCCTGAAAGGCGCCGACTGGTACCAGCGCGGCGATGGTCGGTGGGACTTCCCACTTACGAGCTTGTCGTACGACGCGACGAACGAGATTCACGCGCTGTTGTCTGTCGGAGGAGCTTCGGAAGCACTGGGAGGCGGCAATCTCGGGAGCGATGGATGCGCACTACCAGAGGAGCCTCAAGCAGGAGTGACGTCTAACGCATGCGTCGGATGTGGCGGTGTGCCGGGAGGTCACGCGTACACATGTCGATTTCGGATCACGCCGTACGTGACGCCCGCTTCGACCAACGCGTGCCCAGCAGACTGCGACTGCGACGGGTGCGAGGCGATGCGGTTCGACAAGCGAACTGCGCTTAGCTCGGGTGTGTCGGACGTGGATAGAGCCCTCGCGTGGGGCGCAGCTAACAGGATTGCCGGGGACCCGAACTGGTCGAGACGCCTGACCACGATGCTTGCCGACGTGCGCCGCGAGACCATCGAGGCGTGTGCGAAGGCTATCGAGCGCCGCGGGGTGGACGCCGACGGATTGAACGTGACGCCACTGGAGGCCGTTCGAGCCTTGCTGAAGGGAGGCGCCGATGCCGAGGGCTAAGGCGCTGCCGTGGCGCGTGCAGTCAGGCCAGGACGGCGGCTTTGACGAGCTCGTGGTGGGCATGGGCATGCGTCCGAACTGCCTCATCCACGCCGAGATGATGGATGAACGCTCGATCTTCGTAACCGTCGCCGGGCTACGCATCTGGGCGCACGTCGGCCGGAACGGCAAGGCGGTGGTCACGCACACCGAACAGGATCCGACTCCGCAAGCCGCGACGTCGACGCGGCGGCAAGGCAAGGAGCGATGACGCGGGATGAGGCGGATATGCGGATCGAGGCGCTGGAACTGATCTACCTCGCGTCGGCCGCGTCGGACGCGGAGACCAGGATTGCCGAGCGCCTCACCGCGTGGCGGCGGCGCATATGGGAACGCGACGCCTCCGTCTGCCGCTACGCTGCCGCCGAGTGGCGAAGGAACCCGCTATCCTCACCTCTTGGCCAGGTCGCTACCGACTTACGCGAGCGGTCTGCCGAGGCCTGCGACCTTTGCGCCGATCGCATCGCGCCGCATCTGCGCCCCACCTCAGCGCAACCCAAGGACCCCAATGCCGAGAGTTGACCTCGACGCGCCGGAGCACGCGATCTGCTCGCGGGCGTTGGAGCTCGCAGTCGGAGAAGCCATGATCACGGTTCGCATCAAGGTCGGAGAGGCAGAAATGGAGGCTTCGGGGAGCCACTCTTTCGTAGACGTACACGTCCGCTCGTTCATGCGGCACATCCTCAAGGAGCCACGCCGGCCGACGCGCTCGCGTCTCCAGCGCCCGCTACGCGCTCGCCCGATGTGGCGACGCCCCACCTCGCGGCTGGGCGAGGTGTCCGATGGCTGACCGAGAGAGCGTGCACGCGTGGCTCAGTTCCGTCGCGTACCGCTTCGTTCACGCTAACGATCCGCGGCGTGAAATCGTCGAGCGTCTGATCGCAGAGGGTAAAGCCAAGTGGTCAAGCCCGGTCAGCGACCGCGTGGTCGCACTTCCGGCGCGGCGCCCCACCCCATCGCCGCCGGAGGAGCCGTGAGCAGCCTGGACGCCTACTACGCAGAGCGCGTCGAGTTGGCCGAGGCTGACACGGATCGCCTGCGCCGCATCCTCGGCGAGCAAGAGGCGCTCGCGTTGCGGTACCTCGCGCGAGCCGAGAAGGCGGAGGCGGAGCTCACCGCCATCGAAAACGACGACGAGGACCACATCATCTACCAGCGCGTAAAGAAGGACGCTGACGCGGCGATGAAGGACGCGCTAGGCGAGTGCTGGAATCACCTATGGGGTCCCGGGCTCGAGCAGCTCGGTCACGTTGTAGACGCCGGGATGCTGCGCGCCGAGAAGTCAGAGGCCGCGTACGCCGAGCTCACCCGCCTGTACAATGCGCTCGCGGGGCACAACGACGTCCACGTGGTCGAGCGCGACGCGGCGCGGGCGGAGGTGGGGCGGCTGCGGGCTGCGCTGCGTTCGGTCGTGCGCTGCTGGGACGAGTCCAGCGAAGGCACGTCGGCCACTGACGATGCGCTGTTCGCAGCCATCTCGGAGGCGCGGCGCACTACTTCGGCGACGCCGGAGCAGCCGTGAGCCTGACAGGGGCGACGATTCAGGGCGCGGAGGCGGGGCTTGAGTCCCGTCGGATCATCTCGGCGGCCATGAAGTGTGCCTCTGGCATCGAGACATCGTCCGACGAGTCGTCTGCATCAGCCTCAAGTTCGCCGGACGGGAGGTCGTCGGGGGGCAGGCTTGCTCCGATCTCGAACTTTTGACCCTTCGCCATCTCGAAATACTTAGCCGGCGCACGGCCCAATGTTGAGAACGGGGGCTCCCCGTTCTCACGATCAATCTGGGCTTGGAGCGACCATGTCGCCAGGAACGAGCGCTCGGCTTCGTCTTGCGACCGTCCCTGGGCTGCCACGTCGTACTCCAGGCACTGCGCGTACCAGCCCGCGGAGCTTTGAATGTAGAGCACGTGAATGTACGGAGACCGCATCTCCCTTGGAAGCTAGTGGACGTTCTGCAAACGGGCAACAGTCGCCCCTTGACCCCATGCGTTGCCTCGGCAAACCTCCGCCGGTTGATTTCGATGAGCTTCGAGGAATTCCGGCGCAAGCTCGCCGGGTTGGGGGCCGAGTGGGTCGAGCTAGAGTCTGCCGATCTGCTTGTCTTAGAAGGGTATTTTCACCGTATCGGTCCGCACGGCCGGCGGCTTCTGGCGCCTTTCCGCCTGCCCGACAGGCGCGCAGGTGTGCACCCGGACCTCATGCAGCACGTGTACGGGCGCCTCGGGATCGTCGAGAACTCCCCATCGACGAACTGACTGGTCCTACGTGACGCGCCACTACGCCGAGTCCGGCTCGTCCGGGTCCCGCTCGAGGAAGTAGATCGCAGGGTCGGCGTGCAGCGTAGGCCCCGATCCCGTCACCTCCTCTGGCAGAGGCCGCGGGTAGATCGTGCCTTGGATCGGGGTGTTGATCAGCGGAAGCGGCGTACTGTTCGGGGGGAGCTCCGGCACCGTGTCGATCGCATCCTCGACCGTCTTCGGCCACATCAGCACGTTCGGGTCGAGATGGAACGCCTGCACCCGAACGGCGTTGGCGTACAGGCGCCGATTGGCGAGGTTTCGCGGGATTACACCAGGGTTACCGACCGTCTGGATCGTGCAGTGCCTCGCCGCGCCGTCGAAGTCGCGGTCCCGAAGGCACGCGTCGAGCGCTGGAAATCTGAACCCCGGACCGCAGGCCCACGACATCGAAAGAGTCGCAAGCTGCGCGTCTGCGGGCCAGTCCGGGTATTCGGGGAAGCGGCTCGTGAGGTAGCGATCCATCTCATCTAGCTTCTGACTCACGACCTGATCGATCCCTTCGGAGGTGAGGCGCAGGTCCGTGATCCCCTCGGTGTACCGATGGCCACGGCGGGCAGCTACAGGGTCGGACTTCACGCGGTACCACTCGGCCGCGATCTCGGCACGTGTCGCCGGGGTGCCGTCCTCGTGCACCCATGGCAGCGGTAGCGCGTACTGGATCGGGTCAATGAGGTTCCCGATTGCCGTGGTGACGAGGCCCTTCACGTCTGTATACATCCATGGGACGCAGCCCTCCATGGGCGTCGTAAACCAAACGAAAGCAGCGCGAACTGATGCTCTCATCGGCTCTCCTCGATCTCGTCGAGGTCGCGTGCAATAGGCGCGAGCTCCCGCTTCATCTGCTCGTCACTGACCGCGACCATCGAGGCGCGGATCGCCTTGAGCACGCTCTCTCGATCGGCACCGCCGTCGATCGCATCCATCAATGCGTTCACGAGGTCGCCGTGGGCCACGAGGAACCGGGCGAATATGAGTAGTGCTTCAGTCATTTGCGTAACCCCGCGTCGACCATACAGTCGTCGTAAATCCCGAAGCAGTCCGCGCCGCTGTCTGCGTCCTTGCAGATGCGCCCCTTGCTCTGACAGACGCCGATCATGACCGCGTCGCCCGCGATGGCGCGGTGTTCGGCTGGCGTCAGCGGGGTGCAGTGCAGCAGGCTGATCGCGTAGAGGATCGCGAACAGCACGATCGACGCGCCGAGGAAGTCTCGGATGCTCACCTTAGCCCTCGCGCGCTGAGGTAACCGAGGATCGCCGTTCCGATCGCGGTTGCGACCAGCTTTACGACAGGCTTCTCCGTGAGCTTCACGAGCTGCTTTAGGAGCGCGAGCTGGACGTCTTGCTTGTGGTCGAGGTCGCCCACCTTAGTAGCCAGCGCCTCGCGTGCTGAGCGTTCCTGCGCAAGCTGCGCGGACTGCTCGAGATCGGCGTCGCTGACCTGCTGCACGCGGTGACTCGTGCGCGTGGACCTCGCCTCCTGCTCACCCTTCCATGTCTGGATGGCGCGGACCTCGGCTTTGACGGACGTGAGGTCGCCGCTCAGTAGATCGATGTTCGCGTTCGTCTCGCGAAACCCCGTATCCATCGAGGACTTGAGCTGCAGCAGCAGCACCTGGACGGGATCTGCCGCAGGGATTTGCTTGGTCGTAGGCTGCGCTGGCATGTCGTCTCTGCTGCTCATTGTGTCCTCCTCATGCACGCACGGTGTTAGCGGTGAGCGTCGCCGCGTACCGCGGCATCTGCACGCCATCCGCCTGCTCGGTTGCATCCGTCAGCCGGTACGGTGTGAGGTCCCACGGCGTCCAGCCGAGCCACACATCGGCGTTGTCGTTCATGTACGCGAGCGCGCCTTGTACCTGCGTGGCGCCGTCAGCGAGAGCTTCGTTGACCCCAATCTCGGAAAGGAACAGCCTGCGCTTGTTCGTCCGCGCCCACGCCGTGACCTCGCTTAGCAGGTTCGCGTAGCTCGTGTATCGCGCGGGCGTCGAGCCCGGAATCCAGTACGCGTGCATGTCGAACGCGTAGTTCTTGGCGCTGTCGGTGATGTTCACGAACGCCACCGAGTCGAACGGCCCGCCGTTGGGCGAGTACTGTTGCCAGTGGTCGACGTCGCTCGCGCGGCTGTTCGGGACGAGGATGAGGTTGTTCGCACCGACGGCGCGGATGGCGGCGATCTGCGCGTTGATGTTCGTGACGTAGTTGTCGGACGTGACGGTGAAGTCGTGCGACTCGTTCATCAGGTTGAACGAGACCTTGTTGTCATTCTTGAAGAGCGCCGCGAGCTTTTCCCAGACGTCGATGACGTGCGCGTTCGTGAGCACGGCGTCGCCGAATATCTGCTGTATCTGCGCTCCGGCTGCGGTCTGCGTGTCGGTCCCGACCACGTGTGTGTTGGTCGCGTAGCGGTTGTAATTGTGGAGGTCCACCATCGTGTAGAAGCCGTAAGCCGAAGCGGCTTTGACCACGCGGAGGAGGTTCGCCTGGTACGTCGGGGAGAACGCGCCGAGAAGGTTGTGCTGCAAGCGCTCCCAGGAGATCGGAAGGCGGATACAGTTGAAGCCCTTACCCGCGAGGTACGGGAGGCGCGTGGCCCACGAGGCGTCCGTCGGCCACTTGAAGAAAGTCTGATTATTGAAGCCTCCCCAGTCGCAGCCGTACTCGGCGCCCGCGACGTTGATCCCGCGCATCTGCACGCCCGTCGGATAGAGGCCGAACCTGCCCGTGCGTGTCGACACCGGACGCATCATCAGAGCACCGTGACGTCGTACTTGGTCGACAGTGCCGTAGCGGCGACGCCTACGATCTTGAGCCGAACGATCGCGCCGAGCACTTCGACCGAGAGCACCGCCGTGCCTGTACCCGTGAGCGAGCTCGACGGCCCAGGGCTCGTGTCGAACGTCGCGACCGGGCCGGCAGCGCCGTACACCAGGCCGGACCACTTGAGGGTCTGACGGACAGTCCCGTCAGCCTTGGAGATGACTGCGACCACGTCGATCTGACGGACCTCATTGAGGGCCAGCGTGGCGAGCGTGCGGTAGGCCGGTGTTGCGTCTGACGTGGAGACGACGTTCGTGGCCGTTTCGTCGAGTCTCACACCGCCGTTGTCGAACCAGTAGCTACGGCGCTGCCCGGGTAGGAGGACCTCGCTCGAGCCCGTGCCGGTGCTGACGGTGAGCGCGTAGACCGAGTCGTTGAAGACGGTTCTTCGCCGCCCAGCGGCCTTCGAAGCCGGGTGCGGGAACGTGACCGTTCGAGGCGCGGTGATCGCGCCCGTCGAGAACTCCAGTTCATCGAACGCAGCTTGCTCGGTCGTGACCGCGTAGTTCGCGTCCGTCACGAACGCGTACGTAGCGCCACCGGCGCTACCTCCGCCGCTTGTAGTCCCGCGAAGCGCGGCAACGCTCACCTTCCTGGTAAGCCCAGTGGTGCCGATGTCGACGGCGAGAAAGTCAGTGCCAGCAACCGTCGTCGACTCCGCTAATTCAATAATCTTCGGCATGCTTGCAGAGTCCCTTCTAAACGGTGAGCGCCGCGCCCGTATCGGTGAGCAAGACGCTACGAACGTCGGTGAGCAGCACTTCCGGCGGCGGCGGCGGAGGTACAGTTACGACCACGGTCTGGTTCGGGCCGTAGACCGTGCCCTTGTCCGTCGTCGCCACGACGCGGTAGTTCCACGTCCCGACCGCAGCAGGGACGTCACGGTTGACGTCGTACCAGGCGTTGTCCGTTTGCTCCGTGGCCCCGGTGCCGTAAGCCTCGATGCTCGCAAGGCCTGCCCGCGTGCCGCTCGCTGGGAGAGTGAGGATACGAACGCTCATCCTGTTGATCGGCGTCGCGTGCACCGGCGTGTAGTTCACGCCGTCGCTCGCGAACCAGTAGCCGAACAGGTAGTTGCTGCCGCGCACGTTGGTCGCTGGCAGGTCCTTGGATCCTATCGATGTCCACGTCGCGCCGCCGTCCGAGGACACTCGCACGTTGACGCCGAGGCTAGGATTCACGGGGTCGTTTTGGATGACGACCGATTCGAGCGTGATGGGGTTGGCGAACGAGTAGACGAATTCGAGCGGCAACGGTGCGCCCGCTGCGCCCTGCCACGTGTGCGTCGCGCCGATGCGGTGGCCGTCCGTGAGCACGCTCGGATCCGTGCCGCCAGCGGGGAAGCTGACGAGCGTGCCGCCGTTGCTCGGGGCGCAGACGTTGTGATTGCGGTACCGCAGGACGAGGTTCGCGAAATCGATGTTCCCCGATGGCGGATTGACGGTGCTGATGCCCACGAGCTGCGCGATGAAGATGTCGAGGTCCACCGCACTGAGACACATATCCAGCTCGCCATACTGGTACTCGATACGACCATCGCTCGAGTTGCGACCGGCGAATGTCCACTGCGCCACGGCGTTGCGCAACGTGAGCGCGGCGTTCTCCCATAGTCCGCTCGCGAGCTTCGACGCGATGTTCTGCGACGTTGCCGCCCAGTTAGGGGCATAGAGGGGATTGACCGTCGAAGAGACGAGATTCATCTGAATCCACGGGCATACATTCGTGCCGAATCCCGCGTAGTCGATGCCTCGCACGCGGTACTCGAGCTGCGCGCCGCGTAGGTCCGGCTTGCCTCCTCCGAGCACGAGACGCGGACCAAATTCCGTGTCGAGCCGCCCAACGAATCCGTACGGCCCGAGGTGGATGACGCCGACGCCGTCCGTGTGGTTGTAGTCGTGCGAGTCGAGGCTAACGTTCTCTCGAACGAACCCGCCTTCGCTGACCTGATGAGACAGTCGCAGCGCATCGCGGCCCGCCTGCCAGCCGTTCGTGCCCGCGGTCCAATCCTCGCTGTATACGGCCGTGAGCTTGCCCGGCAGCGCGCGGTCAGACGTCGTCGAGCCGTACGCGGTTGTCGTGCCATACTCGACGCGCCACGTGCACGCGCGTCCGCGAGGCTGGATCCGCGCGTTGACGGAGAAGCCGACGAGCGGATTGGCCCACGTGTTTTGAGGCAGTGGCAGCGCGAGCGCTGTCCCCTGCTCGAACAGCGGAGGTCCCGTCGACGCGAAGACGTAGCGGAACCTCACGGCAGGGCCATCGCCGGGAAGTCAGCCTTGATCGAGGCGTAGACCGAGTTGAGCTCGGCCTGCGTGAGAGCGAGCGGCGAAGTGATCACCATCATCATGTCGCCGGTGAACTTCAAAGTGTTGAAGTTCTTACCGACCTGGAGCGCGCCGCCGCCGGGAGGCGCGTTCGCTGCGGTGGCCGCTGCGGTCCATAGGCTGCCGTCGACGGACGCGTTGACGGTCGAGTTGTCGAAGCGCGCGGCGAAGACGTGCCAGGCGTTTACGGCCGCGGGGATGGCAGGACACTCCTTGTAGGCTGCCGCAGTGCCGTCGTAGACCGACACGCGCAGACCCGCATTGGAGTAACCGGCCTGGAAGACGCCGGCTGCTTCGATAGCGAAGAGACCGGGGTTGAGGATCGTGTTCGCGTCGTTGACGGCTGCGACTGTCGGCTTAGCGACGATGATCGTCGTGCCGGTAGTGGCGCCCCAGGCAACGCCGCTCGCTGGTCCGGTGAGGTAGAGCGTGCCGTTGTACGCGGCAGGAATACCCCCGTTGACTGCCGTGCCTGCGGGCGGTGCGCCGCCGACGCCTGCGATGAGGTTGTTTGGCGTGCCCGACGTTCCTGCGCTCGCGAGACCAACCCAGGGTGAACCTGCGTAGTTGTTACGGACGTAGACCGAGAGGTTGAGACTTGCGATCGAGAATGCCGCGGGGGCGTTGTACGTGAACGCGCCGGTGAGTGGGAGGCTGTCGCCCGTCGCGTTGCTGACGACGACGTCTGCGGCTCCGACGGTGCGCGCGCCCGTGATGCCGCTGACCGTCGTAGCGTTGACGATCGCAAACGACGTGAGGGGCACGCCTCCGACCTTGGCGCCGGTGAGGCCCGTCGAAGAGGGCACCGTGATCGTGACGCTGGTGCCGCCGGAGCTGGAGCCAGACGTCGGAGCGATGGCGGTCGGTGCGGCGGGTAGCGCGCCCGCAGGCGGCGCGGCGGCGATGACCTGGACGCGTTGATGGTCGAGCCGCCATCGCAGGTTGGTCGACGCCACGCCCGTGACGTCGATGCGCCCCGTCGTGCCCGTGAAGTTGATCGCGACGGACGCGGACATCGCGCCGCCGATCTCGTCAGGCCCGCTCGCGTCGGCCTGGATCGATGCGGTGATCGCCCCTGCTTTGTTGAGGAGGTGGCGGCGGATGTTGAATATCTTGGCCTTGAGCGCGCCGGCCTGGATGCACGAAACCTGCGCGTCGACGGTCGTGATCGACTCGTTCGCGAGTGCGAACGTCGCACCGATGGTGGTCGGTGTCGCGTTCGAGGTGTCGAGCTCCGTAGCGGAGGTCGTGATTGTGGTGTTCTTGGTGTTGGCAGATGGTGCGACGCCGGCGCCTCCGGCTGACGTGATATCCGTACGTTCGTTGTCCGGATTGTCCGCGACAGTAAGTCCAACAAAGTTGATCGTGGAGCGGCGCGGCACGTCGACGTCAACGCCTCCGACCTGCAGGTCGAGCGGCCCGGTCAGGTTCGGGAGGTAGCTGCTTACGTTACGACGCGTCATGCGATCACTGCCTGAGGTCCGTTGTAAACGATGATGAGTTTGCCCGCCGCGCCTGCGCCGCTCGCGCCGCCGTCGCCGTGCGGCAAGGCAGTGCCAGCACCACCACCGCCGCCACCGCTGCCGCCACCGCCGCTGTTAGCGATGAGCGCAGGCGAGCCTGCGCTGCCTGCCGTTCCGCCACCGGCACCGTTGGCAGCGCCACCACCACCGCCGGTCGGTCCTGTCGCGCCGTATCCGTTACCACCGCCACCACCACCGCCGGCGCCACCGCCATAATACGAACCCGATGCGCCGCCCCTCCCCCCGCCCGGGCCACCGCCACCACCACCGGGGATTCCCCCTCCGACGCCGATTGCGCCCATCGCGAGAATCGACGCACCCCACGAGCCCATGCCGCCATGGCCCGGCGCCGGTGTGAAACAGGCTAGGTTCGCTGCGAGTGCCGTTACTGGGGAAATAGGATAGTGCCCTGCAATCGGGGCAGGAGTCGGACCACCCGGGGCTATGGGCTCGGCCGTCGCTGACACCGAGAGCAGAACGCCTGCGCGACCCCCAGCTCCACCACGGAACACTGCGAGCGTACCGAATGAACTCGCCGATCCATCTGCGCCATCTAGCGCAGCCGCGCGGCTAATTCCGCCACCTCCGATGATGACGTTATAAGTCGTCGACGGAACCACGGTAAGCACGTGCACTGCTGGCAGCCCACTGCCGCCGCCGCCACCGCCCGACGATGCTGAAATCGTCGAGGTAAAACCGGCCGCGCCACCACCACCGCTGCCGCCACCGCCCCATCCTTCGACGATGACTGACGTCACCCCTGCAGGGCACGTCCAAGTGCCCGATGCAGTGATGATGTCCAGTCTTCGCTCTAGCCGAGTCGCGTTGGATTTGACGCCATCCGCGAGTGCCTGCAGAGGCGCACTGACTGACGCAGCCGATCGCGCGTCGCCGTCGCTGGGAAGCGTGATGTTGCCGAGGGCTACCGCATTGGGTGTGTAGACGCTGCTCATGATTCATGCTCCGAAATAGCGGCCGGTGGCCAGCCGATAGGGAGGCGCATTCGCCCCGTAGTACCACTTGCCCCAATTGCCATCCGGCTCGGGTGCTGTCGGCGAGAAGGTCGCAGGGTCGAGCGCTAGGATGATGTCGCCTCGAGTGCCGGCGGGCTTCCAGTCAGCGACGATCGTGCGCATGGATGCCACGTGTTCCTGTGCCGCTGTCGAGCCCCATGTGCCGCTAGTGTCGCCCCATAGGCTGGTGCCCCATGTGGATTCTGCAACCCACCTCGTGCCGGGATAGATGATGACCCAAAACCGGGACCACTTCGTTAGGTCGCCTTCCCAGTTCCATGTGCCAGTGTTCAGGGACGACGTCTCTACGCCAGCCGCAGAGCGCGAGTACCAGTTGCCACGCACGTCGACGATGCGGAAGGAGACGCCAGCGCTCGTGCCCAGGTACGCGTGCAACTGCCGCATCAGAGTGAACGCTGTGCCTCGCGTACGGGCGTCTACGAGCCACTGCGTGAGGCGATACGCGTAGCCTGCGTCGTTCTCTTCGATGCCTCGGATGACACCGCGGTCTCGGCCGAGCGCCGCCAGGGCGTCTGTCGGAGCCGTCTCGCCGTTCGGCCCATTCTGCGGGAATCGCGCGAGATGGCCGAGACGCAGCCGCTCGATCGAAACGTCGAGTTGGTACATCAGCGTATAGCCGACAAGCTCGCCATCCCCGGTATTGAGCCAGGCGGGTACGAGGTACTTCCAGAGCGCTCTGAAATTGCTCGCCATCAGGTTGGGTTCGCCACGAGGATGATGGTTGGCGTGATCACGCCAAGCGCTGCTACTTGCGAGTTTGTAAGCGCGGTGTCACCCGACGGCAGGGAGACGGAGACGCGGAATGTGTCGTCGGGGAACGCCTCCCGAATCGTGGACTCGATGAAGAACCGGTACAGCTTGCCCGTTGAGGCGGTCTCTATGATGTCGCCGCCGATCGGAAGGCTGGCAAACATCTGCTCGAGTGCCACTTCTACGGCCTCCGCAATCTCTGCGGCCGTCTTGTTAGATCGCTTGTAGATCCACATCGAATACGAGATCGGAACGACCACGTTGGACACTGACAGGACGGTCGGCGTGATTGTGAGCGGCGCTGCGTTCTTGAGGATGGCTACTTCTACAAGCGCCCGATCCGCCGCAGACACGGCGCCATTCGGGCCCGCGAGGTAGACGATGACTTTGCCGTAATCCGAGTCCGGAAACGCACGGCATCGAGTGACAGCGCTCGTACCGGTGAGCACAGGATCTAGCGCTACGTCCGTGTACGCGTCCTTCGGCCCGTTCGGCGTGGCTCGTCCTCGTCGAGCTCGGCACTGCTCGCGCGTCGTCTCCTCGGACTGCTCGTCAACGCCGATCGCAGCGAGGGCGTTCGTGCACGTGCTGGCGCCGAGCGGCGTCACCATGTCGTCGATCTCGCCAGCGCTCGCCGAAGAGGCAGAGCCAGCCTCGTCAGCGATGACGGTGACCTTGAGCGTGGTACCGGGGCCGCTCGCGAGCGTGCCGCCCGTCGTGTTCGTGTACGTCTTTCCCGTCGTCGTGTTCTTGAAGACCAGATCGCCCGCGAGGAGCCCGGGATAGAAGCCTCCGCCCGGGTTCGTGATCGTCACGTCCGTCGTCGCCCTCGTAGCAGGCGGAACGATGACGCCAAACTGCTGTTCGGCCAGGACCGTCAGCCATACGCCTTCAGCGTGGTCAAGAAAGCCTGACCGGATGTAGCCCGCGGCAAGTAGATCGCGGGCCGCAAGCGCCTCGGCCTGCGCATGCAGGAGCGCCCTTGAGGGATCGCCCGCTTGCCAGCTCGATACGGGAAGGCCAATGGCCGAGGCAATCGACAGAGCCGTCTGGTACAGAACAGCTTTCGTCTCGGTCAGAATGAGACTGGCGAGGGATACGGTCATTCGGTTATGCCCAGTAGCTCGACGGTTACGTCTGACGCGAGTAGCTGCAGTTCGAAGGGACCCTCACCAGTGACGCACTGGACGGTGATGCCGAACGTTGTCCGGCCTGCGTCCGTCGTGACGAGCATGTCCACGGCGACGGACTCGATCCGCTCGTCCTTCTCGAGCTCCGAGCGGATGCGGCCCGGTAGGGAAGCCTCGACGCTCCTCGCGTCGGTTCGGCCGATGATTGCCGTGAGGTCCAATCCGTAATTGGACTCGTCCTCACCGCCGCGCAAAGTCCCTCGAGGCGTAGTCAAGCGCCTGTAACAAGCCTCGGCCACGAGACGGACTCCGCTCACAAAGCGGCCAGTCTTCAGCGAAGTCGTGCAGCTCATATCGCGTCCGTAATCGACCATGTCAGCCCGTCTCCACGGCGGCGGCGCCGATGCCGGGGAACATGCCAGAGGCGTTTGAGGTCTTGGCCGCGCCGTCGATGATGGTGGTCCAGGCTGCGAACATCGCCGGTGATGGCGTGGTGCCCGCGGCGAAGCCGGCCTGTAGCAGCGCTGCCGCGACGGTCTGCGGGATGCGACCCAGCGGCGCGGGGGCGACCTGCGCGGTGAGGGCTGCGCCGATGGCCGTCCCGAGGAGGGGCTGGAGCACGGCGGCGAGTAGCGGGCCACCACCGGCCGCCGCCATGAGCGTGACGAGTGTGTTGTACATGAACAGCGCCGTGGCCTCCGTCGTCATGACGCGTTCGCCGCCCGCGCTACCACCGGCGAGCAGACGCAGCGCCGTGGGCTGGAATCGGTCCGCGTCGACGTCAGCGAACGAGGACACGAACGGCCTCGACGGGTCGGCGTCCAGCCACTCGACGACCACGAAAGAACCGAGCGCTACGTCCGCATCGCAGCCCGCAACGCCCGGTCGAACCGGGACGTTCTTGAGGTACGGCAGCCACGAGCGCAGCGGCTGAAGGTGCAGCCGGTTCCCGCTCGCTACGTCGACGCGGTACTCGGACGGGCCGCGGAACTCGCGGTTAGGATCGAGCGCGGCGACAAGCCGGCGCACGGAATCCGCTCCGCTGCGGCCCCATACCGTCGTGCGGAGCCCGCCGTCCGCGCTGATATCGTGCTGTACGTCGGTGGCCGTGAGCCCGTCGACGACGACCCCGGGTAGGATCGCCGCGATCGAGTCGGACGCGAGCTCCGCTTTTCCGCGCGCGAGGTCCACAGGCGTCACACGCGTGACCTTCGCCGGCAGCTTTTCTACCGATCGAGCGCCTACGTGCGTAACGCCCGCCTCGTCGACGTACCAGCCGCCGGTCGCCAGCGTGTTTAGTGTCTGGCTCGCAGGTCCCTCGTCGCGCGTCCAGGACGGCCCTGTACGCATCGTGGCTGCGATCGGGGCCAGGGTCTCCCCGGCCTCTCGAGCCGCGTCACCTATGGCAGTGGAGAACTTTACGCCGGCATCGTCCGACCACGACCAAGGGGGAATCGTGCGACCCCATCCGCCAGCGCCTGCGACGATGCGGTAGAACGACCTGCCGAGCGCTACGCCACCGGAGAGCACGGCACCATGGAACGTCGCGTCGGCGACTACGAGCTTGACGCGCTCACCGTTCGCGATCGGGTGCTCGCCGTCGACGTCGACGCTCGCGTGCCAGCACCCCCACGAGGGGATGGTGATGCGCGCTGAGGTCACGCGGTGGCCGTTGAGGGTACTCATCCCCATGGCGTTTTTTTGTACTGCTCGGTAAGTGCGGCGAGCTCAGCGTTTGCGGCGGCGTTCGGGTCGACCTTCTTAGACTTGGAGCCAGTTGCGCTGCCGCCCTTCGGCTTCGGCGGCGCGTACTCTTGAAACTGAACGGCAATCGTCTGCCCGCCCATGCCGTCGTGCACCACGCCGCCCATGCTCGCAAGCGTGACGCTACGAACGTCGTTCACGTCGAGGTCTGGGTGGAAGATGTCGAGCGCCTTTGGCTTCGCGCTCTTGATCGTCGAGTAGCAGAGCTCACGGAACGCAGGCCACTGACCGATCTGCTCCTCGTTCGCGAGGAAGAACGTCACCGTGATGGTTCGCAGCGGGATGCTCTTGAGCGTCGAGCTCGCGCCGCTCTGGCCGGCTCCCTCCTTCACATCCCAGTTGATTTTACGCTCGTGCCCGGTGATGGACTTCACCTGCCCGGGCGAGCATTCACCGCCAAGCTCGATGGCGTTGAAGAGCTCTTCGTTGTTGATCGGGTCGGCCGGCCTAGGCATTGGGCACCGCCGTTCCCGCCTGCGCGCCGACGCTCTCGAACCACTCGACGAACGCGTCTACGTAGTCTTTCGGGCTGTCGCCCTTGGCGCTAAGCTGGATGATGTACGTGGCGCCCGATCCGCCGCCGCTCACCGTGGCAGCCGGCGCCGCTAACGTCGCCGCGTCTGGCGGCGCCACCATCGACACCATCGAGCTCTGTACATCCTGGGCGCCTCCGTCGATGCCCTGCTCCATGCCCTCTGCCGTGTGGCCGCCGATCTCCGCGAACACTTTGGACGGCGACGCGATACCGAGGGCGCTCTTCGCTGCGTTGATGGCACCGCCGGCGATGCCGGTGATGGCCGACAGCACACCCGCGCCGCCCGCGACGATGCCCGCGATGAGCCCGTCTATGAGCGCCGTACCGAGCTCCGCGAGCGATAGGCCCTTGAGCCAATCGAACGCCGCACCGACGCTGGACATGATGCTCTCGCCGAGCCCGCTCGCTGACTTCGCCGCAGAGATGAACGAGGTGACGACCGCGTAGACTCCCGCTACGAGCGCCGCCGCTAGGCCGATGATGATCGCGAACGGGGTAATTACCGCGATAGTGAAGCCGACTGCCATGGCAGCGACGGCTAGCGCGAGTAGTCCGAAGACCTCCGCGACCGCCTGGATCTTCGATCCGAACGGCTTGATCGCGATCATGGCCTTCATCACGAGGATTTCAAACTGGATGAACGCACTCACCATCTTCGGGACGAAGGCGGTAACGCCGTCTACGACCGGCTGAAATAGCGACTCAAATACGGCCTTGATCGCGTTCGCCGATGCGGTCCCTTCGTCGAGCACGCTCACGGCCTTAGTCAACTCGCCGAGCAGCGGCTTGATGTTGAGGCCTGAGAAGATCTTCTTGAAGCTCGTGCTGGCGCGGTCTGAAAGTTTCTTCAGAACGCCATCCGTATCCGCGAGCTGAACAGCCCACATCGTGATCGCGCCGATGCCAGCGAGGACAGCAACGCTCACCGTAGCAACAGCGGTCGCGATGGCGACGATGGCCACTGCGGCCGCGACGTAGGGACCGGCGCTCCCAAGGGACGAGCCCATTTTCTTGAACGCGTCGGCAGCGTCGAACGCCTTTTGACCGATCGACCCTAGCGGGCCGCCAAGCTTACCTAGTGCACCTGCTGCCTCGCCTGCGTTGACGGGCTTGGCGGCTGCCTGTAGCGCCTTCGTTGCGGATGCGGCCTTCGCCTTGGACTGCTCGAGCGCCTTGGACACGTTGGCCTGAGACGTCGCGGCGCCGGTCGCCGACGCCTTCAGGTGGTCAAGGGCCACGGCTGCGGCGTTCATGGCTGCAGCCGTCGATGTGGCCTTAGCCGTAGCCTCGACCTGCCGCTGAGTCAGGTTCGCTAGCTTCGCCGCAGCTCTGTCGGCGCCGCCGACGTCGCCCACCTCGAGCGCCTTCGCGAGCTTCCCCCGCTGCGCGTCCGCCGCGAGGCCGATCCTCTCCACCGCCAGAGCGGCACGCGAGGCTCCCGACTCCGCGGCCTTGTACGCCGCCTCGCCCGCCTTCAGCGCCTCAGACGCGGCTGACGAGGCTTTCTCTGCGGCCTCCAGTGCGGCGCTCAGGACTCCAACGGAGTTGGCAGCGGCAGCGGCGGCGCTGGCACCGCTAACACCTAGGTCGATAGTGAACTCTGTTCCCTCGCCAGCCACCGGAGCACCTCACTTTTTCGGCAACAGAGCCATTCGCACCCGAATCAGGATCTCACCCACGACGTTCGCGAAAACCTTGGCGTCCCGTTCGTCCTCGTCGAGACCACCGCGAGACCACGCCATGAAGCAGTCACCGAGAACGGACGGGGCCTTGATGGCATCATCGGTTCTCTCGATCAGCCTTTTTTTTCGTCCGCGGCCTCGAGCTCCACGAACTTCACCGCGCGCACACCGGCCGAGATGTCGAGCCCAGGGAAGGCCTTCGTCATGGCCCTTTTCGTCTCGTCTTCCGACGGGTACACGATGACCGATCGGCCGAGTTGCTCCTGCGCGGCGCCGATCATTTCGGCGTTCTTGCCAGCCTTACGTACGTCGCTCTTGTAGCGGGTGTATGCGCTCGTGCCGCCAGGGCTCTTGATAACCACGAGAGTCGGCAGGCCTTCGATGAATCCTCCCACCTCGAGCGCGACGATACTGCCGTCACCGTGCTCCACTTCCAGGTCGTTCAGTGCCGCGAGGTCGATCGCGTACTGCGCGGCTCGCGCCTCGGCGATCTTCGCCTTGCGTTCGCCGCGCTTCTTCTCGATCGCCGCGATAGCCTCTTCAGCCGTCGTCTTCGTCTCGTCGCTCATCGGAGGACGATCCAGTTACCCGACGCAGACTTCTCCGCAGCCCACAGGGGATTGAGCGGCACCTCTACCATGTCGGCTTCGTTGCCTTGCTTGTAGTCGTGCGAGCGACCGAGGAACCGGCAGCCGACTAGCTTCGCCGCGTAGATACGATCCGTGCCCAGCGGCGTGTGCTGGACTAGGATGTTGAACCGAACGCCTGCGATGGCCACCACGTCGCCGCGAACGGCGTCGAGCGTGATCGCCGCAACCTCGAGCGCCTCAATTAGCTGCGTTGCACCCGCTCGCGTGAAGGTGATACTCGCCTCGGTCGAGAGGCTGCCGGCCGTGGTGCCCATGACTCTGCCGCCGCTGGCGCCGCGCTGCTCGCCCACCTCCACCTTGTCGCTCCACTTGAGAGCCTCGAAGTCGAAGATGGGAAACTCCGCGCCGTCAGGCACATCGATCGAGACGCCGATGTCGGCCCACGAGCAGACATCCCCGTTGACATTTGGCTGAGAAAGATTGGGCATTAGCTCACCCTCACGTTGGTGATAACCGACACAATCGTACCGTTGACCTCAAGCTTCGCTGCGCCTGTGACGGTGGCACCTACGACGTTGAGAACGTCGCTCGTGCTCATCGTCCACACGGCCAGAGACGCGCGTGCACCCTCACCGGGCACAAACTCACTGAGCAGCGCGCGGGCCAGAGCGGTGTTGACGCGCGACTCCAGCTTGCTCCGCGCATCCGCTCGCATCGTGCCGTCACTGTTGAGCGGAGGCGTCTGCCCGATGAAGCGATTGGTGACCTGCTGCACGACGGTGCAACAGAGGTTCGCGACGTGCATGTTGTGCGTGTACGAGAGGAGCGATCCCTCAACGTCACGCGTCAGGCTCGTCGCGATGAAGGAGCCGTTAGGTCCGTTGTCGAGCGTCGTCGCGACGGTGAACCGTCCGGCGAGGCCTCCGCCCACTGATCGCTCGTCGTACTCGACGACGTTGCCGCTC
This sequence comes from Gemmatimonadaceae bacterium, assembly GCA_035575795.1. GTDB lineage: Bacteria > Gemmatimonadota > Gemmatimonadetes > Gemmatimonadales > Gemmatimonadaceae > UBA4720. The sequence continues at coordinate 35,784 of DATLXE010000147.1, forward strand.
GCGTCCTCGGCGCTCCACCCGTCCAGCGGGCCGTCGTCGACGCGCCACGTAGTGATGTGGATGTCCTTCTGATACTCGCGGATCGACGCGGCCCAGGCGACCGGCCGGCGGAGCTCCCAGCCGGTGATAGGCGACAGTTTGCGGAGCCGGCCTAGGCCGATGTCGATACGCTTTTGCGAGTCGACGGTAGCAAACGCGGCGTCCATCGCGGACACCCACGCGGACATGGTCTCTGTCGTCAGACGGTCTCGAACGTTCACGCGTGCCAGCGCGAAGCGCTTGTTACTCGTCTCGTACGCGTTGACCGCCGTAGTCACGTAGCCGGCGACAGTCGATGTCGCGATGTCGCCCACGACCATCCACGATCGCGTGGGCTTCTGCTGCGCCGCGAGGGCGAGGCGAGCCGCAGTGAGTCCAGCGGAGTCCCACATCGGGGCCGTCGTGGAGAAGGTGTACTTGCCGCCCGCGAGGAGGGTGCCGATTCCAAACGTGATCACGATCCCCAGGTACGGCACCGCGTAGGTGGTCGCCGTGCCGAGGCGCACGAGCTTCTCCGTCGTGCCGCCATCCATCGAGACGCTGATGACGATCCCGTTCGTGCCGACCGTCCCGCCTGTAATTACCTTGATTACCGCGTTGACCTCGTCGAGGTAACCAGCCACGCCCGGGGTGACAGTGACTACGCTCGTGCCCGCACCAGTCGCGACGACCGCTGTTGCCGTGCCGGCCGTGACCACGGGGAGGCCGATGAACAGAACCGGCTTCCGCGTCGCCTCGATGTGGAGCGCGGCGTAGTCGACGGCCTGAGAGTAGCCGTGCTGCGCGATGAGAGACTTAGCGCTCGTGAAGACGCGCGGGGTGATATCGGCGCTCGTACCGACGCAGCCGAAGACTGCGATGTAGCCGGTGCCGCCCGCCGAGGGCCCGGCCTCCGCAGATACGGTTACCGTTGCTGAGGGGAGGCTCGCCATGGATCGTTATGCTCCGCACGCGACCACGGCCGGGGCCGCGATGGTGTTGGGGTTGTTGTCGTCTTCCTGCGCAACCATGGTCGTGTTCGCCACGGCCGCGATGCCGAGACCAGCGCCCGCCTCTGCGGCCATGGCGCCGGCCCACGTGCGGCCTTCGACGCCGCGCGAGAGCGATACCGCGAGTTGGTAAACTGCGCCGCCCTTCGCTTCACTGGCGGCCAGGTCTTCGATGTCTACGAAGGAGCCGGCGCCGACCGCGAGGCCGATCCTGCGTGCTGCGCGGATCTCACGAAGCGCGACGAGCACCATGTCTGCGGCGCGACGGGCTACGCGCTTATGCTCAAACTCGACCGCACCAGGCTTCGAAGACTTGCCGTACACCGTGAGCTTGACGCCAGTCGTGCACTCAAAGTGCCGCTTAGGATTGATGCTCTGCGATCGCGGCGGGCCGTACGTGTCGCCCGTCTCGTCGATGACGATGACGCCGCTGGTCCACGTCGTGCGCTTGAACGCCTCCCCATCCACGACCTGGAAGGGGCAGCCCTGCACGCGGAGAAGCGCCTCGAGCTCTCGGCCGATCTCGTGGATCATGACGCGAGCGCCTCCGTCGCGATCTTCTGCGTCACGTCCGCGAGCGCCTGCCCGTACTTCACCGGCAGCTCACCGTTACGCGGAGTGATGGGGCGCTTCCCCAGGTGGTACTTGATGTAGGACGTCCCGAGCGCGACGCGGAGCTTCGTCCCGGTGGCAACGAATCGAACCGTCTTCGCTGTCGCGCCAGACTTCTGCAGCTTGACGATCTGCCCTTCGGCACCCGGCGCCCAGGCGTTGCCGTACGCGTCCGAGGATGCCTCGAACGTCTCGCGGAGCATCTCCGTCAAGATCGGCGCAGCGGCCGTCGCGACCTTGATGGCCACCACGGTGGGCAGGTCGCGAAGCTTCGCGGCAAAGTCCTTCATGGACGCTAGGGCGATAGCGTTACTCATGGGATCGTCCCCGATCCCCACCCGCGCGAGTCGGTGGTCGCGCTAAGCGACGTCGTGACAGCCATGTTAGAGCTCGCCGTAGCGGGCGCGCCTCGGAGCGAGAGGCCCTTTACGAACCGCTCAAGCTGCGCCTTGCTGGCTAGCTCCGTCTCAGTGAGGATCGCCGACTCCTGGCCAGCGATGTTCAGCATTCGCTTTGCCGCAAGGTCCGCGACGATGCCTCGCACGAACGGGTGGATCGGCTCCGTCAACGGCACGAGGTGCGCGGGCAGGAACGCGTCCGCCCAGCGAGAGTAGAACTCGATCTGCTGGTCGAACGACGGCTCCCGGACCACGAACATGGACACTGCGTCCGTCGTGAGATCCAAAGGCAGACCGCCAAGCGCTGCAGACAGCTTGAACCGGGCTCCGCTGAGACGGATCGCGTAGTAGATGGTGCCCTCAACGAGCGGCGCCGAGAGCGATCCGCCCTCGAGCGCGCGCACCGTCACCGGGTCGCCAGTCTCGAGCCCGTGGCCGTCGTACGTGATGGCGTCGGAACCCTGCAGCGAGCTCGCCGCTATGCCCGCAGACGACGTGATCGAACCGAGCGGAAGCCGCTGGTTCACGTCGCTACGTGAGCAGTATAGGTTCGCGGTCGCCACACGACCACATGCCCGCGCCCGTTTCCGGGGCGAGCTGTGGCGACATCACGAGCTGGGAGGAGGCGGGTTACTTGCGCGGGGACTGCGGCGGCTGCGACGGAGTCAGAGGCTGCGCGAACGGTGCGGTGAGAACGGCGTCTGGCTTCGCAGGCTCCGGCTGCGGACCGACAGGTCGCACAACGATGCGCTCCCATGGTCCGGTGCGACGGCGCGCGGCCTCGACGCACGCGGCCTCGTCGTTCTCGCCCTCGATGGTTTCGACGGCTTTGCCTTCGATCACGATCTCAAACTTCATGATCAGGCTCCGTTCACGAGTCGAATGGTTTGGGGGAATGCCAGGGTGAAGCCCTTCCAGAGGTGGGAGCTAATCTTGATCCGCGAGTGGTTCTTGAAGAAGTCGCTGTTCTCATCGAACTTGCGGAGGCCGAGATCCGTAGAGACGTTCTCCGTCATCACGATCCAGGGCGTGATACCGAACCGCGATGCGGCCCGCGAATCGAGCAGGAACCAGTCATCAGGGTCCGTCAGGCTGGGATTGACGACGACCTTGAAGTGACCTGCGATCGGATTGGGGACCACACCGAAGGAAGTTCCGTCCGTGCGCAGTACGCTCTGCTGAGCGAGCAGAGACGATAGCGAGATGCCCTTTGACAGCGGCACCATGATGGTGTCCGGCTCGACGCCGGCCGGTGCGCCCGAGGAGTCGAGGACCGATGCCATCGCCGCGGCCTCGTCTAGGATGTTCTGCAGCACCAGAACGCTCTTCGCCGTAGACTGGTAGTTGCTGAACGTCCCGCTGCTGCCGCTGCCGCCGACGTAATCGCCGGGGTGAGCGGAGGAGAAGAAGTTTACGCCGTCGAGGCCGATCGTCGTCTTGCCCGCCTCGAGAAGTAGCGCGAGCTGCTTCGACACGAAGCGCTCCTGCCGACCAGGAAGGGTCTCGGCGAACAGCGCCCATCGCCGCGCTGCGATCGGGTCCTTCTGGAGCTTATAGAGATACTCCTCAATCCCTGTGTCAAACTCCTCGGACTTGACCTCGAAGAACTTGTTTCCGATCGGCGTGTTCGTCCGATTCTCGCCCTGCGTCTGCATGTACTCCGCGAAGTACGTGGCGAGCGGGAAGCGAAGGATTGCGTGGTCAGTGGGGATCTGCTCGCCAAGGCCGACCCATGAGTAATCCTGGGAAGGCTTGGTGAGCGCCATCAGGTAGCGCTCGTCGAATGCCTCGAAGGCCAGCGCCGTGGACGGGAAGAGGGGGAACCGCTCAACCGAATAGAGGGGATTCGTCATCTAGATTCTCTTTTCAGGTTGCGTTGGATGCGGCGATGTAGACGCGCACGGTGCCGTTAGGCTCCATGCCGCGGAACCTGCCGGCGTACTGGCGCGCAGCCACACCGCCGTTGGTCCTCGAGATCGTGTGATCGTCTTCCATGAAGACCGCCGTGTCGAACGCGAGGGTTTCGCTGCACGCGTCGGTGACCGAGTTGTCAAACGCGTAGACGCGATCGAACTCGAGCGCGACGCGCTTGACGAGATCCGCCGCGCCTGTCGCGTCCATATCGTGCTGCGCTACGCCGATGCACGGGCCGGCCGTGGCCGTCGTACCGGCGACGCACGCGCCGGCGATCTGAGCGACCATCGTGCCAGCGAAAATCTTCGCCGCTGCTTTCACGCCTAGGAAGACATCGCGGCCTTCATAGCCGACCTTGTTCATTCCGCGGCCGACAGTGGAGTTTGCCATTGATCAGATCCTCACGCCTTGCCGCTACGCGCGGCTTTGAGTTGTGCGTAAACAGCCGGGTCCGCCCCGATGGCCTTGCAGTTGGCAAGCTCGTCGTGGCGCAGTCCTTCGACGCTGAGCGTGGTCGTCGTAGGCACCTTGGGCGCCGCCGACTTGCCGCCGTGCGACTTGATCGCATCCGAGACGTACTCGCGGAAGTCGGCGATCGGCATCGCGGACAGGTACTTCTTCGGGCCCGTAGACTTCGCGTCCGACCAGACCGCGGCCGGCGCTCGGCCTGCCTGCGTGACGAGCTCGACGCAGAGCTTTCGGCGCTCGGCCGACTCGAGGACCGCTTCGCGATCGGCGAGCTTCTTCCGCTCCGTGGCTAGTTCGACGTGCGACGCGTGCCACTGCCGGATCTCGGCGACCGACGAGACGAGCGACTTGCCCGAAAGGCTAGTCACCGCAGACAGCGCCGCGACCACCTCCTCGGGCTTGTCGCCGGGCTCGGCGGCTAGGACGGCCTCGGGGTCCGCGGCGGGCTCCTCGGCATCGGCGGGCTCGCCGGACGCGGCCTCAGTGACGATGCCCTTGAGGAGCTCCATGCACTTCGCCTCGTCTCCGGCGATGAGTGCGTCCAGCGCTTCTTTGATGGTCTCGGGTGACAGCATTCCGGCTCCTGACAGCGCTTTGATGGATGCCGCCATGAGCGGCTCGAGCCGGCGGGTGGCCGGCAGATTCGTGATCGCGACGTTAAGAAGGCTGGTCACCCGGCCTTCTTTGTCGGTGTTGAATGCCGGACTCATGAACCGCCATTCCTTGCGGCGGAGCGCGTCGGCAGCAGGCGGGGTCCAGCGAACGTTGACGGCCCAGAGCTCGCCGCCACGGACCTCGAGATTGAACCAACCGGCGGCTTTACCTGCCTGCGCGGGGTCGAGGGACGCGTAGGCCAGTGACGCGTGGTCGTAATCGATCATCAGATCGATCGCGTGCTCCGCGTACTCGGCCATGACCGACTTCGCCGCGTCGGCGTCGAACGTCACGTCCCCCTTCGTCGACTCGACAACGCCGGAGGTGAAGATGCGAAACTCAGTAGGCGGCTCGTCCCCTGTCACGACGATGGACAGCCTCGTCGCGCGTTCGCGCCGCGTGAGGCCGTGAGTCATGACGTGGGTTGCGGGCCGGACCACTGGCGAGAACTCTGATTGAGTCCGCCATGTATGCGCAAAGAGTTTTGAACACGTACATGGTATGTGTGGCATCCATGAGCGTGTGTTCGCGGAAGGGGTGCGGGCAGCCGGCCAGGCTGAGAGGGCGCTGCCGGCGCTGCTATATGGCGGATTATAACTTCGCATACTACAGGCGCTACCGAGCGGAGATCCTCCAACACCTACGCTGGATCAGGCGTTCAAAACAATCCTCATAGAGCGGAGCATCAAACATACTAGAGCGCATGTCTCTAGCGAGGACGCTGTAGTGGGGGCGGTCTCGAAGCGGGCCAAGAAGATCCGATCCTCTTCCGAGTTTGACTCGACGCGCCTGCAGTCCGCCCTACGTCCACCGGCAGAGACGTCCATGGCCTACTCATGGTCGCTGCCAGACATCATGGCTGCGCGTGACGATCAGATGCGCGGATCCTTCGCGCGCCCCGTGCGGCTCGCGGCATCGATGCGCACCGACGATGCCCTCTACGTCGCGCGGTCGAACCGTCTCGCGCCTCAGCGATGCATCGAGGTGGAGATCGTCCCCGTCAAGGGCGCTCGAGGCAAAGGCGTCGCAAGCGAGGCGGAAGCCATCTTCGGAGCTAAGGGTGTTGGCGTGTCCGTCGAGACGCTGGCCGACATCAACGGCTGTCTTGTGGACCACGGCGTAGCGTTCGCCACGAACGTGCTCACGCCACGAGATGACGGCACGCGCGTGGACATCCAGGTTCACTACTGGCCGATCGAGCACGTGAAGTGGAACTCGTCGAAGCAGTGCTACGTCACGCGCGTCGGCTCCGCGACGGACGAGCGCGCGTCGTACTCAACCGAGGAGGAGGAGATCACGCACGGCGACGGGCGATGGATCATCTTCTCGACGCACGAGCACGAGCCGTTCAAGCAAGAGGCTGCGGTACTTCCCGCTGCGCTCGTTTGGGCTCGCAGGGCGTTCGCGCTCCGGGACTGGGCAAAAAGCTCCGTAGCGCACGGCTCCGCGAAGGTCGTCGGAGAGATGCCCGAGGGTGTCGCTCTACAGGACGCGAACGGCCTTACGCCCGAGGCCACTGCGATGGCTACGCTGCTTCGTTCGATCGTGACGGACGACGCGCCGGCAGGGATTCGGCCCGCCGGTAGCAAGGTTGACTTCCTCACAAACAACAGTACGGCCTGGCAGATCTGGACAACCCTGGTCGAGAGCGCGGACAAATCCGCGGCTAGAATCTACCTCGGCCAAGACGGCACGCTAGGCACGAACGGCGGCGCGCCTGGCGTCGACATCGGAGCTTTAATGGGCGTGGCTAATACGCTGGTCCAGAGCGACCTTGGCGCGATCGAGCGCGGGCTATTCACGGGCAGTATCGAGGTGTGGACTGCGATCAACTGGGGCTCCAGCGATCTGGCCCCTACGCGCCGCTACATGATCCCAGACGCCGACGCAGAAGCAGACCGCTCGGCCGTCATCGCGCGCCGAACGTCCTTTTTCTTGGACCTCCAGGCAGCACGCGATGGCGGATTTGTGGTGGATCAGAAGTACGTCGACGAGCTCGCCAAGACGTACGACGTCGATCCGCCCACGCTGCCGGAAATGCCGCCCGTTCCCGCTGCAGTTGTGCCGCCAGCGGAGACGCCACCAAGCGCCGCGCTCCGCAGCGTGCGCTGAGTCCCGCATTACGCAACACAAAGGAGGTACAACCATCATGCAACGATTCGAAATCACGATCGACGGCGCAGTTCAGCATGGCGATTACGCCACACAGGACGAAGCGGAAGCCGAGGCTACGCGGTTCAGGTCCGGAGGCCTTGGCGTGATCGCCGTCCGGCTCAAGTCGGGTAAGAGGGCGTCCGCCTACCCGGCGGCAGAAGTCCCGGTGCGCAAGTCCAGCCCTCCCCATCGCTGAGTCACGAGGCCCGGGCGGTATGCCCGGGCCGCGTTCTCTACTCGTCACGCCATCCATTGACTCCCACGTCCCAGGTTTTGACCCCCCAGCAGGCATCAAGTAGCGGAGTCGCTTTCAGCCGGGCGGCGGCGCCCCTCCCTGCGACACACTCTCGCGCGACGGCAATCAGGATCTCCTTGTCCGAGTCGGTAACGTAGTCAGACAGGTTTGCAACCGCCTCCCGCATGAATCCATCAAACGTAGCTGGTCGCGTCCACTCCCCCCAGTCGAAAATGGCGTCGAAAAGTTCCGTCGCAAGTTCTGCACCTTCAGCGGCGGCGGTCTCGTAGAGAAGATCCATTGCACCCTCGGCGCCCGCACCCCACGCTTCCCAACCCAGTGCCGCAAGGGCTCGCACAACGCGTGTAACGGTGGTCCCACCTGCGTCGGCAATGTTCTTCAGCGTTGCAAACTGCTGCTCGGTGAAGTCGTGCGTTACGCCGATAACCACGGTGCGACCCTGAATGACTGCGTCTTTCATGTTTCGTTCCTATCCTAGATCCGTCCCCCGCCGCCGAGACCGCCGAGGAGCGAAGCGAGGTTACCCGGTGCGCGCGTGACGTTCGTGACTTGGGCGGCTACCTCCGTGAGGCCCACGAACGCCGCCCCCGCGTCCTGCTTGTCCGAGGCCAGGCCAGCGAGCTCGTGGCACCCATGCACGAACGCGTCGATATCGTCGTCTGCGCTGCCCTCGCTGCCGTCAAACGAACACAGGTGCTCCTCGAGATCGCCAAGCGCGCCGACGAGGAACGTCACGCGGCCCTTCTCACACAACGCCGCCGCCCCCTCGGCGCGTGCCGCCTTCTGACGCTTCGTGTTCACGCCCCGAAAGTTGACGATACCCGGCCGACGCACTGGCGCTTCGTCCTTCGTAAGCTCGCGAAGCTCTAACCCCTTCGCTCGAGCGACGACGCGGAGAAGCGCGGCGTGCGAATCGCCTCCTCGATTCGTCTCGACCCAAAGCAGATCCATGTCCTGCCGTACGTACGCGTCAACCGCCGCTTGCGCCCATGTCTCAGCGCGGTGCTTCCCGGACTCGTTCGCGAGAACGTAGACCTGGTCGTCGAGGCCTAGCCCCATGTCGACGATGCCCGTCGAGTCAGAGTGTCTTGGGTCGGATGTGATCGCCGGATCGATGAACCGAGCTCGACGCTTCAACCGATCGGGCAACCCACGCCGGGACTTGTCGAACCACGCCTGACGGAAGATCGCATCCTCATCGCCAAGCATCTCGCCGAGCAGTTCTTCCTTTCCCTTCTGCGTGTCGCCGTACTCCTCGAGCATGTCCTCAAGAGCCGCGCGTTCGATGTGAGGATTTTCGAAGATGGACCCGCGTACGACGAAGTGCTTCGTGGGGTTCTTCTCGGCTCGAGCGAGAAGGCGCTTCAAAATGGGGTGAGCCTTCTTCGGTGTTGCATCCCACAACGTCCGGGCTCCGCGCACACGCGTCGCAAAGACGAAGTTGGAGTACGCCTCCTCGCGCGTCGCTTTAGGCCAGCTCTGGAGCTCCGAGAGCCATGCTAGGTCGGCGTTCTCACTGCGGATGGTCTCCGGTACCTCCGGCGTGTACGCGAACGCCCGCGCACCATTAGGCCACTCGAGCACGAACGAGCTAGCGCGGTACGTCGGGCGGAACCATGGCGGAGCGGCGGCTATCAGGCCCTCGACCTGTACCGCCTCGGTCTTCGTCAGGTTCTGCGCGCTCATGATCAGCGTGCGAGCGCGGCCTGCCTGGATCTCACTCGTGATGAGCTTCGCGCAGGTCAAGCTCTTGCCCCACCCCCTCGATGTGAGGTTGCCCCACGATCGCCACTCGGCTGGCGGTATCTGCTTCGGCCGTGCCCAGAACGGCCAGTGCATCGCGAGGGCCGACTTCTCCACGTTGGACATGCCGGCGCAAAGGGTGCGTACCATCGTGCGGGCGCCATCTACGCCGTAGCGGTCCACGAGGCGCTTCGCGATCTGCATGTCGGGGGAGGGGTCGAGGAGGGCGCGGATCACATCTCCTCCGTCACAAGGTCGACCGCTTTCAACATCCGCTCCATCACCTCACCGCCGAGCGCCCGCATATCCGGAGCATCGTTCGGGTCCTCCACCGGCCGTGGAGTCCGCGCCTTAATGCGATCCTCGAGCGCGCCGGCCATGTTGATCAACTGGGCTACGAGCTTCAGGTCACCCTCGTCCGAGGCCGCGTCGATCGAGGCCCGAGCGAGGCGCCGATAGTGTTCAAGGATGGCCATCGAGGCGTCAGCCGGGATCTCGTCCGGGGTAGATGGCAGCGGAGGCCCCTTCTCGCCCTCTGGCGGGGTCGCCACGGGGCTGACGGCCGGTCTCCGCCCCGCATGTACCTCAGGACGCAGCGCGGCCATCCTACGGGCGACAGTACGCACCCCGATCTCTGGCAATCCGGCAGCCCGGAGCGCCTCGTGGACCTTCACAGGCGATGCACCCCGGGACATGAGGGCCATAATGCGGTCGTCAGCGTCAGGACCGAGATCTGTCGGTTTGCGTCCCATGTGTATTCCGGTGTGGTTGTAGTGATTCGTTGCAGTAATAACGGAATCCTTGTGACACTGTGTCCGTTCTGACACGAAAGTGCGGGAGAAG
>DATLXE010000148.1:0-8136 GCA_035575795.1 Gemmatimonadaceae bacterium
GCTGACCGTCGGTCACCGCGGCATCAAGGAGCTGATCGCAATCCAGGAAGAAATGCTGGGCGAGAAGCGCGAGACGAAGATGCAGTGGAAGAAAGCGGAGACTGCTGCGCCGTTGAAAGCGCGCGTCGATGCATTGGCAAAGGGCCGTATCACCGACGCGATCAACCAGAAGGACAAGCAGACCCGGGTCAAGGCCGTCGAGCAAGTAATGAAGGAAGCCGAGGCACAGCTGCTCGTCGAGTTCCCCGACAATGCAAAGGAGCTGAATAGCCTCGTTGGAGAGGTCGAGTACAACGTGCTCCGCGCGCAGGTCCTCGACAGCAACAAGCGCGTCGACGGACGCGCCACCAACGAAGTGCGCGAAATCACCATCGATACGAAGGTGCTCCCCCGCGCCCACGGCTCAGCGCTCTTCACGCGCGGCCAGACGCAGGCACTGGTCGCAATTACGCTCGGTACCGCGAACGACGTCCAACGCCTCGACAGCATCGACGATGCCGGCGAGACCACGAAGTCGTTCATGCTGCACTACAATTTCCCGCCCTTTTCGACGGGTGAAGTCCGCCCGATGCGCGGCACCAGCCGCCGCGAGATCGGACATGGAAACCTGGCCGAGCGTGCGCTGCAGGGCGTGCTGCCGGCGTTCGAGGAGTTCCCGTACACGATCCGCATCGTCTCCGACATCCTCGAGTCGAACGGATCGTCGTCGATGGCCTCCGTCTGCGGCGGCTCGCTCGCGCTGTTCGACGCTGGCGTTCCGCTCCGCTCGGCAGTCGCCGGCGTGGCGATGGGCCTGATCAAGGAAGGATCGAAGTACGCAATCCTCACCGACATCCTTGGCACCGAAGACCACCTCGGCGACATGGACTTCAAGGTCGCGGGAACCGAAGCCGGCATCACGTCCATTCAGATGGACATCAAGATCCAGGGCCTCGATCTCTCGATCGTGAAGGAAGCGTTGGCGCAGGCCAAGGACGGACGGCTGCACATCCTCAAGGAGATGGCCAAGTCACTCTCGGCGCCGCGTGGCGACCTGTCGGCTTACGCGCCGCGCATCGTGACGATGATGATCAACCCCGAGAAGATCGGCGACCTGATCGGACCGAAGGGCAAGACGATTCGCGGCATTCAGGACGAAACCGGCGCCGAGCTTACGGTTGACGACACCGGACTCGTAACGATTGCCGCCGTCGGCGGCGAGGCGATGGAGCGCGCGCGCCAGATGATCCAGGCGCTGACCGCCGAGCCGATCATTGGAGACACGTACGAGGGCATGGTCAAAAGCACGACCGCGTTCGGCGCGTTCGTCGAGATCATGCCGGGCACGGAAGGACTCGTTCACATCTCCGAGCTCAAGCACGGCCGCACTGAGAAGACGGAAGACGTGGTCAAGAAGGGCGACCGCGTGAAGGTCAAGCTGCTGGAGCGCGACGAGCGCGGCAGGCTTCGCCTCTCGATGAAGGCGCTGACCCCGAAGCCGGAAGGCGAGCAGTCGGGTGGCGGCAGTGGTGGCGGAAATGGTGGCAGCGGCGAAGGACGTCCGTCGTCCGGCTCATCGTCTGAGGGCGCACCGGGTGGCGAACCAGTTGCCGCACAAGCCGACGGCGGAGAAGAGGGCGAAAAGTCCGATCGCGGACCGCGCCCCGACCGTGGTGATCGCCCGCGCCGGCCCCGCAGTGGCGCGTCGCGCGGAGGCAGTGGAGGCGGGCGCTCGCGCGAGTGAGCCTCGCCGCGCCGTTGGCTGATACCGAGCTGCGCCGCACCGTTCTCCCGAACGGACTGACCGTACTGTCGGAGAACATGCCGGGAGTACGGTCGGTCGCTTTGGGGGCCTGGGTACGCGCCGCTTCGCTGCACGAAAGTCCGGAAACGATGGGCGTCTCGCACATGCTCGAGCACATGGTGTTCAAGGGCACCGCAACGCGCAGTGCCAGAGAGCTGGCGCTCGCGCTGGAAACGCTTGGCGGATCACTCGATGCGTACACCGCGCGCGAGCACACTGCCTATCAGGCGCGCGTGCTCGATGAGCACCTGCCGCAGGCAGCTGAAGTTCTCGCCGACCTGATCTTTCGTCCGGCGCTCCGCGCGTCGGACCTCGAGCTCGAGAAGAAGGTCGTGCTCGAGGAGATCAACACCGTCGATGACACGCCCGATGATCTTGTCTTCGAGCTGCACAACGCCGAGCTCTGGGGTGCACACCCCTACGGCTACTCGATACTCGGCACGCGCGAATCGGTCGCGGCACTCGGCACGAAAGACCTGCGTGACCTGCACCAGCGCGCCTACCATCCCGACCAGATCGTCGTCGCGGCGGGTGGGAACGTCGAGCACGACGCGTTGCTCGATACGCTCACCAGCGCGGGCTGGGCTGAAGTCCCCGCTGGATCCCTGCCGCGGCTTGTCTCCCCGGCGCCCTTCGTGCAACAGCCCGCCGCCGTGCACGTCGAACGGGATACAATGCAGACTCACGTCGTCATCGGCAGCGTCGCCTTCGCGCACGGCGATCCGCGGCGCTACGCGATGTCGCTCGTCGGCATGCTGTTCGGGGGCGGGATGAGCTCGCGGCTCTTTCAGCGCATTCGCGAAGAGATGGCGCTCGCCTACACCGTTTACGCGTTCCAGTCGTTCCACGAGGACGCCGGCATGCACGGCGTTTACGTCGGGACGACGCCGGAAACGGCGCGCGAGGCAGTCGCGACGATCAACGAAGAGATGGAGAAGCTCGCCGCGGCTGGCCTGTCCGAAGAAGAGCTTGCCGCTGGTAAAAGCCAGCTAAAAGGGCAGATTACACTGTCTCTGGAGAGTCCTTCTTCACGGATGTACCGGGCGGCTGGAGTCGAGCTGTACGGAGAACCGTTCCGGACGCTCGATGAAGTGCTCGCGCTGGTGGATGCGATCGATGGCGATACCGTCTCGGCGGTGTGCCGCGATTTCTTTGCGCCGGCGCGGCAGACACTGGTCAGCCTCGGCCCGCAGGCCGCTGCACAGGCGTAATTCAAACTCATAACGGCAATACCGAAACATGAAGATCGGCGTACCGAAAGAGATCAAGACAAACGAGAACAGGATCGCACTGGTGCCGGCTGGCGCCGAGGCGCTCGTCGCGGCCGGTCACAGCGTGATGATCGAAAAGGGAGCGGGCGAGGGAAGTGGATTTCTCGATGAGGTTTACGAGGCGGTGGGTGCGAAGGTCGGCGCCAGCGTCGAGACCGTCTGGAAGGAAGCCGACATGATCATGAAGGTAAAGGAGCCGATTGCGCCCGAGTGGCCGCGCATGCGCGAGGGGCAGGCAATCTTCACCTACTTTCACTTCGCGGCTGACAAAAAGCTTACTGAAGCGCACATGAAGAGCCGGGCAATCTGCATCGCCTACGAAACGGTCGAGCTGCCGACGCGGGAGCTTCCCCTGTTGACGCCGATGTCCGAAGTCGCGGGAAGGATGGCGGTGCAGGAAGGCGCCAAGTACCTCGAGAAACTCTACGGCGGACGCGGCGTGCTGCTCGGCGGCGTCCCCGGAGTCGCGCCGGCGAAGGTCGTCATCCTCGGCGGCGGCATCGTCGGCATCAATGCGGCGAAGATGGCGGCCGGTCTCGGAGCGAAGGTCACGGTTCTCGACCTGTCGCTGGAGCGCCTGCGCTACCTGTCCGACGTGATGCCGGCCAACGTCACCCTCATCTACTCGAACCGCCACAACATCCTCGAGCAGATCAAGACGGCTGACCTGGTCGTCGGCGCCGTACTGATTCCCGGCGCCATCGCGCCGCGGCTCATTCGCCGCGAAGACCTGAAGACAATGCAGCCCGGCGCAGTGATCGTCGATGTCGCGATCGACCAGGGCGGCTGCGTCGAGACCATCAAGGCGACGACGCACGAGAACCCGGTTTACGTGGTCGACGGTATCATTCACTACGGCGTCGCGAACATGCCGGGCGGGGTTCCGCGCACTTCGACCCTCGCGCTCACCAACGCCACGTTCCCCTACGCCATGCAGCTCGCCAACAAGGGTTGGAAGCAGGCGCTCAGGGACAACGCGGCACTCAAGAAGGGACTCAACGTCGCTGACGGACAGGTGACTTATGCAGCAGTTGCAGAGGCATTCGGCTTGCCGTTTACACCGCCTGATTCATATTTGACATAATGCGCTGGCCTTTCTTCAAGTCGGGTGCCCTTTTCCCCGCAAACGCGATTGCCGTAGACCTCGGCACCGCCAACACTCTGATCTATGTGAAGGGTGAGGGAATCGTGCTCAACGAGCCCTCCGTCGTCGCGCTCGACCGCGAGACGAAGAAGATCAAGGGAGTCGGCCTCGAGGCGAAACGGATGCTCGGGCGCACGCCTGAAGGCATCATTGCCGTTCGTCCGATGAAGGACGGCGTCATCGCCGACTTCGACGTGACCGAGAAAATGCTGCGCTACTTCCTCGCGCTCATCATCGAGAACCACGTCTTCAAGGTGAAGCCGCGCGTCATCGTCTGCGTTCCGTCCGGCATCACCGAGGTGGAGAAGCGCGCCGTGCGCGACTCGGCGCTCGGCGCCGGCGCGAAGGAAGTGTTCATGGTCGCTGAGCCGATGGCGGCAGCGATCGGCGTTGGACTGCCGGTGGAAACACCGACCGGCAACATGGTGATCGACATCGGCGGCGGCACGACCGAGATCGCCGTCATCGCGCTCTCCGGAATCGTCAGCGACACGTCGATCCGCACCGGCGGCGACGAGCTCGACACGGCGATCGTCCAGTTCATGCGCAAGAACTACAACCTTCTCATCGGTGAATCGACGGCCGAGCAGGTGAAGATTCAGATCGGATCGGCGGCGCCGGTCGGCGACGAGAGGGAGATGGACGTGAAGGGCAGGGATCTCGTGTCCGGCATTCCAAAGACTGTTCGCATCGGCTCGGCCGAGATCCGCGAAGCCGTGCAGGAGCCGATTCAGCAGATCGTCGACGCGGTTCGACGCGCGCTCGAGATCACTCCGCCCGAGCTTGCCGCCGACATCGTCGACCGCGGCATCGTAATGACGGGCGGCGGCGCGCTCATTCGTGGCCTCGACGTACTGCTTTCGCAGGAAACTGGCCTCCCAATTCACGTAGACGAAGACCCGCTCACCTGCGTGGTGCGCGGCACCGGACGCATTCTCGATGACGAGGCGAAGTACTGGTCAGTACTCGCCACCTGAGGTAATACGTGGCTCGCGCCGTACGCAGCAACCCAAGAACTGATCTCATAATTCTCGTCACCTGCCTCGTGCTGGCGCTCCTCGCCCGCGCGCTGCCGAACGCAATGCGCGACCCGGTCTCGACGACGATGCGCAGGACCTTCCTCGCGCCGCTCGTCGTCCTTCAGGAACGCGCCGAGCTCAGCCGCCGCGCGATGCTGCTGGTCGACGAGAAGACTGCCAACACTGACACGCTGACCCTCAAGGCGCTCCGCGTAACAGCGGTCGAGGCGGAGAACGATCGCCTGCGCCAGATCATGGGACTGGGCTCGCGACTGCGCTGGGGCTTCATTCCCGCGGAAGCGCTGCACGGGCGCGGCGTCCGCGACGAGACGACGATAATCCTGAGCGCCGGCGGGAAGGCGGGGATAAGCCGCCTCAGCCCCATCATCGCGCCGGAAGGTCTTGTGGGAGTTGTTGACGGGGTCGATCCGACGATGAGCCACGCGATGCTGTGGACGCACCCTGATTTCCGCGTCAGCGCGATGTCCATCGACGGGACCGCCTTCGGCATCGCTCAGTCGCACCTCGCCAGCGCCACCGGCGGCTACATGATCGAGCTGCGCGGCGTGCCGTTTCGCGCGACGCTCAAGCCTGGTGCGCTCATTGTGAGCTCGGGGTGGGGCGGTGTGTGGCCGCGCGGAATTCCGGTCGGCACGGTGATCCAGGAGATCAAGACGGCGGAAGCGTGGGCGCGTACATACCTGCTGCGGCCGGCGGTGAATCCGGCCGACGTCTACTCAGTGTTGGTTCTCAGGCGCGAGCGGGTGGCAAAGGGCCTCGACGGAGTGTGGGCTAGCGTAGCGCAGGCTGATTCGGCGGCGCAACGCGTCGTCATCGCCGGCGACTCGGCTGCCAAGGCATCGGCACTCGCCGAGGCTGCCGCGCGCCGCGCCGCGCTCGCGCCCCTGGGCCCGACGGGAGACAGTGCCCGCGCGGCGGCGTCGCGTGTGCCGCGACCGGCTCCAAGGGTGCTGACCGACACGGGCGCGCGGGCACCGGTGCCGGTAACGCAGCCGCCGCCGCCCGAGCCGGAGCCGCGTGACACCACGGTCACCAGAGACTCGATTTCCGTAACGCCGAGGCGGCCGAGATGAGCATGGGCGGCGCCGTTCGCGCCGTTATCGTTTTTCTCATCTTCATACTTCTCCACTACACGCTCCGGCCACTCCTCGGATGGCGCGCGCCGATGGACTTCCTCCTGCTCGGGCTGCTGATGGCGTCCGTTCGGGTGAGGCCGGGAAATGCGGCACTGATCGGTTTCGCGCTTGGTCTGGTGTCCGACTCGCTCGCCCCCGAAGCCCTCGGTGCTGGCGCCCTCGCGATGACGGCGGTCGGGTTCAGCGCGTCGTACCTGAAGGCGGTGTTCTTTGCCGATAACATCG
The DNA here is from genome assembly GCA_035575795.1 of Gemmatimonadaceae bacterium. Classification (GTDB taxonomy): domain Bacteria; phylum Gemmatimonadota; class Gemmatimonadetes; order Gemmatimonadales; family Gemmatimonadaceae; genus UBA4720. The sequence goes on from DATLXE010000148.1 coordinate 6,600, forward strand.
TCCTCAACGCGTTCTTTTTCTTCCTCGGCAAGTGGATGTTCGACGTCATCTACTTCCTGGTGGCCCAGAGCGTTCACGGGGCCGAGCTTGTCCAGCAGATCTTCCTTTGGTCGCCCCTTTCGGCGGCGGTCACCGCGGCGGTGGGCGTCCTGTTATTGTTCATCATGCGCCCATTGCTCGAGCCTTCGACCGCGTGAGCTTTCACCCGAACGATGTCGCCCGCCGCGCCCGCTGGAGCACGCTTGCCCTTTCGATAGGGTTCGTGCTCCTGACGTCGGCCTTTTTCCGCACGCAGGTGCTGCAGAACGAGCAGTTCCAGCTGCAGTCGGAAGAGAACCGCCTGCGCCCGATTCCCCTGCCGGCACCGCGCGGAATTATTTACGACCGCCACGGCGAAGTGATCGCGGAGAACCTCCCTGGATATTCCGTTTCGATCACGTCAGCCAACGTCGACAGCCTGCGCACCGCGCTCGTCGCGCTGACGCCGACACTGCAGCTGACCGACGATCAGATCAACAAGGCGATCCGGCGTTATCGTCGTGCGCCGACGCGGCCAACGGTGATCCTGCCCGACGCTTCGATCGACGTCATCTCCGTACTCGAGGAGCACCGGCTCGACTACCCGCGCCTGATCATTCAGTCCGTACCCAAGCGGTACTACCCCGACGGACCCACAGTCGCGTCGTTCGTCGGGTACACGAGTGAGATCAGCGAGTCCGAGCTCAACCTGCCGCAGTTTGCGGGCTACAAGCCGGGACAGCAGATCGGAAAGGGCGGACTCGAGAAGTCTTACGAGAAAACGCTGCATGGTCGTGAGGGTGTGCGGTTCGACGAGGTGGACGCGCGCGGGCGGCCCGTTCGTGGTGGTGGTCCGCGTCCCGATCTTCTGCCGATCGGCGCCGCGCCGATGGTCACGAACATCGACATGGGTCTGCAGCGGTTCATGGCGGGGATCTTCGCCGACTCACTGCAGGGCGGAGCCATTGCGATCGACCCGAAGACTGGGCAGGTCCTGGCGATCTACAGCGCTCCTACATTCGATCCCAACCGCTTCACCGGGGGGATCCCCGCGGATTACTACAAGGAGCTGCTCACCGACGAACGCCGCCCCCTCGTCAACAAGGTAATCCAGGGTCGGTACGAGCCGGGCTCGACGTTCAAGCTGGCTACTGCGATTCTCGGACTGAACGCCGGCGTCGTCAGGATCGATGAGCGCATGCCCGTATCATGCAGCGGCGGATATCAGTATGGCCGGCGATACTTCAAGTGCTGGGAGAAGCGGGGCCATGGGTCGCTCCCGCTGCGCGGAGCGGTAAAGCACTCCTGCGATGTGTACTTCTACCAGCTCGGTCTGCGGATCGGGCTCAAGAACATGATTGCCGGCGGCATCAATCTGGCCTTCCGCGAGCGCTCCGGCATCGATCTCCCCGAGGAGAACCGGTCTATCTGGCCGTACGCGATCGACTATTACAACAAGAGATTCGGCCGCAACTGGAGCAATGCGGAAGTTCTCAATCTGTCGATCGGACAGGGCTCG
>DATLXE010000149.1:0-3449 GCA_035575795.1 Gemmatimonadaceae bacterium
GAACTGCTTTGGCAGCGCGAGCCTGCAGGTGGAAGGGATCTGCGACGGGACAGCCGGCGTGCAGTGGAACGCCTGGATCGAGTGGGACGACCACAGCCAGATGGCCTATGCGGGCGTGAACCTCGAGGGGATGGCCTACGATGGATGGCCGGTCGCCAGGTTCATCGAACACGAGCTCGCGCAGCCGCGGCTCCTCGATACCCGGGCAGACGTCAGGGAGTCTCACCGCGTCGAAGTGATCTGGCACCGGGACGCGTGGCAGGTGCAGGCGCATCCTCCCATCATGGAAAAACTCATCGGCGGCTCGCCGCGGTTGCTACACGCCCTCGGCGCGCCGGAGTGGGAGGCCATGCTGCGCGAGGCGTACGACTGTCTCGACGCGGCGCGGGATCATCGCGGCCGCGGACGGCAGGTCGTCACAACTTCATCGGGCGACCGGCGCGAGTTCCCCGTCAGCCCGCACTTCCAGCTGCGCCAGGCCTTCTGGCCGAGAGATCCGTCGAGCGCAGAGGGGTGGAAGGCGGGGCTCAACGAGACGATGATCAACCTGCAGCCGCTGCACCAGAGCGTCAGCGCGCAGGCGGTCTGAGCATTTCACCGAACCGGGCCAAGGTACTTGTCGTACCAGTCGAGCGTTTCGCGGAACAGCGCTCGCATGTCGTTCGGCACGTGGCCTCCTTCGAGCTGCACGAGCTTCCGGTGCTCGGGGGGGTGCCGAGGAGATCGAAGTAACGCTGCTGCGCGTCGGGGGGCGTGGAGAAGTCATCCCGTCCGAAGATGACCAGGACGGGGACCTTCACGCGCGGCGAGAAGTTTGTGGGCGTGATCTCGGGTGGGGAGCCGAAGCGCAGGCCGCCGGCAGCGAGCACGGCTGCCTTGATCCGCGGCTCGAGCGAAATGGGGATCGGACCGAAATACGCCCCCATGCTGAGGCTGTAGTACGCGAGCTTGGCCTTGTCGACATCCGGACGCGTTTCGAGATAGTCGACTGCGCGGAAAAAATCCTTCGCCCACGCGACATTCATGTCGCGCACGCCGCTCGGGAATGGCACCGGTTTCGCGCCGCCCCGTTCGAATGTCTCTTTATAAACCGGGTAGAGCACCGCGCGGCCGCTGCGGATGATGAATTCGAAGGTCAGGTAATCGAGGTACGCGCTCGACGACGCCGCGCGCGCGTACGCGTTGGGAAACAGGACGACCGTCTGGTACGGCGGCTTCGCGTTCTTCGGGAGGAAGAGGTACGCGGGCACGCGCTCTCCCCCGTACGCGGCATCGAAGCTGACGGTCTCCCGCCGCCAGTGCGGCGACCCGTCGTCCACGGCATCGACACGCGCATTGAGCGGCGTGCGGTCGTAGGAATAGAAGCGCTTGAAGATCTCGAACTCCTTATCCGCGACGGGGGTGAGCGTCTTCGGATCCCCGTATATCTGTGCCACCGGTTCGGCTGCCCGGGTGGATGCTCCGGCGCTTTTGACGAGCCTCACGCCGAAGGTGGACCGGCGCTCCCATGGGTCACGCGCCTCCGATTCGCGGAAGCGGTAGCTCGGCTCGTTCCAGCCTCCGCCAAGGATGTACCGGAGCCCGCCTTCCGCGGCGTTCGAGCACCACTCCTTCGCGTTGCCCCCCATGTCGAACGTTCCCCACGGACCGAGACCGCGCCTCTCGCCCGCGCGGACGGTCCCCTTGCCGTCGAAGTTGCTGAGCAGCAGCACATCGGAGAAGACGTTGTCAGCGCCAGCCGCCGCGTACCAATGAAAAATCGTCGGCAGGCTCTTGCCGACAAACTCTGCATACGCCGCAGCCTCGTACCAGCTGATGCCGGTCACCGGGTAACCGGCCTGACCGTCTGGAAAGCTCTCGAGCTCCCATGTCGAGGGGCCGGGGCGGCCGGTGGAATCACGGAATCGGGACATCGCGTCTTCGAACGTCTGCGCCTGCCCGCCCGTTCGGAACGGCTCCTTCCAGAACCTCGGATCGCGGTAGCCGCCGGCGTCAACGAACGTCTTGAAGGCCTCGTTCGTGACCTCATGGTGGTCGATCCAGAAATCCGGCAGCGGCACGTCGCGTGTGATGCCCACCGAGTAGGTGCCGCCAGGCACGGCAACCATGCCTGGCAGCGCCGCGTGCACAGGGGTCAGTCTGATCGCCGGCCCTCCGAATGAGGCACTGCTGACCTCCAGCGGCACGAAGCCCGCCTTGACGATGCGCAGCCGGTAGTGCCCGAAGGGGAGGAGAAAGTCGCGCACCGGCGACGGGCCGGCCGCGACCCATGGGCCGTCGACGTCGAGATAGTTCTGGATCTCAACATGCGCACCCTCGGGCTCGGTCGTGAGACTGAAGCGAGACCACGACTGGAGCACCCGCGCGATCTCTTCGGGGGCATAGCGACGTGTCTGCTCCACGAGGGGCAGCGCGTCGAGCGATCTCTCCGTCACCTGCAACCGCTCGATTTCCGGGACGGCCACTTCGCGCGCCCATTTCCCGCGGCGCGCCTCGACCGTCTGCCACACACCGAAGGCCGCGACGGCCAGGAGCAGCAGCGCGAGGGGGGCTACCACCGCCGGGCGGCGCCAGGCGGCATCGGCTGGCCAGCCGAGTGTCGCACGCACCTCGGAGAGCGCGCCGCGTACCGCGCCCGCATCCGGATACCTGGCCGCAGGATCCTTTTCGAGACACCGATCGACGATCGCTTCAAGAGTTGCGGGAATCTCCGTGCGCACGGTCCGCAGCCGCGACGGCTGATCGCGGAGGATCGCGGTGATGACGTCGATATCGGACGTGCCCGCGAACGGGCGCCGCCCCCCCAGCATCTCGTAGACAACCGCGCCGAACGAGAAGATGTCCGACCGTCCATCGACCGGCTGCCCCTGCGCCTGCTCAGGGGACATGTACTCCGCAGTGCCGAGGATCGTGCCCGCTCGCGTCCCGTGCACCGTCCGTGTGGCGTCGGTCGGTGAGGCCTCGATCAGCTTCGCGAGACCGAAATCGAGCACTTTCGCGCGCCCGTCGCGCGTGATCATGATGTTGGCCGGTTTGATGTCCCGGTGCACGAGCCCGGCGGCGTGCGCCGCCTCCAGCGCCCCGGCGATCTGGATCGCGTACTCCAGCGCCGTGGCCACCGGCATCGGGCCGCCCTTCAGCAAACCGTCGAGCGGAGTGCCATCGACGAACTCCATGGCAATGAAGGTCTCGCCGTCATGCTCGTCGATGCCGTGGATGGTGACGATGTGAGGATGGTTCAGGGCGGAGGCGGACCGCGCTTCCTGCACGAAGCGGCGGTTGCGCTCGGGATCCGCCGTCGCGTCCGTCGGCAGCTTCTTGATGGCGACCACCCGCCCGAGGCGGGTGTCGACGGCGCGGTAGACGACGCCCATGCCGCCCCGGCCGATTTCTTCCTCGAGGCGGTAATGAAAGTCAGCCAACGCAGGCGATTATAGCGAGGTCTACTT
>DATLXE010000150.1:0-5549 GCA_035575795.1 Gemmatimonadaceae bacterium
GCGGGCTGAACTGATTTTGGGTAGGTGCCGCCCTCCTGCAGGAGTCCATCGAGCCGATAGCGGACTTTCGTCACTTCCTCGAGCGGCTCGATGTGAATGTCGGTGGCGCCGAGGGTGGTGCCGCGGCGAATGATTTCCTCGACGAGCTTGGCTGCGGTCGCGCTTTCCTCGACCGGCTCGCCAGGCCTGACCATCCCCTGTCCGCCCGCCAGGTATCCGGCGGCCGGCATCGTGAGCGGATCGCGTTCCGGTATTGTGTTTTGAACCGACGGAAGCGCACCGCTGTAGGCGCGGCGCAGCAGTCCGGCGATGTCGTCGCGCGGACCGGCGGCAACCTTGATCGGCTTGCCCGCGGCGCGCTCGAGCGCTGTCACCGATTCCATGTTGAACGGGTCGGCCATCGCGACGAGCAGTCGGCCGTTCTCGAGCCTGAGCGGAATCGCGTTGTGCTTCTTTGCCAGAGCTTCGGGTATCGCGGTGATGGCGCCGGGAGATGGCAGTGCGTCGCCGATGGGCATGTACGGAATGCCCGCGTCCTCGCAAAGAGTCTTCGTCAGCTGATCGGGATGCAGATACCCGAGGTCGATGAGAGTTCTCCCGAGCTTGGCCCCCGTGCTGGAGTGCTTTTCCAGCGCCCTGTCGAGCTGGTGCCTGGTAATAAGTCCCGTCTCGAGCAGACGGTCACCGAGGCGCGACTTCACCGGCATCCAGATTCCTCCACGCTGCCGCCCGTGACGAAAAACCTGTGAGGCAGCACGCAATTAGCATCTGCTGACCTGACTGCGACGCTACAATAGAGTGCCGCGCGTGGCACAAAGAAAGCGGCGACGCCGGAATTAAGCAATGAAATAATTGACAACCGTTTTTCTCAGGATAACGCGCCGGCGGGCACCCTCGCTCCAGTGCGCGTGATTCTGAGCGCGGCGATCCGGCGTCCATCCATCGCGACGACTTCCATGTCTCCAGCGGGGATCGGAATGCGATCTCCCATTCTGGGAAGACGACCGAGGCGCGCAAACGCATATCCGCCGAGGGTGGTCCAGTCTCCGTCGGGGATCTCGAGATGGTAATCGGAGCGCACGTCGATCAGCGAAAGCGAGCCCGACAACTCGAGCACGCCGTCCGTCTCGACGGAGTCGCGGGCGGCGACATCGTACTCATCGGCGATGTCACCGATGACTTCCTCAACGAGATCTTCCATCGTGAGTATGCCGGCCGTCCCGCCGTACTCGTCGAGCACGACTGCCATCTGTGCGCGCGTCTTCCGCAGATCGTCGAGAACCCGCTCTGCCTGGCGGCTGTCTGGCACGTAAAGCGGCTGCCTCACGAAGTCGGCGAGGGTGAACTTGCGCTCTCCCGCGAAGAACCACAGGTCCTTTGCGAGGAAGACGCCGATCACGTCATCGAGACTTTCACGGTACACCGGGTAGCGCGAATACTGCTCGTTGCGGAGGACCTGCCAGATCTCCTGTTCGGTCGCCTCGATGTCGAGTGCCACGATTTCCGTTCGCGGGCGCATGACGTCACGGGCCTTTTTTTCGTGAAAGTCGAGTACTCCGGCCAGCATTGCGCGGTCCGTGTCGTCGAGCGTCCCGCGGGCGTGTGCCTGGATTACGAGAAGGCGCAGCTCGTCGGGCGAAAGTCCGTCGATTTCCGACGCCGGATTGACCCCGAAGAGGCGAAGCAGCGCGTTGGCGATTCCATTGAAAAACCAGATAAATGGTGACATCAGACGGGAGAACAGCATCAGCGGCCGGGCGATGGTACGGGCCGTGGTCTCCGGGATCATGAGCGCTACCGACTTGGGCGCCAGCTCGCCAAGAACGATATGAAGCAGGGTGATCAGGAAGAAGGCGACCGGTATCGCGGCGGCATGATGGGCCGTCGCCGGAACAGCCATCCCCAGCTTCCTGAACAGCGCATCGAAAAGTGTAGCAAGGGCGGGTTCGCCGATCCACCCGAGCCCAAGGGAGGCGAGCGTGATTCCGAGCTGCGTGCCAGCGATGTAGCGGTCGAGGTGCTTGAGCGCGGCCTGGACGCTTCTTGCGCCTTTGGCACCCTGGGCGGCCAGCTCGTCGATCCTGCTTCGTCTTGCGGCGACGAGGGAGAATTCGGCGGCGACGAAAAACGCGTTCAGCAGAACGAGCGCGAAGACGGCCACGAGGCCACCGGCCGCCGCCCCGGTAGACGGAGGGTCGCCTGCCTCCGCGATGATCATTCCAAGTAACATGTGTGTGTAATCTATTACGGTCGTCGCCCGTCTATTAGCGACGGCACGTTGAGTCGTCGGCGCGAGGCCTAACCTTGAACCAGACAGAATTGCCTACAGGCGCCAGCACCCCAACTCCCCTGTCAACGCGGCTTACCCCGATCGGAAGCACGGGTGAGTTTACGTTCCCGCCATCCGGGCTGTTTGCCGCCCGCGACAGGGTCCTCCGGGTGATGTACGTGGGGCGTTTGTCGCTGGCCACGGCGATCTTCATCGCCGCCATCGCAGTATGGCGCGCCGGCGCCGACACCACCGCGACACTGATCGCCACGCTTGCCTTCGTGGCCAGCCTGCTTTTCACGGCCGGGTCAGTTGCATACTCGCAGCGCTCGAGGCAGGAGCGCGGCGACACCTTTTATTACCTGCAGATGCTGTTCGACCTGCTGCTCGTCACCGCGGTCGTGCAGATCACGCGTTCGGGTGCTCCTTCGCAGTTCGCGCCGCTCTACATCCTCGTCATCGCCGTCAGCGCGCTCCTGCTCCCGGCGTCCGGCGTGCTGCTCGTCGCCGCCCTTGGCGACGTGCTGTATTTCGCCGTCTCGATTCTCGGGCGGGGCGCGGTGGTGGACCGGCCGGTGGTCGTCCAGCTTCTCATCTTCGGCGCGGTGGCGCTTGGCTGCGGATATGTCGGCGCTCGGCTTCGCGGCGCCGATTCCGGCCGCGAGGAGATGGCCGCCGAGCTCGCCGCTTTCCGGCTGCGTGAGGCGGATATCGAACGGCTGCACACGCGCGCGCAGCGACTGGAGGCGGTCGCCGAGCTGAGTGCTTCGCTGGCGCACGAGATCAAGAACCCGCTCGCTTCGATAAGGAGCGCGGCCGAGCTGCTGGCGCGGGTGCCCGGTGCGGACGACGATACGCGGACGCTGACCCAGCTCGTGCAGCGCGAGTCGGACCGCCTTTCCCGCCTGCTATCCGAGTTTCTCGATTTCGCGCGAACGGGCGTCACGCGCGTACAACGTATCGACCTTTCCGAAGTCGCGCGCCACGCCGCGGCGCTCGTGGCGGCACATCCGGGAAAGCCGGAAAACGTCACGATTCGCGAGCAGTTTCCTTCCGCGCCTCTGGTCGTCGTTGGCGATGACGATTTGCTGCACCGCGCGATCTTCAATCTCCTCCTCAACGCCGTTCAGGCATCACCGCCGGGTGGCGTTGTGCGCATCGAAGCCGCTGAGGTGTCGGCGCACCAGCTTCCGCCGCAGGCCGCCCGTTTCACACGCGGCGCGATGATGATCCAGGTGACCGACGAGGGGAAGGGAATCCCGGAATCCGTTCGCGAACGGCTATTTGAACCGTTCGTGACAACCAAGGCAGGCGGGAGCGGGCTCGGCCTTTCAATAGTGCATCGCGCGGTCGAGGCTCATCACGGATTCATTCTCACCGACAGGACCGACGCCGGCACGCGTTTCACGGTGATCCTGCCGAAGCTTGCAGCCGACGAGATCAAGAGAACGCCGCGATCGGTGAAGAGGGCGGAGCTGTGACGGCGGCGCCGACGGTGCTGGTCATCGATGACGAGATGGGGATTCTCGATACAATCCGCATTCTGCTCAAGAACGAGGGATTCACACCTTACACAGCGCTGGGCGGCAAGAAGGGCCTCGAGCAGATCGCCGCGCTCAGGCCCGAGATCATCCTCACCGATGTCAGGATGCCCGACGTCACGGGACTCGACATCCTTGCCTCGGTCCGCGCGCACGACCCCGAAGCGGTGGTCATCCTGATGACGGCGCAGGCGAGTCTCCAGTCGGCGATCGGCGCGGTGAACAACGGCGCGTTCTACTACATCCAGAAGCCGTTCAAGAACGACGAGCTCGTGACCATCGTCCGCCGCGCAGCGCAGCGCCGGAAGCCGCGCGTCGAAGCGCGGTCGGTTGCGGCGCCGTCTGTCGCGCGCGAGGATTCAAGGAGGCTGCCTCAGGGCGCGCGCCCGGTCGGCGAGAGCAAGCCGTGGCTGGATGTGCTGGCGCTCGCCGAGTCGGTAGCGGGTACCGACTCGACGGTGCTGCTGCAGGGCGAGTCGGGAACGGGAAAGGAGGTAGTCGCCCGCTACATCCACGCGCGATCCAGACGGGCGTCCAATCCATTCCTGTCCGTAAACTGCGGTGCGCTGCCCGAGAGCCTGCTCGAGAGCGAACTGTTCGGGCATGTGAAGGGCTCGTTCACCGGCGCGGTAAAGGACAAGGCAGGACTTTTCGCGGCAGCGGGGGAAGGAACCTTTTTTCTCGATGAGATCGGCGAGACGACTCCGGCAACGCAGGTGAAGCTCCTGAGGGTGCTGCAACAAAAGGAGGTAATTCCCGTTGGATCGACGGAAGCGCAGCCGGTCAATGCGCGCGTGATCGCCGCCACTAACAGGGATCTCGAGCAGGAGATCAAGCGCGGCGCATTTCGCAGCGACCTGTTTTACCGGTTGAACGTGATTTCGTTGGCGCTGCCGCCGTTGCGCGACCGGCGCGCTGACATTCCACTGCTTGCCGCAACCTTCCTCGAGCGCGCGTCCGCTCAGAGAGGCGGAGCAGCGCTCTCGCTCGACGAGCCGTCGAGGACTGCAATGCAGGAATATTCCTGGCCGGGAAACGTTCGCGAGCTGGAGAACGCGCTCGAGAGAGCGGTGATACTGGCAAAGGGAAATGTGATACCGCTCGAGGCGCTGCCGGAGCGGATCGTGGAGCGAAAATCGGAACCGTTGATCAGGGACGCAGCGCCGGTGAATCCGACGCTCGACACAATCGAGCGCGCCTACATCATGTGGGTCCTGGAAAACGAGGGCGGAAACAAGCCGCGAACCGCGGAAGTACTCGGCATCGACCCCTCGACGCTTTACAGAAAGCTCTCGCGATACGGCCTCGATACCTGAGCTCTCTCAGCGTGCGACGGGTCTTGCTGGACGCGCGGTGATCGTGATCGGCGGGACTGAGATTCGCAACTTGCGAGAGTGCGCGCATAATGCGGCAAATTTCCCCTTGAGCAGGATTCACCCCCCACTCGTAACCCGTTGCTCTGCAGTCACTTAGCGATGCGGAGGCCCGTGGCCGGAACTCTGCCTTATTTACCGTTGCCTCCTTCCGAGGCGCCTCGTCTTTCTGGCAATGGGAAGAGAGTGTTATCTCAGTCCCTCGCAGTCAATCATTCAGGAGAGCAATCCATGTCACGCAACAGAAAGGGTTTTACGCTGATCGAGCTTTTGATCGTCGTCGTCATCATCGGCATTCTTGCCGCGATTGCGATCCCGAAGTTTGCAAATACGAAGGAAAAGGCGTACATCGCCGCGATGAAGTCC
>DATLXE010000151.1:0-2774 GCA_035575795.1 Gemmatimonadaceae bacterium
GATACGTTCGGGTCGAGGAGCCCGCGGCGGACGATCTCGTCGTCTGTGTAACCGGACATGAAAATGACTGGCAGGGTGGGGTTGGTCGCGCGCAATCCCTCCGCGAGCTCTCGGCCGTTCATCGCCGGCATCACGATGTCGGTGAGCACGAGGTCGATCTGCTGCCCGGGGACGGCGGCCATCTGCAACGCATCGCCACCGTGCTGCGCGGACAGCACCGTGTAACCGCGCGACTGCAGGATTCGCTGTGCGAGGTCACGCACGGACTCTTCATCTTCGACGAGCAGTATCGTTTCGGTCCCGAGGTTTGCGGAAAGAGCTGATTCACCGGCGGAGTCCGTGGATACCGCCGTTTCCGTCCGTTGAAAGTAGATCCGAAACGTCGTCCCCTTGTCGACCAGACTTTCCACTTCGATGCTGGCACCGGACTGCTTTACGATGCCATACACGGTGGAGAGACCCAGACCGGTGCCCTTGCCCTGCCCCTTCGTCGTGAAGAAGGGCTCGAAGATTCTGCCTTGTGTTTCGAGATCCATTCCCGACCCGGTGTCAGTCACCTCGAGGGCCACATATTGCCCGGCTGGCGCAGGGGACGAGAGGTCCACAGCGTGCGCGAGGACGGTCGCCTTTCGCGTACCTACCGTGAGCAGCCCACCGCCCGGCATCGCGTCTCGCGCGTTGAGCGCGAGATTCAGGATTATCTGCTGCAGCTGGAGCGGATCCGCGGTGATGTGACCGACATCGGCGCCGCGCACGATCCGGATCTGGATGTCCTCGCCGATGAGGCGACGCAGCATCGGCTCGACATCCTCGAGCGCCTTGTTGGGGTCTACAACGCGCGGCTGCAGAAGCTGCTTTCTGCTGAAGGCGAGCAGCTGTTTCGTAAGCCCCGCGGCTCGTTCGGCGGCCTTTTTTATCTCGCCAATGTCCGACTCCTGGTCCGCTGTCAGATTGGGTGAGCCGGTGAGGAACTCGATCCGGCCGTTGATCACGGTGAGAAGGTTGTTGAAATCGTGCGCCACACCGCCGGCAAGCTGTCCGACGGATTCCATCTTCTGCGCTTGCCGGAGCTCCGACTCGAGGAGCTTCCGGGCCGTTACATCGCGCAGGTTGATGACGATTCCTTCTACTCCCGGAAGGTGCATGAGGTTGTTCACCATCACGTCGAGGGTCCTCCAGGTGCCGTTCTTGTGACGGTATCTGAACTGCCCGGCATGAGTCTGCCCGGGGTTTTTCAGTACGCGCCTGAGCAGTGAGTGGGCAGTGGGAAGCTCGTCGGGATGAATGAGGTCGAAGGAGCTCGTGCCGATCAGCTCCTCCTGACTGTAGCCCAGGTAGCGAGTCATCGCCGGACTGGCATAGCGACGCTTCGTGTCGGAATCCACGATCGCGACCATGTCGTCAACATTTTCGATGATTGCGCGGAAGCGCATTTCGCTCTTGCGCAACGCTTCGTCGCGCTTCTGCAGAGTTTCCGCCATCGTGTTGAAGGTTTCGGCCAGAGCGCTGATCTCGGTGCCACGCCGCACGTGCGAGCGGTGGGAGAGGTTACCGCGCCCGAGAATCGCCGCATCCTCGACGATGCGCCGGAGTGGCACGATCAGCTTCGCCGCCTGGGTCAGGGCGAGTATTACACCAAGCGTGAGGGCGAGCGCGCCGAACCCGACGGCACGCCAGAAATCCTCCTTCTCCTTTGCGAAAGCAACTTCCTGTGGAGTGGCGACGATGGACAGCCACGGCAGGTGTGCAGATGTTACGAAGCCCGCGAACACCTTGCGGCCGTCCAGATCCGTGACCGCGCTTGTGCCGGCCTTTCTGCCCTGAAAGGATCGCACCAAGTCGCTGCCGCCAGCGTCAGTCGCGACCCACCGGGACGGGTCTCTCGATCTGAAAACCACGATGCCCTTGTCCGTCACTACAGTGACAATGCCGTCGCGATCCGAGATGTTGCGCGAAAGCTCGCGGCGGAGACCTTCGATGGGAATGAATGCGACAACACGTACTCCGCGCATCGAATCGGTATGAGCGATGCTGAGCGCGAGCGGGCCGCTCGTTCCGAAAAGCGGTGCCGGACCCTGGACGTCGAAGCCAAGCGAGCGCTCGCCTGAACGCGCGGGTGGAACGACCATACTGAGAAGTTTCCCGGGCGCTGCCGTGTCGGAACTCCCAATCGACCTTCCGTCGAGCGTCGTCACCGCAAAGTGCGCGAACCCGGCCGGCATCTCCCCAGTGACGCCGCTTAGCAATTCGTCGTTGCGCGCCGAGCTCGAGGGATCTACGGAATGTGCGAGGGTGAGGAGAACAGTTTCGATCGCGCCGATCCTGCCGTCGAGGTGACCGCTGACGGCGAGAGCATGGTCGAGCGCCCGTGCCTCCGCATTTGTTCGCTCGTTGAAGCGATGTTGACGAGCGACCAGCCCGATCAGAATGAGGAACGGCGCGATTGCGGCGACGACCAGCGTTACGAGCCGGGATCGGAGTCCGAAGGTGCGTCTCGGCGACCGGTCTATCCGGTCCCCTCCCTCACGGGCCACAGCGGCATCGCTTGCGATCGTCCACCTCCTGGTGGCCTCTCATTGCTACAGAGTTTAGATCATGCCCGGGGCGGGGATCGAACCCGCATGGGTTTCCCCAAGGGATTTTAAGTCCCTCGCGTCTGCCAGTTCCGCCACCCGAGCGCCGGAGAGAACGCGCGTCGCTGCGCAACGTACCGCTGCAAAAAAAAAGCGGGAAACGGGACTCGAACCCGCGACCCCAACCTTGGCAAGGTTGTG
>DATLXE010000152.1:0-5693 GCA_035575795.1 Gemmatimonadaceae bacterium
GTCGAATCCGCGCTCGACGGGATCCGGTCCGATGCCGACGAATCGCTGACGATCGATCTTCCGCTTGCCGCGGACAACTACGACGAGCTCGTGTCGAACGTCGAAGACACCTCCGATCCTCTTGCTGGCCTGTCAGTCCTCGAAGATGATCGGACCGACAGCACGGTTGCTGCAACCGGGATGCGCGAAATCGACGAGCTCGAAATTCTTCCCGCATCCTTCGATCAAGAGCCGGTGTGGGAGCGCGCGCCAAAATCGGAGCCCGACCCGGTTTTGGAGCTGGAGCTGGAGCCGGAGCCGGAGCCCGAGCCGGAACAAGAGCCAGAGCCAGAACAAGAGCCAGAGCCAGAACCCGAGCCCGCGCCAGACCCCGAGCCGGAGCCACAGCCAAAACTAGAGCCGGTCGCCACCTCGTGGCGCGGCGAAGAGCCTGCCGTTGAATCCAGGGAAATTCCACTCGCCGCCGACGCCGTGCAGGCCACCGAGGAAGATCTGTTTGTCGATACCCCTGCGGAGGAAACCGGGGCGGTAGAAGTCGAGGCGCTCGCCGCCGACGTTCCCGCGCAGGCAGAGCTGGAACCGGCCGGCGACAACTACACCGCCGCCGGGTTCGACGAGGTCGATGAGGCGGAGCCGGACGTTGTTCCCCCTCCAGCACCGGCTCCGGAGCCGCGTCGCGATGGGACCGCTCCGGTCGCGCCGGTGAAAGCAAAGCAGAAGGCAGCGGCCGGTGGAGACGACGATTTCGTCGACTTGGCCGACTGGCTCCGCGAGGATACCGGGCCACGCTCGACGAGAATGATCGCCGCGGACGAGAAGCGCGTCGGCGACGAGCAGGCTGATTTTGCCGACATGCTCGAGAAGTTCAAGGCCGGCGTCGCCGCAAATGTCGAAGACGAAGACTTCGACAGTCACTACGACCTCGGCATCGCTTATCGGGAGATGGGGCTTCTCGATGAGGCAATATCGGAGTTCCAGAAAGCACTACGCGGGTCTACCAATCGCATCCGTGCCTACGAGGCACTTGGTCAGTGCTTCATCGATCGCGAGGAGCACGAAGTCGCCGTCACGCTTCTCTCCCGCGGCTTGCGCGAGCCCGGGCTCGAGGACGAAGAGCTCATCGGAGTCCTCTACCTGCTGGGGTTCGCGTCCGAGGAAATGGGTCATGTGAAAGACGCCGCTTCCTACTACCAGCGCGTCTTCGCCATCGACATCGATTTCCGCGACGTACGAAAGCGCCTCGGGAAGGCGAGCAAGGCCGCGTCAAGGTGAGAGCTGCGTCCGCCGACGCCTCCCCCACAATGAGCAGCCACACGTCCCTCTCCACATCACTGCAGGAAATTCAGGCGCCCGTTCGGGAGCGCCTCGATGCCGTGTCCGCGGAGATGACGGCCATCGTCAGCAGCGAGCTGCCGCTCGTCGGAACGGTGAGCTCCCACCTGCTGGCAATGCGCGGCAAGATGTTCCGCCCGACCTTGCTGCTGCTCGCCAGCGAAACGGCGGGAACGGCGGAGCGAAAAGCGGTGTCGCTCGCCGCGTCGCTCGAGCTGATACATCTGGCGACGCTGGTTCACGACGATGCGGTCGATCATTCCATCCTGCGTCGCGGGATGCCGACCGTGAACTCGCTGTTCAGCCACCAGATCTCCGTGATCATGGGAGACTTTCTCTACGCGACCGCGCTCACGCACCTCGTTGAGCAGGGAGACATTGAGGCGCTCCGATCCCTCACTCGCGCATCGACAGAGATGACGCTAGGCGAGATGCGCCAGCTCGGAGTATCGGAGCCGCTCGGGTTCGGCGAAGCTGAGTATTTCGACCTCATCCGATCGAAGACGGCGTCGCTGATGAGAACTGCCCTGGAGCTCGGCGCGCTATCCGGTGCGCGCCAGTACATGGAGGCGCTCGGGAGCTACGGCGAGAACCTCGGAATGGCTTTCCAGATCGTCGACGACCTGATCGATTATACCGAACAGAAGGAGACGACCGGCAAGCCGTCCGGGCTTGACCTTCGCGAGCACAAGGTCACCCTGCCGCTCATTTTCGCGCTTCGGGAGATGGGCCCCGCATCGAGGCGGGAGGTTACGGCGCTGTTCGGGAGCGACGACGTTAGCGACGAAAGTATCGCCCGCGTGGTTCGCATCGTCTCCGAGTGTGGCGGGTTCGAGTATGCCCGCCAGCGCGGAGAGGAGTTTGCCGAACGTGCGAGCGAGGCCCTGCGGGACCTTCCCGATACGGTAGCGCGCCGAAGCCTTAACGCGTCAATTTCCTACGTCATGGAGCGACACGCGTAAAATGCCACCATCCCGGGGACCCACCAGACACCGCGGAGTGCTGTTTCATTCGCTGGTGCTGGCAGCCGGATTCATAACCGGCGGCCTGCTTGCCCAGGTTGCACGCCGCTATCTTCCTCCGGGAGCGGCGAAGGAGTTTTTCACCACCGGGGTCACCCCGGCGATCGGGCCGCTGCCGATCGACCTGATTATACTCAAGTTTGCGGTCGGTCCCGTTGCGCTCGATGTGTCACTGCTGAGCCTTCTTGGTGTACTGATTGCTTATCTGATCGCACGTTCGCTTTTCTAGGAGATAGATATGGGCAATCTCGGCCTGCCGGAAATTCTGATCATCATGGTGATCATCCTGCTCCTCTTCGGTGCCAAGCGCATCCCGGAGATCGCCGGCTCGATGGGGAAGGGAATCAAGGAGTTCAAGAAGAACATCAACGAGGCGACCCGCCAGGTCGGTGGCGATGCAACGCCGAGCTCAGAGCCGCGGTTGACGGCGGCAGAGCTGGAGATGCAGCAGCAGCAGCGCGCGGCCGACGACGCCGAGCGGACGCCGCCGAAGCGACTACTGAACTGAGCGCGACGACGACTCGACGCTCTTGCGCCGGTCGTCGATCTTTGCTGCCTGGCGCAGGTTGCCGAGGAACTCCCTCACTCGCTGCTGCCTGAGCTGCTGGGTTTCAGCCTGCCGCTGGGCGTCTTTCTGCGCATCGAACACAGCCCTTGATGCGGGAGTGCGCTCTTCTACCCGTATAATGGCGATGCCACCCTCGGTTTTCAGGGGCGCGCTGATCTGATCGAGCGGAAGCGAGAATGACGCGCCGACGATTTCCGGAAGGCCGGTCAACTCTGGCGCGCCGCTGACTCTCGTGAACACCGCGGGCGTCACTATCTTCATGCCCATCAGCTGTGACGCGGTTTCGAGCGTACCGGCTGCCGCGACCTTGGCGAAGTTGTTTGCCGGCGTGACAAGCTGGTCAACCTTTTTTTTGCGCACGAGAAAGGTGCGGATGTCGCCCTTCGCCTGGTCGAGAGACAGCGCCCCGGCCGGCCAGAGCGAATCGAGACGCGCGATATAGTATCCGTCTTCTGCATCGAACAACTCGCTCGTCTCGCCGGGCCGCGCGCCCTTGAAGGCCCAGGGTCCGACACTGGGAATGAACTTGCCGCTGATCGTGACGGAGTTTCCCTCGATCGCCTCGGTGCGCAGGATCGGAAGATTCAGCGTCCGCGCCGCCTGGTCGAACTTCTGTGGCTCCTCCGCCGATGCGGCGATTAGGGAGAGAGAGTCAGCCTTTCGGTCGGTACGCACCGCCGCTGAATCGCTCTGCTGAATGCGCAGCAGGATATGCCTCAGCGATAAAGTGTCTCCCTTTCGCTCGTCGAGCTTGATGATGTGGTAGCCGAACGGTGTCAGCACCGGGTCGGAGATCTGTCCGGGCGAGAGCGCATACGCCGCTGCCTCGAACGCAGGAACAAAACGCCCTTTCGGGCCCTTGCCGAGCGAGCCACCGTTCGCTGCGGAGGCCGAATCGGCTGACTCGGCCCGCGCTACGTCCTCGAACTTCTCGCCGCCGATGATCCGCGCCTTGAGCCCGGCCGCGACGGAACGGGTTGCGGCGGAATCCGCCGGCCCGACGGTCCGCGGTATCGTGAGAATGGAAACGCG
Source organism: Gemmatimonadaceae bacterium (assembly GCA_035575795.1). Lineage (GTDB taxonomy): Bacteria > Gemmatimonadota > Gemmatimonadetes > Gemmatimonadales > Gemmatimonadaceae > UBA4720. The sequence continues at coordinate 3,955 of DATLXE010000152.1, forward strand.
CGCCCGTCCCGGCCTGTCGAACTCCTTTTTGTGCGTGTCGTAGTAGGCGCGGATCTCGTCATCCGTGACGCGCACGGCCGAATCGGGCAGCCGATCGGGCGCGAAAAGGACGAAGGATATCCGCGCGCTGTCGCGGGCATCCTTGTAGCGGGTCCAGAGTTGCGCATCGCTCAGGTATATGTCGGACACGACCTGGTCGAACAGCTTCTCCTTGGGAATCTCGTTGCGGTAATACTGTTCGAGCTGCATGAGCAACCCTTCCTGCTTCGCCATTGGACTGGCGAGAAAGCGCTGGTATTTCTCGGGGTCGAAGCGCCCTTCGGTCTGGAGATCGGGCGCCTGCATGAGCTGCGGGGGCGGATTGAACTTTGCCGCGTCCAGGATCTCCTGGTCGGAGACCTTAATTCCGCGGCGCTTGTACTCCTGGCGCAGGAGGGCATCGGCCACGAGCTGGTCGAACGCCTCATCCTGCAACCGCTGCCGCTCATCGAGCGTTATGCTGCGGCCGCCGCGCTGCGTCGCCTGCTGTTCCAGGTTCTGGGTCGTCTGATACCAGGTGGTGGCGAGGATGTCCTCGCCATTCACCTTCGCAACGGCGGTCGTTGGCGTGATCTGCCCCCTCGTCATCAGGCCCGAGGTTTCGAGCAGCAGAAAACCGCCGACGAAGGCGACAACGATAAAGATCCAGATGTATTTTGCGGACGCCCGCATTGTTGACAGCAAGGGGTGCTACTCCTGACACGGAATGGCGCGAAATCGAAGCGCGATAAAATGGCGTATAGCCTTGTAAGCTATGAGTTTGGGTGACAGGCACGCAAGTCACGGCGCGAGTTCGATTGACGCGCCTTCGCGAGGTGGGATATCTTCACCGCGCGCACACGTAAACGCATTACGGCACTGAGCAGAGGTGAGGATGGACGGCTTGAGCCGGATTGAAGAGCTGCAACAGAAATTCAGTGAAAACCCGCGACGGTATTTCGCGCCCCTCGCAAACGAGCACCGGAAGGCGGGGAACGCGGCGAAGGCGATCGCGATCTGCCGCGAGTACCTCGGCAAGATGCCCGGTCACATGAGCGGGCAGATCGTTTACGGACAGGCGCTCTTCGAGGGCGGCGAGTACGAGGAGGCTCACAAGGTCTTCGAGGGCGCGCTCACCCTCGACCCCGAGAACCTCATCGCTCTGCGCACGCTTGGCGACCTCGCCCTGCGTACGGGCGAGACCGCGGAAGCGCGCCAATGGTATACGCGCCTTCTGGAAGCCGACCCGAAGGACTCGACGGTCATAGCTCTCGTTTCTGAGATCGACGCATCGCTCGAAGCCTCACCGCCGCCCTCGTCTGAGCAAATTCCTGCCATTGACCCCTACGGCGGCGATCAGGCCATCGTGCAGGAATCCGCAGCCGTGGCGAGCGAGCCTCTCGGTCTCGAACGGCATCATCCCGGTGAAAACACAACGAGCGGACCCAGCGAGGTCGCCGCCCCGGAAGTTGTTTTGTCCGAAGACACGGGCATCGAGAGCGCAAGTCGCGACTCAATCGTGAGCAACGTCATCTCCGCGGACGACAAGACCGCAGGAGGCGCGGCTGTTAATGACCACGCTGCTGATGACAAAACCATCGAAAACGCCGCGCAGGAGACTGCTACCGACGAAAACAACGGCGACCTCTCGACCATCGATGCGACCGCCTCCGCTGCCGCTACGACCGTCGACGGGATCGCTGCCGAGACGGCCGTCGGCG
>DATLXE010000153.1:0-7685 GCA_035575795.1 Gemmatimonadaceae bacterium
GTCACCGTCCTTCCCGGCGACGGCATCGGGCCCGAAGTCGTCGAGGCCGCGCTCGCCATCATCGAGGCCACCGGCGTCGCGATTGAGTTCGAGCGGCATGAGGCCGGTGAAAAGGCATTCAAAAAGGGCATCGAGACAGGAGTGCCGCAGGACACGATCGATTCCGTCGAGCGCACGCGCGTCGTGCTGAAGGGTCCGCTCGAGACACCGATCGGGTTCGGGAACCGAAGTGCGAACGTAACGCTCAGAACGCTTTTCGAGACCTACGGAAACATCAGGCCCGTTCGCGAGCTCCCGGGTGTGCAGACACCCTTTACGGGACGGAAGCTCGACATCGTCCTCGTGCGGGAGAACATCGAGGACCTTTACGCCGGCATCGAGTACATGCAGACGCCGGGAGTCGCCGAGAGTCTCAAGCTCATCTCGCGCGAGGGGTGCGAAAAGATCGTCAAGCTCGCCTTTGCTTTCGCGGTTGCGGAGGACCGGCACCGCGTGCACTGCGCCACCAAGTCGAACATCATGAAGCTCAGCGAGGGACTGCTGCAGCACACCTTCGAGGAGTTCGCGCCCCAGTTCCCGGCCATCGAGGCGAAGCACATCCTCATCGACAACTGCGCGCACCAGCTGGCGATGCGCCCCGAGCAGTTCGACGTCATCGTGACGACGAACATGAATGGCGACATCCTGAGCGACCTCACATCCGGACTCACCGGCGGCCTGGGCTTCGCGCCCTCAGCCAACATCGGCAACGACGTCGCCATTTTCGAAGCGGTACATGGATCGGCGCCCGACATCGCCGGAAAGAACAAGGCGAACCCGACCGCGCTCGTCCTCAGCGCGGCGATGATGCTCCGTCACATCGGCGAGGGAAAGGCGGCTACGAACGTCGAGCAGGCGGTGCTGGTCACGCTCGAGGGGGGCATTCGTACCGGCGACATGGCGGGAATTTCGCAGCCTGCCTCGACGACTGATTTCACGAAAGCGGTGATCGCGAACCTGGGACAGCGCTCCCGGCTCATTCCCCCGCGCGAGTACAAGAAGATCCAAATGCCCGCGTGTCCAAAAGGAGTTCGCGTCGTAAAAGCGGCCAGCCGCGCAGTGATCGGCGTCGACATTTACCTCGAGTCGGAGCTCGAGCCGGAGAAGCTCGCGCAAAGCCTGCAGGCCGCGGTCAAGCTCCAGACGGTAAGGCTCCAGATGATCACCAACCGTGGCGCTGTCGTATTTCCCACTACGGACAGGCAGGTATCGCTCGTCGATCACTTCCGTTGCCGCTACGTGCCGGCTGGAGACAAGACCGAGCTCTCCGATGCCGAGATCATCGCCCTCCTTCAGCAAATCGGTGGAACCCACCGCTGGATGCACATCGAGAAGTTGCAGCAGTTCGACGGCGCGCCGGCGTTCAGTAAGTCACAGGTAAGCTGAGTTTATCAAATGGAGAAGACCCGCTACGATCGCCGCGCCTTCATGGGCTACATGGGAAGTATTGGCCTTGGATCCACGCTGTTCCCCGGCGTGCTCTGGGCAAGAATTTCTGCGGGCGCGGACATAACGGTTGCCACGATTGCCAGCGCCGAAGAGGTCGCCGGACTTCGCTTCGACGACGCCGAGCGCGAGATGATGATCGATGGACTGAAAACGCAGGCACAGCGAATCGAGGCGCTGCACAAGTTCCCGCTCCCGAACTCGATTCCGCCCGCGCTCGCGTTCAATCCGCTTCCACCCGGCAAGACCGTTCGCCCGGAGCGAAGGCGGCCGATGGTGAGAAGTCGGCTCGCTCGGCTCTCGGCACCGGCCAGGATCGAGGACCTCGCGTTCGCTCCGGTGACCCAGCTCTCCGAGCTCGTCAGGACCGGTCGTGTCACCTCGCTCCAGCTGACGCGCATGTATCTCGACCGGATCAAGCGCTACGACCCGCAGCTGCGATGCGTAATCACCCTCACGGAGGACCGCGCGCTAGCTCAGGCGCGCGCTGCGGATGCGGAGATCGCGCGCGGAAAGTATCGCGGCGCGTTGCACGGCATTCCGTGGGGCGCCAAGGATCTTCTCGCCGTGCGCGGCTACAAGACCACGTGGGGTGCGGGCCCGTTTCGCGACCAGGTAATCGATGCCGATGCGGAAGTCGTCCGAAGACTCGATGCGGCCGGAGCAGTGCTCCTCGCCAAGCTCACGCTCGGCGAGCTCGCACAGGGCGACATCTGGTTCGGCGCTACAACGAAGAACCCGTGGAAGCTCGATCAGGGATCGAGTGGCTCGTCCGCCGGTCCCGCGGCTGCGACCGCGGCCGGCCTGGTGGGCTTCTCCATCGGCAGCGAAACCCTTGGCTCGATTTCGTCGCCATCGACTCGGGTCGGAACCACCGGACTTCGACCGACCTTCGGCCGCGTGCCGAAGACGGGAGCGATGGCATTGTCGTGGTCGATGGACAAGCTCGGGCCCATCTGCCGCAGCGTAGAAGATTGCGCACTCGTCCTCGATTCGATTTACGGTCCCGACGGTCAGGACACCACCGTAATCGCCGCGGACTATCACTGGGATGCGCGTCTTCCTCTCCACACTCTGCGCGTTGGTTACGTGAAGTCCGCTTTCGACCTTCCACAGCTCGATCCGAAGGATGAGAAGCGGACCCTGCACGGCGCGAAGAAATTCGACGACGCCGCACTCGATGTTCTCCGCCGGATGAGGCTCAACCTCATTGCGGTGGAGCTCCCCGACCTCCCGTACGATGCGATGCGGATCATTCTTACCGCCGAGGCGGCCGCCGCATTCGATGAGCTGACGAGGTCGGATCGCGACAAGGAGCTGGTGCAGCAGGGAAAGGGAGACTGGGCGAACACATTTCGCACCGCGCGCTTCATTCCAGCGGTGGATTACGTCAACGCGAACCGGCTCCGCTCGGTGGCAATGCAGAAGTGGGACGAGCTGTTCCGCACCGTCGACGTGATCGTAACGCCGACGAGTGCCGCGAACCTCTCACAGCTCGTTGCAACGAACCTGACGGGGCATCCGGCAGTGATTCTCCCCAACGGCTTCCGCGACGATGGCACGCCGGTCTCGCTTACGTTCCTCGGGCAGCTGTTCGAGGAGGGAAAGCTTCTGGCCGTTGCGCACGCGTATCAGCAGGCGACGGATTTTCACCTGAAGCATCCCGTCCTGCCGGCGCCAACGGCGTAAATGGAACGTCCGGCCGCCTCCCTCGAGCCCGTAGTGCTGGAAGGCGGGCCGGTGAGGCTCGAGCCGATGGCCCCGTCACATCACGCCGGACTCGTTGCTGTCGGTCTCGACCCGGAGATATGGCGCTTCATGACGCCGCTTGTGAAAAGTGATGCCGACATGCGCGAGTACATGGATGTCGCGGCAAAAATGCGGGATACCGGCACCTCGCTCCCCTTCGTGACGATCGACCGGGCGTCAGGAGCGATCGCCGGTAGCACACGGTTTGCCAACTACGACGGAGTGAACCGCCGCGTGGAAATTGGTTGGACCTGGCTCGCGCCCCAATGGCAGCGCACCGCGCTCAACACCGCGGCAAAGTATCTCATGCTTACCCACGCGTTCGAGCGACTCGGCTGCGTTCGCGTCGAGCTGAAAACCGATGTGCTGAACACACGATCCAGAAACGCGATGCTCCGCATCGGTGCGCGCGAGGAAGGCGTTCTGCGGAAACACATCCTTCTCTGGAGCGGGCGGTGGCGCGACAGTATCTATTTCAGCGTGCTGGACGACGAGTGGCCTGGAGTCAGGACCCGTCTCGAGGAGATGATGGCATCCCGGATCGCCAATGCGTGAGCATCGCTTTCATGGGCCCATCTTGCCTTCATGCATTGAATGCTTCTTCGCTCGGGCCGCCGCTCTTCTGGCACTCGCGTTGTTGACGCAATCCTGCTCGACGGCGATGACGAAAGGTGCAGCGCCCACGCTCGCAATCGTGAATGCCGCGGTCTGGACTGGCGACCCCGCGCGTCCCTGGGCAGAGGCCATCTCGGTTAGCGGCGACCGGATCGCGTCGGTTGGCAACACGCGTGACATACGCGCGCAGATTGCTCCATCGACGCGCGTCATCGACGCCGGTGGCGGCATGGTCGTCCCCGGATTTATCGACGCCCACGTGCACTTCATAACCGCTGGCCAGAACCTCGCCTCGGTGCAGCTGCGCGATGCCCGCACCCCCGCCGAATTCGTCTCACGCATCAGGACGTTCGCGGCTACGATCGCACCCGGCACCTGGATAACGGGCGGCGACTGGGACCACCAGAACTGGGGTGGCGAGCTACCGCAGCGCTCCTGGATCGATTCGGTCACGCCGAACAATCCGGTGTGGATCAATCGCCTCGACGGTCATATGGCGCTCGCGAATACGGCGGCGATTACCGCCGCCAAGGTTACACGCGCAACGGGCGAGGTCTCCGGCGGCACCATTGTCCGCGATGCTTCAGGCGAGCCAGCCGGAATATTCAAGGACAACGCCCAGTCACTGATCGACCCATCCGTGCCGGACGCAACGCCCGAGATGCAGGACCGCGCCCTCGATGCCGCGATGTCGTACGTCGCCGAGCGCGGCGTAACGTCGGTTCACAACATGGGATCGTGGAGCGATCTCGCCGTGTTCGAGCGCGCCCACCGCGCGGGGAAGCTGCGCACGCGCATCTACGCCGCGGTGCCGCTCTCCTCGTGGCGGCGCCTCGCCGACACGGTGCAGGCGCGCGGCCGCGGCGATGAATGGCTGCGCATTGGAGCGCTCAAGGGATTCGTAGACGGCTCGCTGGGATCCCATACTGCGGCAATGATGGAAGGCTTCACCGATATCCCAGCGGATACGGGACTGCTCGTCAACACACCCGCCGACCTGTACGCCTGGACGTTGGGAGCGGACAAGGCCGGCCTGCACGTACTCGTGCACGCCATCGGGGACCGGGCAATCAATCTCCAGCTCGGCATCTTCGAGCGCGTCGCGCGCGAGAACGGCGCGCGCGACCGCCGCTTTCGTATCGAGCACGCGCAGCACATCGCGCCGTCCGATATATCGAGATTCGCAACGCTCGCGGTCGTACCGAGCATGCAGCCCTATCACGCCATTGACGATGGCCGCTGGGCGGATAAGGTGATCGGACCGGAGCGCGCGAGGACGACGTACGCGTTCAGGTCGCTGATCGACGCCGGCGCGAGGCTCACGTTCGGCAGCGACTGGTTCGTCGCGCCGCCGACGCCGCTCGAAGGCATCTTCGCCGCCGTGACGCGCCGCACGCTCGACGAAAAGAATCCGCGCGGATGGGTGCCGGAGCAAAAGGTCACCGTCGAGGAAGCGCTGCGCGCCTATACGAACGGCGGAGCCTACTCCTCCTTCGAGGAGAAGGAGAAGGGGTCGCTCGTTGCCGGAAAGTTCGCCGACCTCGTCGTCATCGATCGCGACCTCACCAAAGTCGCGCCCGAAACGCTGAGCGAAGCGCGCGTAAGTTTCACTATCGTTGGCGGTCGCATCGTGTACGACCGTGCGCGCTGAGCTGGTCCGTTTTTCACGTCTGGAGATAATGATGAGCCGTACCACGCTGATCCTGGCGAGCCTGGTTTTCTTTGCGACGCAGTCGTTCGCCCAACGCCCCGCCGGTGGACGCGCGTTCGCGCCGCGCGACTGGTTTCGCCTGACTGCCGTCAGCAACCCGGCGATGTCGCCGGATGGGAAGCAGGTGGCGTTCACCGTCACCACGGTGCGGGACTCGGTGAACCGTCGTCATTCCGAGATCTGGGTCGTATCAGTGAGCGGCGGCGCGCCGGCGCGATTTACCTCGCCATCGATGGAAAGCTCGAATCCGCGCTGGTCTCCCGATGGCCGCTACCTCATGTTCACGTCGAAACGGGAAGGCGCCAAGGGAACGACGTGGGCTCTCCGCATGGACAGGCCCGGCGGCGAAGCGTTCGAGCTTGACAGCTTCCCGGCCGGATCGGTGACGCGCGACAAAAGAACGATCGTCTGGACGGATACCACGGCCGCCGACAGCCTTCGCGACACGACCAACCTCCGCGCGCGCGATCCGTTTTCATCCATGGGCGGGATGGCCCGTCCTCCGTACGGTTCCATCACCCGCCCACTTGACGCCGCCCGCTTCGACGGCCGCCACGTCGTCGATCTCGGCTACAAATCCAACGATCGCGGCTTTGTGCCGGGTCGCCGCGAGCAGCGCCAATGGAGAGCGTCGCAGATCTGGATGCGCGACACGAACGGCGGTCCGAAGCGCGCGTTGACGCGCACCACCTATTCGCACCGCGACGCGGTGATCTCACCCGACGGGAAATGGGTCGCCTTCACCGCCGACCCGCGCCTGCGTTCCGATTCGGCGGTGACAGCCGAGCGCGATTCGATCGCGCTGCTGCCGTACGATGCGAAGCGCGATAACGAGCGGCGCAACGATGCCGATATTTTCCTCGTTTCCGCGAGCGGCGGTGAGGTGCGGAAGATCACGAGCCTGACCGGAACCGAGAACAACCTTGCGTGGTCCCCAGACGGGCGGAGGATCTCGTTTCTCTCGACTCCCGACCGCACGATCTCCGAGCGCATCTACTCGGTGGACCTGAACGGCGGCAGTCCGGTGGAGCTGATGGGTGAATGGACCTATGATCCCGACGCCTACACGTGGATGTTGGGCGGCGACATCGTGCTGAACGCCGCGATCGGCGGTCGCACCGCGCTCTACCGGTTGAATCCGGCCACAAAGCAGATGCGCGAAGTGATTGGTGGCAGGCGCAGGATGAGCGGCTTCACCTGGGACGCCGACCGCACGCGGGTCGCCTATGTCTCAACCAGCCTGACGCGGCCTGCGGAGATCTTCGTCGCGAACGCCGACGGCAGCGGGGAGAGCCAACTGACGAGGTTCAATGACGCAATCAATTCGGAGATAGCGTGGTCCGACGCCGAGCGCTTTACGTTTCGTTCGGTGGGCGACCTCGAGATTGAGGGCTGGCTGATGAAGCCGTATGGGTACACGCCAGGCGCGAAGTACCCTCTCGTCCTTTACATCCACGGCGGCCCGCACTCGGCGTACGGTGAAGGGTGGTTCGACGAATTCCAGAATATCGCCGCTTCCGGGATGTGGGTTCTGTTCACCAATCCGCGTGGATCGACGGGCTATGGTGCGCCATTCACCTACTCGACGCGTGGAAAGTGGGGCGGCGAGGATTATGAGGACCTGATGCGCGCGGTCGATGTCGCCGCCCGCCGGCCGGATGTTGACTCGACGAGGATGGGTGTGACCGGTGGCTCGTACGGCGGCTTCATGACGGCATGGGTCACCACCAAGACGAACCGCTTCAAGGCGGCGCAGGCGGACAGGATGATCTCGAACTGGAACTCCTGGTACGGCAGCTCCGACGCGCAGGGCCTCACCGAGTGGGAGTTTTACGGTAAGCCGTGGGACAACGCCGCGATGTACGACACACTCTCGCCAATCCGTTTCGTATCGCGCGTGAAAACCCCGACACTCATCGTTCAGTCGGAGGAAGATTTCCGTACGCCGATGGGAGATGCCGAGCAGTGGTTCCTCGCCCTCCGAAAGCGGGGCGTGCCGGTGGAGTTCGTCCGGTACCCGCGATCGACCCACGAACTGTCGCGGTCGGGTGAGCCGTGGCTGCTCGTAGATCGGCTCGGACGCCTCCGTCAATGGTTCACCTATTGGTTGAAGGAAACGCCCGCG
>DATLXE010000154.1:0-2938 GCA_035575795.1 Gemmatimonadaceae bacterium
TCGAAGCGGTCCGCTGGCTGATCGACCGCGATGACATCGACGGCGCCGTGAACGTCGCGTCGCCGAATCCCTTACCGAACGCGGACTTCATGCGGGTGCTTCGTCAGTCGTGCGGCCTGCCGTTCGGCCTGCCGCTCAACCACTGGATGCTGGAGATCGGTGCCCTCTTCATGCGTACTGAGACCGAGCTGATTCTGAAAAGCCGCCGCGTTGTCCCGGCCAGACTGCTCGCGCACGGTTTCGCATTCAGATATCCCGACTGGCCCGGCGCCGCACACGACCTGTGTCATCAGCGGCACGTACCCTCCGCGCGCGCTCGAAACCGCCGAAACCACCTCGCTGAACCGGTCAGCGCCTCGCCAGGATTTTCGCGAAGAGCTCGAGGTCGAGGATGACCTCTGCGCCGTGGCTGACCTTCGGTGGTTCTGCGCTTTCGCCAAGCCGAAAGGCGAACGCCGAGAGCACGTACCGACAATGCAAGTCGGGCTCGAGGGCCGCTTTGAGCGTGCCGACCAGCGCATTGGCGGCGGCCACGGCCTGGGGCAGCGCGCACGAGAACCCGATGAAGCGCGGGCGAAGCCGATAGCGTTGGCAGTAGCAGCACCAGCGAATCACGTCGCTGGCCCGATAGGGGGGCGACACCCGGCCCGCGCCCACTTGAGCGCCTGCACACACGCGCGAGCCCAGCCTGCGTCGTGGGCATCTACAGCGTCATCTCCTACATCGCCACGCAGCGGACGCGGGAGATCGGCATCCGTATCGCGATCGGCGCCGCGCAGCGGGACGTCCGGAGGCTCTTCCTCCGGCACGGCCTCATGCTGAGCGGCATCGGCATCGTGGTGGGCGTGGCGGGTGCGGCGGCGCTGACGCGCCTGATGGCCACGATGCTGTTCGGGGTCAGCGCACTCGACTGGGTGACGTATCTCCCGGTGGCTGGAGGGCTTGGCCTGACCGCGGTCGTCGCCAGCTACGTCCCGGCCATGCGAGCGGCGCGGATCGATCCAGCCGTCGCGCTCAGGTGGGAGATCTGAGGCACGTGCGATGTGCGACGTGCTACGTGCTTACGTGCGATGTGCGGACGTGCGACGGGCACGTGCGACGGGCACGTGCGGATGTGCGACGTGCACGTGCGGACGTGGCACGTGGCCTAAGCACGTGAGCACGTCCGCACGCGGCACATCCGCACATCGCACGTAAAGCACGTAGCACCTCGCACATCGCACGTGGTCACTTCCCCATCACCCAGGTCGTCATCGCCCTCTGATTCTGGACGTTGGTCGTCTTCAGCGGATCGAGGAGCGTGCCGCCGAGCCGGTCCGTCATCGCGAGCAGCATCGCTTCGTCGACGACAAACCGTGCGCTGCCGTCGGGCAGGCGCATGCGGCCGGTCGTCGCGCCGCCGAGCCACGGCTCGATGCCGATACTCGATGCCAGTCGCGCGAAGAACAATCCGTTCGGACGCAAGACCCGCCACAGTTCCTGCACCATCGCGTCGAAGTGCGCTTCGTCGCGGGCGAAGTGCAGGACGGCGCTCGCGATCACGGCGTCCATGCTGCCGGCCTCCCACGGCATTCGGTCGAGCTCACCGCGCCGCGCGTCGATGCCGGGCCACTGGCGTTCGACCGCCGCGATCGCCTGCGCGTCAGCGTCGATCGCATGAACCTCGAATCCATGCGCCAGGAAGAACGGGAGGTTGCGCCCTGCGCCGCACCCGGCGTCAAGGATCCGGGTGCGCCCGTCGAGCCGGCCGCGCGCCAGCTGGTCGAACAGGTAAATGTCGATCTCGCCGCACTGCTGACGGAGTGCTTGGGACGGGGTCATTGGTGATACTGTGCGCGCTCACTATACCGATGACACCGCTGAACGTCGACGATTACGAGCACCTGGCGTGCGAACGGATGGACCGCGCGGCGTATGACTACTACGCGGGTGCGGCGGGCAACGAGCACACGCTCGCCGACAACCGGGCCGCGTTCGACCGGGTCACGCTGCGGCCGCGCGTACTGGTGGACGTCAGCACCATCGACCTGCGCACGACCGTGCTGGGCCAGCCGATCGCGCTCCCCGTCATGCTCGCGCCGACCGCGTTCAACCGCCTGGCCGATCCGGATGGCGAAATGGCGGCCGCGCGCGCCGCTGGCGCCGCCGGCACGCTCATGGTCGCGAGCACCCTCTCGCCCTGCTCGCTCGAAGAGATCGCCACCGCGGCCACAGGATCCCTCTGGTTTCAGCTCTATGTCTACAAGGACCGCGCGCTCACCCGGGAACTGATCGCGCGGGCGGAAGCGGCAGGGTACCGAGCGCTCGTGCTCACGGTCGACACGCCGCTGCTGGGACGACGGTTCCGTGACGTGCGGAACGGGTTCGGCCTGCCCGAGGGCATGTCGATGAAGAACTTCACGGCGGCCGCAACTGATGCCGCGCGGTGGGGCGCGCATTCGTCGTTTGCCGCCTACGTGCATGACCTGTTCGATGCGACGCTGACGTGGGACGCGGTCGCCTGGCTTCGCTCCCAGACGCGGCTGCCGCTACTCCTCAAAGGCATCATGACCGCGGAGGACGCCAGGCTCGCCCTGGCATCGGGAGCCGACGGCATCGTCGTCTCGAACCACGGCGGCCGTCAGCTCGACGGTGTCGCCGCCACGATCGACGCGTTGCCCGAGGTCGTCGAGGCCGTCGCGGGACGCGCGGAGGTCCTGATGGATGGCGGCGTCCGCCGGGGCACCGACGTCCTCAAGGCGCTGGCGCTCGGTGCGCGCGCCGTGCTCATCGGCCGGCCGTACCTCTGGGCACTCGCCGCCGCGGGCGAGCCGGGGGTGCGCGACCTGCTGACGCTCTTCCGCGACGAACTGCGCCTCGCGATGGCGCTCGCCGGCCGCCCGACCATTGCCTCGATCGACCCGAGCGTGGTCTCCCGCCCCGTATGATCGACACGCCC
>DATLXE010000155.1:0-2866 GCA_035575795.1 Gemmatimonadaceae bacterium
CATGTCTCCTGAGATGCTAACGCATCCGCGCGGCGTTGATGATCTCAGTGAGACGCGCCATGTAGGCCTGCGGATTGGTGGTGGCTTCGATCACCTCGCGGGCCCGCGCTCCCAGGCGACGGCGCAATGCCACCGATGCAAAAAGGCTGGCGTGACAAGCAGCCCCGTCTCTCCGTGACGGATGATCTCCGGAATGGCGTTGTGGCCCGGCCCGATGGCCGGCAGCCCGGCCGCCGGCGGCTTCCTGAAACACGAGACCGAACGCTTCGTTGCGTGTAGGCATCACGAACAGGTCTGCCTCGGCCCAGCAGCGGGACCAGGCCGGCGTGTAGCTTTGATCCCTCGCGAGACCTCCCCGCCCTTCGGCAACGGAGGGTCGATCGGCCAGTCGGTGACGATCCGAAGTGTGCCGGGCTCGTGCAGCGCGCCGTGTTCCCAGACGTCGAGGAGGTCGTATCCCCGTTTCCGCGGAAAATCGCCGCCGACGAAAAGAGCGCGCGGGTGGCCGCCCGCCGCGGCGCGGCGAAAGATCTCGCCATCGAGGCGCGTTCAGCGCATAGGTGGCGCGCTCGATATTCGAGCCGGCTCTCTCGAGCACACACGCCGGCGTGCAGTCGATCGACACGATACTCGGGATACGGCCTATGACATCGAGGCTCGCGTACGCCGTGGCCTGCATGTGAAAATGCAGGACATCAACCTGGACACCCCGAGCTCGGCCATTCGCCGGCGCGTGCAGGCCTGCGTTCAACTCGTACCGGAATCTCGCCAGGTCCACGTTGACCAGGCGCCATCCGTCCTTCCAGATCCGCTGGGTCAGCAGCCCGGCGCTGTGTCGGAAGCGTCGCCACCAGAACTGATGGAACGACACGAGGCCGAGAATGCCGGCGTTGACGAACAGTCACCGCCTCGTGAAAGTCCCAGAAGCCGTCGTCATAAGGGTAAAGGGGTCAGGCGGCTGCCCCCGAACGGATCAGCAGCCATCTCCCCAGGCTGATCGCGTTCCTGGCGCGCGCGTACGGCAATCGGCCACTGTGTTCTGATGCCCGCGTGAAGGCGGCGTAGCGGCGGGCGAAACGAGGTCATACGGGACTGTCCGCATGAACGTAGCACCGGGCACGAGCCCGCCGATGGCGGCAGGCCGACCGCAGGAGAGCGGGCGGTGGCGAAGGCTGATGACGAACGCTCCATGGCTGATATATTTGTGCCATGCAACTGTGGCGTCTCCCTGCGGCGGTCCTGCTCGCCCTCGTCTGCGCCCCGCTGTCGGTGTCGGCCCAGGAGACGCGGGCCGAAGCGATCGAGAGACAGCGGGCCGAGAAGGCGACGCAGCTGAAGCCCTACGAGCCCGGCAGGCTCGAACTGTTCTTTCGAAAGGTCGGGGAAGAGAATCCACTCACCCGGGTCTCTCCCGTGAACGGGTTCTTCCTCGCGTACGGGTACACCGGCAAACCGGTCGGCTCCGGCACGGCCGTGAGCGGCGGGTGGCGCCACGACCTGATTGGCCGCAAGGCACGGGTGGTGCTCGAGGCGGGTCAATCCCTCCGGGGGTACCGAATGGTGCGCGGCGACTTCTTCATGCCGAGGCTTCTCGATCAGCGACTGGAGATCGGCGTGGAGACCAGTTACCGATACCACCCACAGGAGGATTTCTACGGCCTGGGGTTCGGTTCGCTCGAGGCGGACCGCACGAACTTCCTGTACGAGGCGCCGGAGATCCAGGGGCGGGCGATGTTCAAGCCGGTGCCGTGGTTCAATGCCGGCGCCCGGGTCGGGTCGATCGACGTGACAGTCGGCCGCGGTAAGGACAACCAGTTTCCCGATACCGCGTCTCGCTTCAACGAGGCGGCGGCCGCGGGCCTGTCTTCGCAACCGAAATTCCTCTACAACGATCTCTTTGCGACGTTCGACACTCGCGACCAGCCTGGCAATCCTCGAGCTGGAGGGTATTACGGCGTGCTGTGGCGGCGGTACAACGACCGCGATACCGACGTGTATTCGTTCGACCGGATCGATGCCGACTTGCAGCAGTTCCTGCCCGTCTTTGACAAGAAGCGCGTGGTCGCGCTGCGGCTGCAGCTGAACACGACCACCGCCGGCAACGGCAACGACGTGCCCTTCTACTTCCAGCCAACGCTCGGTGGAGCCGATTCGCTCAGGGGCGCCGCCGAGTTTCGTTACCGCGACCGCAACACGCTGTCCTTGAACGTGGAGTATCGGTGGGAGGCGTTCTCCGGACTCGACATGGCGCTCTTCTCCGATTTTGGGTCGGTCGCTCCCCGCTTCAGCGGTCTCGAGTTCGCCGATCTCGAATCCGCCTATGGCATCGGCTTGCGGTTCAACACCTACAAGGCGGTGTTCTTGCGCATTGACGTCGCCGGCGGCGGTCGGGACGGTATCAAGCTCTACACGAAATTCAGCGGAAACTTCTAATGATGATGCGCACGTGGTACCCCGCCGCTGCTGCCCTGGCACTCGCCTCGGCCGTGCTGACGTCTGCCGCCGGCCAGAAGTTTTATCGCGACGATCCGATCTGGCGCGATCCCGAGACGCAGAACGCGTCGGCGATGAAGCCACGCGAAATCAGCAAGCAGTTCGACTCCTTCGAGAACTCGTTCCTCAAGAATGCGGACCGGGCCGACCGCCGCGCGATGAACGTGAATTCGGTCGACGAGGTGCCGGATTCGAGCTGGTTCACCAACCGCATCGGACGCGAAACCTGGGGGATCGACCGCATCGCGCGCGGACCTGACACCGGCGCCGGCCCTGCCGACGGGCCGTGGGTCGTCACCTCCGCCAAGTCCGAGGGGGTCTCTCCGGGTTTCACGATCCAGGATTCGAAAGGGGACACGTACTTCGTTAAATT
>DATLXE010000156.1:0-8079 GCA_035575795.1 Gemmatimonadaceae bacterium
GTGCGAGACGTCGGCCGTGCTCGCGGCTGCCAACCTGACGATGCGTGATCTATTTCCCGAGACGAAGCGATCGACACCGAGGATCGTCGCGACCTATCGCTACGAGGACGAAGGCCGCGCGCACCTGTACGACGTGGTGCGTTTCGAGCCGAAGGACTTTCGACAACGTCGCGCCGATGGCACCTGGTCGCTCAAGGGCGTGCGGCGCGTGCTCTACCGACTGCCAGACCTACACGGTCAGACGGTCGTCTACGCGCCCGAGGGCGAGCGGGACGCCGACCGACTCGCGGCGCTCGGCCTGCCCGCTACGACCGCGCTCGGCGGCGCCGGCAAGTGGCGAGACGACTACGCACGGCAGCTCACGACGGCGGGCGTCGAGTCAATCGTGATCCTGCCAGACAACGACGAGCCTGGCCGTGCCCATGCGGACGCCGTCGCGCGTTCCTGTCACGCGGCGGCGTTACAAGTGAAGGTCGTCACGCTCCCAGACCTGCCGGTAAAAGGCGACGTCAGTGACTGGTTGGCCGCGGGACACAGCAAAGACGAATTGATCGCGCTCGTGAAGGCGACTCCGCTGTATGTGCCGACAGCGACCACGCCGACAAACGATCCAGACGATACCGCCTTGCTCACAGGGCTGAGCGACCTCCTCTCAGAACCTGACGACGCGCTCGACTGGTTGGTCACGGATCGCTTTGCGAGCGGATCGATCAACCTCCTGGCCGGCAAGCCGAAGGCCGGTAAGAGCACGCTTGCGCGGGCGCTGGCGCTCGCGGTCGCGCGCGGCGCTAGCTGGCTCGGCTCGCGGTGCCATCAGGGCCGCGTGGTCTATATCGCCCTCGAAGACAAGCGGAGCGAGGTACGGCGCCACCTGCGCGCGATGGGCGCGACCGGCGCCGAACCGATTCGGTTTCTGATCGGTTCGGCGCCGCGCGACCTTCTCACTAAACTCGCGGCGCTGATGACGGCGGGGGACACGATCGACCTGCTCATCATTGACACCGCACAGCGGCTCCTCACAGTCAAGGACTCGAACGACTACGCGCTCGTGACGGCCGCCTTCGAGCCCGTGCTCGCCTTGGCGCGCACGCATGGCACGTGCATCGTGCTCCTGCACCACGCGGGCAAGGCCGACCGCGGCGGCCTGGAGGCCGTCATGGGTTCGACGGCGTGGGCCGCCAGTGTCGACAACGTGATGATCCTGAACCGTCGGGAGCGGTACCGGCTCGTGTCCACCGTGCAGCGCATCGGCCCGGACATGGACGAGACCGTCGTCGAGATGGACGAGCTGACGGGCGACGTGCGGCTCGCGGGCAGTCGTTACCTGGCCGACCTCGACCACGTCGCCGCGGCCGTGCTCGCTCTCGTGGCCGATGCGGGCGGGCAGGGTATCGGACAGATTGCGGCCCTGGCCGACGTGGAGGCCCGGCGGGATCTAAAGCTGAAGGCCTTGCGTCTCCTGCTCGACAAGGGTTCCCTGATTCGGGCCGGCGCCGGGCACCGACACGACCCGTACGTGCTCCGGGTGAGCGACCCGGAACCTGATGACCGATCGCCACGAGATGAGGACGGCATTTCATCCGGTTCCCAGGTTCCCCCAACAAGTTGGGAACCTGATGAACCTTCCCTAACTCATGATGATCCTACGGAGGTTTCCAAGGCTTCATCAGGTTCCCGCGTGTGTCTAGGTTCCCACGTTCCCGGAGACGGTCGATCGGGGGTGGATCGTGGCCGCTTCTGACTACCACGATCGGTTCGTCACCCTCCGGAACGGGCCGATCGTCCCAGCCCAGGCCTACCTGTTGTTGCTCGACCTTGAGCGCCGCGACTTTCGCATCACCCGCGAGGGCCAGACACTGATCGTCCAGCCCCCGGCCCGGCTGACCACGGCGGACTGCACCGCGATCCGCAGGTGGAAGTGGCACCTGCTGGGCCTGCTCGACTACTGCCAGCGGCCCGACAACGACGCGCACCTGTTTACCGACAACGAGGGTGCCCATGTGGCTTGAGCCAAGGGGGCGGTGCCCAAGTGTGCAGAAACGACACACT
Source organism: Gemmatimonadaceae bacterium (assembly GCA_035575795.1). Taxonomy (GTDB): domain Bacteria; phylum Gemmatimonadota; class Gemmatimonadetes; order Gemmatimonadales; family Gemmatimonadaceae; genus UBA4720. The sequence continues at coordinate 2,050 of DATLXE010000156.1, forward strand.
CAGAAACCGGTCAGGCCTGTCGCGCGCGTCTGTGCAGCGAACGAAGTATTTAGCCGGTCACGTCCCGGTGAGCCGGGGGACACAAGGAGGACACGATGGCAGGACAACCGGGACGCTCGGGAGGCGCGAACAAGAAAACCCTCGCGGAGCTGGTGTTGATGGGGAGCTACAAGCCATCCCGTCACCGGCATCTGTTGGAGCGGGCGGTGGAGCCGACGGACTGGCAGCCCTCAGCCGCTGACCTCGCTTTGCTCGGTGAGGCCGGGCGGGCGTTTGTGGGCCAGATGGTGGCGGCCTTCGAATTTAGTCTCCAAGACGGCGTGTTGCTGATGGAGGCGGCTCATGCCGCCGATGCGTGCGCCCACTGGCGCGCGGAGCCGCGCGACGCGCGATCGTCCCGGCTCGCCCTGGCGTGGAGCAAGCAGCTCGCGGCGCTCCTGCACCAACTGAAGGCGTCGCGATGAGGCCGCGCGGCGTCGCCACCGATGGCCGGCCCGCCGGGCTCTCGGCGAGCACGATAGCGGTTTTCCTACTCGGCTGGGCGTCGGCGCCGATCGCGCCTGTGGGCGAACCCGGCCGCTGGCAACTCGCCTTGCTCTCGACCGATGAGCAGCGCGCGCTGTGGCTGGAGCATCGCGACTGGCTGCGCGAGGAGGCCACACGTCGCGGCCTGCACCGCCCGTGGGCGGAGGGCGCTTACGGGCGAGGCCCCACACGGCCGCGCGACGACGCGGCATGAGCGTCCTGGCGCCGCGGACGGACCGTGACGTGCTTGAGGACACGCTCGCCGTGTTACAGGCGATTCGTGGCCTACTCGAACGGCAACAGCGGCCGTCGTCGCTCAGCCGGGCGGACCGGGCGGTGCTGGTGCGACTGCTACCGGCGATTGCGGGTGCGCTGGGCTCGGAATGGTTTCTCAGCCGCGATCTGCTCGCGGACCACCGGCCGGCGATGCGCCTGGTGCTCGCGGATCTCAGCTCCAAGCGGCTCGGACGGTTACTACTCCGGGCTGACGGCGTGGTGATCGACGGCTTCGTCATTGAACGCGGCGGAAAGGAACTGGGCGCGACACTGTTTCGCGTCGTCGCCGCGCCGTAGGGGTTTTGGTGGTTTCTCACGGTGTTCACACCGTCACGACCGATCGCCGAGCTGCTGTAATCAACGCATATGACATCACTTCCTCATCGCACCGTTTCCTCATTGCCCACCGGCACCGCGTTGTCCCGTTTCATCATGGCCAAGGGGCTAAGCCGCGGCGACGCGATGGCCGCGCAGATCATCAGCGAGGGCTGGCTCGACGTGCCCCAGGTCAAGGCGACGTTAGAACTCGAAATGAAAGCGGCGGTCAGTCCTGGCACGACGACGGACGGGGCCTTTGCCGCCCCGCTCGCGGCCTACGGCGTGGCCGCGGAAGCGATCGCGATCGAACGCGGGCTGTCGATCATCGGGCAGCTCGCCTCGAAAATGCGGCATGTGCCGTTCCGCGTGAAAGTCGCTGCCGAGACAGGGAGCGGCACGGGCGGCGCGTGGGTGGCGGAAGGCAACAGCACGCCCGTCGCCACGAGCGCGTATGCCGCGCTCTCGCAGGAAGTGTATAAGGCGCAAGTGATCACCGTGCTAAGCAAGGAACTCTTACAGGTGGGCGACCCGGCTGCCGAGCGCACCGTCCGCGAGACGGCGATGGCCGGCGTCGCGGCGTTTCTCGACGGGCAGTTCTTGGCGAACACGGTCACGCTCGTCGCGCAGTCGCGGCCGGCGGCGATCACGAACGGGGCGGTCGCGGTGACGTCGACGGGCTCAACCGCGGCGCAAATCAACGCCGACCTGGCCGCGATGCTCGCGCTGATCACGACCGCCGGCTCGGGGCTGGTGTGGATCATGCGCCCGATGACGGCGTATCGCATCGCGGCGACGATCGGCGGCACGGCGACGATCGGCGGCACGGCGGCGGTCGACATTCCGCGGACGCTGTTCGGCATCCCGATGATTCTCTCGTTGAACTCGCCCGCGCAGATCACGCTGGTGGATGCGGGCCAGATTCTCTACAGCGACAGCGGAGGGATCGAGATCAGCACGACGGACGAGGCCATGCTCGAAATGAATGATGCGCCCACGAATCCGCCCGTGGCCGCGACGATTATGCAAAGCCTTTGGAATAACAATTTGTGGGCGATTCGGGTGACGCGATGGCTCGCGTACCTCCGCGTGCAAACGGGTGCGGTGACCTACATGACGGTCACGTACTGATCTATGTCCAAAAAACTATTACGCCGTATCGCCCCGCCGTCGGACGATGACGATGTCATCGATGATCTCGAATCGCGTTTTGCGCGCGCCGCGGATGAGGCTGCGGACTTCTTCGCCATGCCCGCGGAGGAAGCCGCCCGGTATCGGCGAGAGAACGGGCGCCTTGCACGCGCGGTGTGCGACCGACTGCGCGCCGAGTCTCACGCGCGGAGGAGCGTGAATGCTCGATCTGGTGAGCTCGCGACACACAAGGGCGGGCACGCGGAGGACGCGCGATGACGATCACCCCTATTGCTGACAACGAACCGTTCTCGATGACCCTGGTTCACGAGGCGGCGGACCTCGCGCACCATGACCCGGCGCGCCTGACCGATCTGCACCTGCGGCATTGGGCCACGCTCGATCCGTCGGGCGCCGTCGCGGCCCAGAAGAAGCGCGACAAGGCGACCGCGACGCGCACGCAGGCGCTGAAGACACAGGCGATCCCCGCGCCGGTGGCGAGGCCCGCAGGCCCACCGGTGGCGCACCTGCCGTCGCTCGACGACGCCGATGATTTCAGCACGGACGAAGGGCTCGACGACTGGACGCAGCGAAACGCCGAGCGGGCCGTGCCGGTCGCGATCTGGCGCGGTTTCGTCAAGACGGCGCGTGTCAAACGAGAACAACTGGAGGCGCGCGTCGCGGCGCTCGAAGGCCGACTCGCCGACGTGGAAAGCAAGCGCCCGCCGGCCTACATGGGCGTTCACAAAAACGGCGTCATGTACGCCAGCTCTGTGCTGGTCACGAGGGGCGGCGGCCTGTGGCTCTCGACAGAGCAGACCGCCGAGACACCGGGCGCAGGCGCGACAGCATGGCGGCTCGTCGTGAAAAGCGGGCACGCGGAGGACGCGCGACGATGACGGTCGACGACGGGCTCGCGAGGGTGGCAAAGGCACTCGACGAGGTGCTCGCGCAGCGATGGGACGCGCTCGCGCTCAAGATGATTGGCGCCGGGATCAATCCCGCGGACCGCGGCACCCTGGGCGTCAGTCCGCCTCGCTCTGAGGGGCCCCCGCCGGGCCTGTCCTGGCAGCGGCTCACGTTCGACGAAGCCTTGCAGCGGCAGAAAGATGTCGATCTCGAATGGCGCGCCGAGACGCTCGCGCGTCTGCGCGCCGAGTTGATCGCCTGGCTGACGACTGAAGGTGGCCCGTCGTGAGCGACGACGCGCGCGCTGTCCCTACTGTTTAGAGGATCGGCTCGTCGAGCCGATCCCGTCACGCGGCGATTCTTTTGTGGCGCCTGCGCGAAGTCGTGGCCGGCGCCTTCCCGGCGCGGTCCGGCTCGATGTCGCGCAGCTACACCGTGATGCGCGAGGACGCCGTCCGCGCGCTGGTCCGGCAAGGGGCAAGAAGGGAAACCGGTCCTCCCGAAAAGGCGACGACGAGGACGGCCGGCGCTGCTCGAAGGCGTGCGATCAGCGGCTATTCATTTGACGCTACCGGAACCAGAATACGATGCGGTCTATCTGGTCGCGCAGCGTGAGCGGAAGGCCGGCAGTCTCCGGCTGCGCGGCCATGCTAACATCCTGACCCGTCGGGAATTACCGGCTTCCTCGAACGCCATATCGACGTGTTGACTGCCGGGGATGACCGCCGGTCTAGTTCAAGAGTAGTTAGGCGGACCTTGCCGCTGAGCGGAGACTGGTGACGGGCATGGACGGGTGGCTCGGGTCTTCTCCGTGTTCGGCCGCGAGGGACCGTCGAAGCAGTCGCGCGCCAATGAAGCGCAGGCCGTTGGGCCTATGGGAACCGCTCGTTAAGTGTTCCCGCATGAATGAAGGGGGTCGCTATGAGGTCCGTAATCAGCGCTATCTTGTTAGTCATTGCAGTCTTCGTTGCACAGCCAGTGCTCGCGGCCGGCACGCCCGGAGACAAGGCGGTGCAAGCCGCCGAGAAGAGTCTCTACGAACGGCTTGGCGGCGTCTTCGCCATTGCGGCGGTGATCGACCACTTTAGCGACGCGATTGTAAAGAACCCGATCGTTGGGAAGACTTCGAAGAACCCAGCCCTCAGAGAGTGGCACACGAAGAACTTGGGCAGGTTGCCGGGCCTCAAATTCATGCGAACCCTGTGGGTCTGCGCCGCCGCGGGCGGGCCGTGCAAATTCACGCCCACAAGGCCGGGAAAAACCGAGCTGGGTCTCGAGGAGGCGCATCGTGACCTCAGGATCTCGCCAGAAGAATTCGACGAGGTCGCGGCCGAGCTTGGGCGCACCCTTGACTTCGTCAAAGTGCCTCGTCGCGAGAAGGAAGAAGTCCTCGCCGCCTTCGCAGCGCACAAGAAGGAGGTAACAGCTGGCTACACGGCGAAGTGACTACGGTCACAGTCGCCGGAGATGACGCCTTTGAAGCTCGCCGCGTTTCGGTTGTCGGACGAATTAATCGCCTCACTGCAAGAGAGGCGTACTGACCTACTGACCGAGTGTGAACGCCTCTGCCGGGAGCGCCAGGGCTCGACGTGTGCCGGCTGGCAGTTTCTCGATCTCTTCGTCGAACTGTACCCGAGCGACGACGGCGATTGCCTGTTCGTCTACACGCGCGTGCGGGGGACGCAGCAGGCGGGGCGTGTCACCTGCGCGCTGTCACTCGAGGAGTTGCACCGACTCTTGAAAGACCCGCACGGCCTGATGGAGTTCATTCCGCCGGCGGAGCGAATCGCGCCCGCAACCGCCAGGCGACAAGCTGCACAAGGGCACCACGACGGACTGGTGCGATGAGCGTCGGCTTGGACAGCCCACGCGAACAGCCGCGGCCCAACGACACGCCGGTGTGGACGCTCGTCAAGAACGGCCGCACCGCGCAGTGCCTGACGCGTATCGATCTCACGGTCGACGGTGTGGAGCTGCGCTACCTGCTCGATGGCGAATTTCGCTCAAGTCGGCTGTACGTGGGTAGGTTCCTGGCGGAGCTGAAGACGGATGCCGCGGCGAAGCGCGCGGAACTGGAAGCGCAGGGCTGGATCAGCCACGGGCACTAGCCTGATGGTGAAAGGCAAGGGCCGACGCACCAGCGCCCGGCGCGTTGGTGCCATCGGCGAAACGCCCGGACCGAGGGCGACGCGGTCGAAGGCGTCCATTGAGACCCCTGTCCCTCGGTAGTGGTCTGGTTTGAATCCAGTAGGCGGATAAATCCGGCCAGGGTTTGCAGGTTCGACCTGCCGCCCGCACCGCCAAATTTATGACATGCCTATCGGCGCTTTGTTGCCCACCTACTGTGCGCCGCCTTCTTCGCAATCGCCTTCCGTTTGGCAGGGCTCAGTGCTTCAGCGCGGGCTTTGCCGCCCTTCGCTGCCCCTAACTTGCTCAGGGCTTGCTTGCTCGGGAAGGAATAGCCTAGTATCGCATTCGTGCCGAATACTCCAGCCGGATTGCGCGTCCCCTCCGCGTGCGAGGGTTGCGGGCGAGCCGGTCATATCCACCTTCAGCAAGTCATTCGGTCAGAGCAGATTAGTCTGCATTGGAACTGCACAGCATGTGGTCAGGAATGGCCCGCACGGCGTAGAGAGGAAGTCCGGCTGGGGCCAGAAGAATCAAACTAGACCACTACCTGTCCCTCAGTTATGGCGTGGTAGCTATGTGGTAGCTACAAGGAGTGTCGATCCGCGACGAGGCGGATCGGTCGTCGTTTGACACCCTAACTGACACCCACAGGAACGGATGCCGGTGGAAAAGCCGGACACAGGCGGAGGCGAAAGGTCGTAATTCCCTAACAATGCACGTGGGTGGACTTATGCGGACGCCCGG
>DATLXE010000157.1:0-25072 GCA_035575795.1 Gemmatimonadaceae bacterium
GCCGCTGCCCGTGCGCGCCTGAGATCCTTGTGCGGAAGATCGAGAATCTGCTGGTCGTTGGTGTAGCTGTGCACCGTTACCATCGAGCCGTGCTTGAATCCGAACGCGTCCCTGATGACTTTCACCATCGGCACCAGGCAGTTCGTAGTGCACGACGCATTGGACACGATGTGGTGCTTCGCCGTGTCGTACTTGTCGCTGTTGACACCCATGACGATCGTGATATCCTCGCCCTTCGCGGGCGCGGATATGAGGACTTTCTTCGCGCCGGCGGTGATGTGCTTCCCCGCATCCGCCGCGGTGGTGAAGCGGCCGCTCGACTCGAGCACGATGTCGACGGCGAGGTCCTTCCACGGCAGCGCCGACGGATCCTTCTCGGAGAAGACGAGGATTTCATCGCCGTCGACCGTGATGCTGTCCTTGCCCGCTTCGACGTCACCCTGATAGGTGCCGTGCACGGAATCGTAGCGAAACAGGTGGGCGAGGGTGCGCGTGTCCGTTAGATCGTTGACGGCGACGAAATCGATATCGGCAATCCCCTGCTCCTTCGCCGCGCGCAGTACCTGCCGGCCAATGCGCCCGAATCCGTTGATTCCAACCCGTGTTGCCATTCCCGTTCAGCTCCTTCGGTTAAAGCCGGTCACCGCTCGCGCGGGCGCGGCCGAAAGTCACGTAACTGATAATCCGCGCGCCGCCCTCGAACAGGGCTTTCGCGCAGGCATTGAGTGTCGCCGCCGTAGTGACGACATCATCAACGATAACAAGGTGCGTTCCTTCCACGTCCTTGCTTCGATTCTCAGAGGCAGCAATCGAGCCTGCAAGGTTGCCAAGTCGCTCCCCGGGTGTCAACTCCGTCTGCGACCGGGTGTCACGAGAGCGGCGAATCGCATCGTTCCAGACGGGGAGGTTCCAGTATTCGGCGAGCGCGCCCGCAAGGATTGCGCTTTGGTTGTAGCCCCGCTCCCGCTGTCTCGAGCGGGAAAGAGGAACCGGGATGAGCGCGGCGCGCTCGTTCACCACATCGGCCGGCCAGGCAAGCCGCGACATGCGGAGGGCCATCTCCGCGGCGACGCGCGACCACCCACCGTACTTGAGCGCATGCACGATCCCGGACGAAGCGACGCCCGGCAGCCAGCACACCGACCTCGCGGCGCGCACGTACGGGGGGAGCAGCACGCACCACGTGCACTCACCTGCGCGTTGGGGGTGACCGCACCGGTCGCACTGGGGACTCGGCAGGTATGGCAGGCGCGAGAGGCACAGACCGCAAACGATTCCGGAATCCGAGGCGGCGACCAATCTCTCGCATGACACGCACGCCACCGGGAGCAGCAGTTCCGCGGCCGACCGCTGCGCCGAGCGGAGCATCTCGTGCGCCGCACTCAGCCAACTGCGCGACGCATCGCTGGCCGGTCTGCCTCGATCCCGAACCAGCTCTCGAACGCGAGCGCTCCCTGCTCGATCAGCATCGGCAGGCCGTCCATCGCGCGTCGTCCTGATTGGCGCGCCGCTGTCACCCATGCGGTCTCTCCGGGCTTGTAGACGAGATCGATAACAGTCGCGTTGTGAGGCAACAGAGACAGGTCTGACGGGTGCGCGTCATCTTCCATTCCGACCGGAGTTGCGTTCACCACCACGCTCGCCTCGCTGAGCGCGCGCGGCAGGTCCGTTTCATCGCAGGCGGAAACGCCAAAGCGCGTCGCCAGCCCTTCGGCCTGTGCAAGGCGACGAGCGGTAATCGTCGTCCGCGCCCCCGGCCAGCGCTCCAGCGCGGTGAGGACAGCCGCTGCCGCGCCACCAGCGCCGATCACGACAACGCGAGCGTCGCGGATTTCTTTGCCGAGCAGGGAGCGCGCGGCTCTCTCGAAGCCGTCGACGTCGGTATTGTGTCCGACGAGTCGCGCGCCATCTCGCCAGAAAGTGTTTACGGCGCCCGCACGTCTGGCGACAGACGAAAGCTCATCGCAGCGATCGTGCACGGCACGCTTGTGCGGGACAGTCACGTTACCGCCCGCGCTTTCGTCGAACAGCTCACGCAATGCTTCGCTCAGCCGGTTGGGCATGACGTCGACCGGATCGTACGTGATGTCGATGCCGGCAGCGCTGGCCGCGGCAGCGTGCATGCGGGGAGAACGGGAGTGAGCTACCGGGTGTCCGAGGAGGACGAGACGGCTTGGACGGATTTTCGCGCGGGGTGCGATCAGCGCTTTAACCGGTCGAACAGCTTTTCAATCTCTCGCTCCAACAGGTCGGCGGTCTCACGGTACACGGATAGCTCGCCGCCAAAAGGATCGGTGATTCCGCCCATGTTCGCACCCGGCGAAGAATACTCGTCGAGTAGATGAGCCTTGCCGCGGCCGCCGAGCTCGAGCACCTGCTCCAGCTGGGCGGACGTCATTGCGAAGATGAGGTCTGCCTCAGCAACCAGATCGCGGGTGAGCACGCGGGCACGATGCGCGGCAAGGCCGAGCTGCCGCTCCATTCCCACCAGCAGTGCGCCATCCGACGCGGGTGCGCCTTCCCAGGCGCTCACGCCTGCACTCGAGACGCGCACATCCCTGACGCCCCGGATTTCGGCAACCCTTTGCGCCACTGCCTCGGCGAGCGGGCTGCGGCACGTGTTGCCGGTACACACGAAGAGAATGTTCAACGGCTACGCGTCTCCAACCAGGTCGGGGACGCTCTCCCTCAGCTTCACAGCGGGGATCTGGCCCGGTCGTATCACGCGAGGTACCCGTCCAGTGCAATCCACCACCGTCGATGGCTCGGAAGGACGGAGCTTTCCGGCGTCGAGCACGCGCAGCGTTCCCCGCCTTATTGCATCGCCCCACTGGTTGACGATCTCATCCGCCGTCGTTGCCGGGGGAACGCCGGGTCGATTGGCGCTCGTTGAGGTAATCGGATCGCCGTGCGCGAGGATGAGACGCGTGAGCGCGCGATGCGGCGTCCAGCGCACCGCGACTCCGCCCTCCGGACCGCGCAGTCTCGCCGGAACCCGCTTCTCTCCGCCGGGAAGCACGAGCGTGAGCGGTCCGGGCCAGAATCGGGCGGCAAGCGAAGCCGCGTAGCCAGTGAGGTGCAGTCCCAGGCGCAAAATCATCTCACTGTTGGCGATGAGTAGCAGGAAAGGCTTGCCCGGCGCGCGTCCCTTCAGCTCGACGAGTTGCTGCACGGATTGCTCATCGACCGCCCCGCCGAACCCGTAGACGGTTTCAGTGGGATACGCGACGACTCTCCCTGAAGCCATGTGCGCCAGCGTTCCGTTGATGGACGCCTGCACTTCTTCGGGCGACCAGAATGGCACGACGAGTGGCTCTCCCTTCATTCGCGCAAGATACTGAGCGCTTCCACCAGCGCGAAATCGCCTTCGGAGGTGATCTTGGCCGCGCGCTCGCTTCCGCGTACCACTACGACCGGAAGTCCCAGGTCCTCGCAAAGCGCCGCGTCGTCGGTCGCGGTGCGGCCGGCTGCCCTGGCCTCGCTGTGCGCGCGCTCGATCATGTCGCGCGGAAAGGCCTGAGGTGTCTGCGCGCGCCACAGCTCACGCCGATCTATTGTCGCGGTGATTCTCTGCCCGGCGTCTACCTTCTTGATTGTGTCGTCGACCGGGATCGCAGCAACCGCGCCCACGCCCTCGCGCGCGGCGGCAATGACGCGATCGATCGTATCGTCGGTAACGAGCGGCCGCGCGGCGTCGTGTATGACTACGACCGTGCACTCGGACGGCAGGTCCTCGAGCCCGTGCGCGACAGATTCACCCCGCTCGCGACCGCCGACCGAAAGCAGTAATCGGTCAGAATCGCTCTGGAACAGCCAAGGCGGAGGGTCTCCGGCGTACTCGCGCGGCAACACGCAAACGACCATCGCGACGTCGGCGCGCGCCTGGAAAGTCTGCACACTGTGGAGCAGCATCGGTTTCCCCGCGACCCAGCGGAATTGCTTGAGTTCTTTCGATCCGGTACGCGATCCAGTTCCGGCCGCCACGATGATCACACCGACATCGCGCTTCATCTATCCGTGGAAAAGCTGTCGAAAGAGATCGTTCACCGTTCTCACGCCGACAACCTTTAGCCCGCGCGTCGCGCGCGCGGGAACGCCGCGTTCCGCCATGTATGCCGTCGTCATTCCCATTTTCGCCGCTTCAGCGAGCCTGCGCTCGGCTTGTGACACGGGCCGAATTTCTCCGCCGAGTCCAACCTCGCCAAGGAAGATCGACGCAGTCGAGACGGGGCGATCGTACACACTGGAGGCCAGTGCGCTGGCGACGGCGAGGTCACCGGCCGGCTCCTGCATGCGGACGCCGCCGACGACGTTGAGAAAGACGTCGAGCTGGGAGAACGACAGTCCCGCGCGCTTGTCGAGCACCGCGAGCAGAAGCGCGAGACGACGCCCGTCGTAGCCAGTGGCAACGCGCTGCGGAGTGCCGAAGCCGGCTTTTGCGGCGAGGCCCTGCACCTCGATCAGTATCGGGCGCGAACCCTCCATGAGCGCCGTGACCGCGCTCCCGGACGAGTCGCTCAATCTGTCGCCGAGGAAGAGCTCGGAAGGATTCTCGACCGGGATGAGACCTTCCTGCGTCATGCGGAACACGCCGATCTCGTCAACGCTGCCGAAGCGGTTCTTCGTCGCGCGCAGCACGCGGTGCTCGAGCATCCCTTCGCCCTCAAAGTATAGCACCGTGTCGACGATGTGCTCGAGCGTCTTCGGTCCGGCGATGCCGCCACCCTTGGTGACGTGACCGACCGCGAAAACGGTGGTCTCGGTTTCCTTGGCGAAACGCATCAGTCGGGCGGCGCATTCGCGCACCTGCCCAACGTTTCCGGGTGCGCCCTCGAGGTCGGCGGTGAAGATCGTCTGCACCGAGTCGATGATGACAGCATCGAACTTGCGCGAGCCCGCGGTTGCAAGAATCGTTTCGAGCAGCGTCTCGTTGAGCAGCGAAACTTCCTGCGCGGATCCGCTCAGTCGCTCGGCGCGCAGCTTGACCTGAAGCGCTGATTCTTCTCCGGAGACGTACAGCGTCGAGTGCCCGCGCTCCTCCAGCTTACCCGCAACCTGGAGCAAGAGCGTCGACTTGCCGATTCCCGGCTCCCCGCCGACGAGCACCATCGAGCCCGGGACGATGCCGCCGCCGAGAACGAAGTCGAATTCATTGAGCCCGGTCTTGATGCGGCGGCCCTCGGAGCTCTGCACTTCGCGAAGCCTCGGTGTCGGCGCGACGCTCCCGCCTTCGGAAAGCGATTTCTGTCCCCGCACCCGGCGGGACGAGGCACTGGTCGCGGACGCGCTCGCTGCCATCTCTTCGACGAGCGAGTTCCACTCGTTGCACACATCGCAGCGGCCCGCCCACTTGGGGTGATCGGCGCCGCAGTTCGTGCAGCGATAAACCGTTTTCGCTTTCGGGCTCACTGCGTCAGGCGGGGCGAGTAGCTCTCGAAGCGCGTGTAGGTCTTGTTGAAGAAGAGGTTGACCATCCCTGTCGGCCCGTTGCGCTGCTTGCCGATGATGATCTCCGCCCTGCCCTCGAGCGGGTTTCCATCTTTGTCGGTGGGGCCGTCGTAGACCTCCTGCCGGTAGATGAACATCACGAGGTCGGCGTCCTGCTCGATCGCGCCCGACTCACGCAGGTCGGAAAGCTGCGGCCGCTTGTTCTCTCCGGTGCGCTGCTCGGGTGCGCGCGAGAGCTGCGACAGCGCCACCACCGGCACGCGCAGCTCGCGGGCAAGCGCCTTGAGCGAGCGCGAGATGTAGCTGATCTCCTGCTGCCTGCTCTCGGTGTTGGTCGGTCCCTGCATTAGCTGCAGGTAATCGACGACCACCATGCCGATATTGTTCTCCATCTTGAGACGGCGCGCCTTCGAGCGCATCTCGAGCAGGGTCATGCCCGGCGTATCGTCGATCCAGATGGGCGCATGGCTCAGAATGCCGGCCGCGCGCCCGAGGCGAACGAACTCCTCGTCATGGAGGCGGCCTTTGCGCAGCCGCTGCGCATCGACCCGACCCTCGGACGTGAGCAAACGCTGAACGAGCTGTTCCTTGCTCATCTCGAGTGAGAAGAACGCGACCGGCACCGAGTTATCGAGCGCGGCGTTCTGCGCGATGTTGAGCACGAATGCAGTTTTGCCCATCGACGGTCTTCCAGCAACAATGATGAGATCGGAGGGCTGGAAACCTGCGGTGAGCTCGTCGAGATCCTTGAATCCGCTGGCGACGCCCGTAATCGAACCGCCGCCGCGCTGGATTTCCTCGATGCGCTCCATCGTCGGCCAGAGGAGCTCCTTGATGCGCGTGAAGCCTTCCGCGCCGCGGCTCTGGTTTACCTCGAAGATTCGGTGCTCAGCCTCGTCGAGCAGCTCAGTAGCGGGGGCCGCAGACTCGAACGCCTCACTGACGATGGCGGTGGAGACTTCGATCAGGCGACGACGAAGTGCCTTCTCACGCACGATCCGCGCGTGGTATTCGATGTTCGCGGCGGTGGGAACCGCATCGACGAGAAAGCCGATGTAATCCTTGCCACCAACACCTTCGAGAGACCCACTCCTCGACAGCTCTTCCGAGAGCGTCAGCGGATCAACGACACTTCCTCGCTCGCTGAGCGCGACCATCGCGCGGAAAATCCGGCGGTGGCCCTCGCGGTAAAACATTGTGTCGTCGAGGAACTCCGTGGACCGCAGGATTGCGTCGGCGTCCATGAGCATGGCGGACAGCACCGCCTGCTCGGCGTCCTCCGAGTATGGTGGACGCCGTTCCTTGTACGGATCACGCGCCGGCGGCGCTATCGAGTATTCTACGGGCGAGCTTGACATCTTCCCAAGTGGGGCGTTTCCAGGCCGGGTTTCTGAGCAGCGCGGCGGGGTGAAAAGTTACAATGAGGGGTGTTCCGTGGTAGCGGTGGACGAAACCCCTCAGCTGCCCAAGCGGCGTCTTCGTCTCCAGTAGAGTCTGCGCGGCAAACGTCCCGAACGCAACGATGACTTTGGGCTTGATGATCTCGAGCTGGCGAACGAGGTAGGGACTGCAAGCCTCGACCTCTTCCGGCCGCGGATTGCGGTTGCCGGGAGGGCGGTGCTTCAGGACGTTGACGATGAACACATTCTCGCGCGGAAGGTCGATCGCGGCGAGGATTCTGGTGAGGAGCTGGCCCGCTGCTCCGACGAAGGGACGGCCTGTCGCATCCTCGTTGGCGCCCGGAGCCTCCCCGACGCAAACGAGGTCGGCCTGACTGTTGCCCTCACCCGGCACGGCATGGGTGGCGGTCGCATACAAGGGGCAGCGGCGGCACTCTTTCACCTTTTGCGCGATCTCCTCGAGCGAGCCGAGCTGCCCGATCGCGCCGGGGAAGAGCGCTGCTTCCGATCCGCCCACGACAAGACCGGGGCGAAGCGCCGGTGCGGCTTGCTCCCCGCCTTCGTTTACGCCGACGGCGGGAAATTCGAGGCGTTTGTTGACCTTCTGTTCCGGCTGAACGTCCGGCTGAACGGCGGCGGCCGGAGTCTCCGAGAGTTGCGCCGGCTCGCGAGATGGAGGCGGAACGGGTGGAACCAGCTCCTGAGCGACGCCGGCCTCACGTAGCGACGCCCTCCAGTCTCCGGAAATCTTCCCGCCGCCACCGCGCACTGGCCCACCACCTCCGGCCGCGCCAAGCAGCTTCATCACCTCATCGACGTTCAGGCGGTCGAGCACGAGTTCCGACTCACCGAGCTCGCGGCGCTGCTCGATGTAGCGGCGGAGGAGATCCCTAGCGTCCACGCAACAGTGTCTCGATGCGGTCGAGCAATACCTCCGCGACCTCGGTCTTCGCCATCAGCGCGACGTCCTCCTGCTTCCCGTCGCGCGAAAGCAGTGTCACGCGATTTGTGTCCGTCCCGAATCCCGATCCCGCTTCGCCGGCCGTGTTCAGAACGATGAGATCGAGATCCTTTTCTTTCAGCTTCGTCCGCGCGTTGGCGATGCCGTCGTTGGTCTCGAGGGCAAAGCCGACAATCACGCTACCGGTTTTTCGCCGGCTGGCCGTCGTGCGCAGAATATCGTCGGTGTGTTCCAGAGCAATGCTGGGTGCGGCGCCCTTTTTCTTTATCTTCTTCGTGTCGGGAGCGGCGGGGCGGAAATCAGCTGGTGCGGCCGCCATGACGAGCACGTCCGCTGCCGGCAGCGATTGCTCGAGGGCGCTCGTCATTTCCGCGGCCGTCGCAGCGTGAACGATGGAAATTCCGGAAGGCAGCGGGACGTCGACGTGCCCGGCGACTAGCGTGACATTTGCCCCGCGGCGCCACGCCGCGCGCGCAATCGCGATCCCCATCTTGCCGCTGCTGTGGTTGGAGATGAAGCGAACCGGATCGATCGCCTCGCGCGTCGCGCCGGCGGTGACCAGTACTGACTTGCCGGCAAGTGCGCGCTCCGGCTCCAGCGCACGGCCAATGTGGGCCATGATGTGTTCAGGCTCCGGCATCCGACCCGGTCCGCTTCCCTCGCCGACCGCGAGCGGCCCCTCGTCGGGCTCGATAACGCGATAACCGAGCTCACGCGCCTGGGCGACGTTCCGCCTCGTCTGCGCGTGGTTCCACATGCGATCGTTCATCGCCGGCACCAGCAGTACCGGTGAATCCGCCGCCAGCAGGCACGCGGTGAGAAGATCGTCGGCGTGGCCATGGGTCGCCCGCGCGAGGAAGTCCGCTGTTGCCGGAGCGACCACCAGCAGCTGCGCGTCGCGCGCGAGCGTGATGTGATCGAGGGCGTGCCCGGCACCGAAAATCTCGTGGTGAACCGGCCTGCCGGTCACCGCTTCGAAGGTAATCGCCCCGACAAACTCACGAGCGGCGCGCGTCATCACGACGTCGACCTCGGCGCCGGCCTGTGTAAGCAAACGCGCCAGCCACACGGACTTGTAGCTGGCGATTCCCCCGGTCACGCCGAGGAGTATGCGACTGCCCGCAAATGGACGCGCGGTAACTACTCCGTGCGGCGGCGCGGTATGACGCGGTATTCCACGTCGCCGTCAGTGAGCTCTTCGAGAGCGCGGGTGGTCAGCTTCTTCTCGCCCGGCGCTGAACGGTCGCGCGGGAACTCATTCAGGACGCGCGCATACTTCGCGGCGACGAGAACGCCCAGATACTTGTTGGTGGCGTGCTTGGCTACTTCCGTCGGAATGAAAACCTGCATTACTGCCCCTTTGAATGATGATCGATCGCCCGCTCCACGCCGCCAAGCAGGTCCGCGACGCGGGAAGAAAGGCCTCCCACGCGAGTCCGGCGAAGCTCTTCGGATCCGATGATCGAGGAAACGGCGCTCACCGCGGCCTCGATCCGATCGTTGACGATCACGTACTGGTACAAATCTACTGCCTTCAGCTCCTCTTTGGCACTCTTGAGCCGGCGAACGAGGGACTTGTTGTCTTCGCTCCCCCTTGCCTGCAGTCGGCCGATCATAACCTCCGCGGACGGGGGCAGGATAAAGATGAGGACCGACTGCGGGAAGGCGCCAATGAACTGCCTCGCCCCCTGCACGTCGATGTCCATGACGACGTGCCGTCCATCGCCGATCACGCGCTCCACCTCGGAACGCAACGTCCCGTAAAGCTGCCCGTGAACCTCGGCGGACTCGGCGAACTCACCACGCTGGCGGCCCTGCTCGAAGCTTTCCCGGGACCGGAAGTAGTAGTCCTTGCCCTCCCGCTCGCCCTCCCGTGGCGCCCGGGTTGTGCAGGAGACTGAGTAGCCCACGTCGTCCCGCGCCTCCAGCAGCTTCATCGCGATCGTCGTCTTCCCACCGCCTGAGGGCGACGAGAGAATAACCGGGAACGGACTCATTCGAGGTTCTCGACCTGTTCGCGGATGCGCTCGAGCTCTTCCTTGATGAGAATCACGTCCTGGAGTATCGCGGCATCGTTTGCCTTGCTGCCGGTGGTGTTGGCCTCGCGCACCATCTCCTGGAGGATGAAGCCGAGCCTCTTCCCCACCGGCTCCGGCGTGGCGCTTCCGAGCGTGTCGCGAAATGAAGCGAGGTGGGCGCGGAAGCGGTCCATCTCCTCCGAGACATCGAGCTTGTCGGCGAGGATGGCGACCTCCTGGGCGATCCGCTGCGGATCGGCACCCGACTCTCCGACGAGGTCCGCCACTGTGCGGCGAATTCTCTCGTGCTGCTCCTTCAGCCGGACAGGTGCGCGCTTCTCGACTCGCGCAAGCGACGTCTCGATCGACCCGGCCCGCTCGAGCAGGAACGACTTCAGCTGGGTTCCCTCCGCGCGCCGCATCGCCGAGAGCGCGTCAACCGCGCGTGATACGAGCGCGAGAAGGGGTGCCGCGGCCGAGTCGTCGAACTCCTCGCCTGGGGTTGCGACGACATCGGGAAGGCGAAGCACGGTGGCGAGATCGACTTCCCCGCTCACGCCGTGTTTTTCCTTGAGCGCTCTGAGGCTGGCGAGATAGTGCGTGAAGCGGGCTTCGTCCACGACGGGCGCGTTGGCGCTTTCGTCGCGTACGATGCGCGCGGTGAGAGTCACGTGGCCGCGCGCGATCTTTTTCCTGACAGCCTCCCGGACATCTCCCTCCCAGCGGGAAAACACCGACGGCAGCTTGAGGCTGGGGCTGAAGAAGCGGTGATTGACCGAGCGGATCTCGACGCTCAGGCGAGCGGCTCCAATTGTCCCTTCGGCGGCCCCGAAGCCGGTCATGCTGGAGATCATGTGAAGGGCGCTAAGCTATGAAGCCGCAACGACATTTGTCAATTCCAGAACTCCCACCGCACGCCGTAGATTGCGAGCACACGGGGCATCATGAACCCCGGCACGTGCGTGTAGGGAAACGAGAGAATATTGCGCTGCTGGTAGCTGACGACCGCGCGCATGATGCGGACCTCGAGCAACGCCGACAGCACCTTGCTTCCCGCCGCATCGGTATCATCGGCGGCAAGCGGAAACACAACCGTCCCGCGGGATTCGAATATCCCGGCGGCGCGGACACTCAGATCGCCCCGCGGGAACCGCCTGAGAAAGTCGCTGGCGAAGTTGATTTCGGAGCGGCTCTGGTATTGTGGCTGGTAGGGCCGGGCCCGGTCCCAGCGGGTGATCGACGCATCCACTCCGATCCCCTTCCACACGGGTCCGCGCAGCGAAGCGATCAAGCCCGTCGACCGGTTGCGCGAATCGGGCTGGAGGAGCGTGTCGTAGACGATCGGGGGGATGACGTAGGTCGTATCGCGCGTGAGCGCTCCGAACGTGAGCCATGGACCGCGAATCCGGACGCCCGCTTCCGCGCGAGCAGCGGTGCTGCCCGGAATGCGCGACAAGCGAGCGCCCGCCGTCGTCCGCGAAACCGCGCCGCTCACCGCGAAGAACGGAAGCGGCTGTAGCCGCGCTCCGGCCTCGAGGAGCGTGGTACCCCGGCGGCCGTCGCGCTCGGCAAACGCGCTCGCCGCAAATGTCCCCGTTTCGAGGTCGCCACGCGCCGATACACTGTTAAAGCTGCTGCCGCCCAGCGTGCGAAGCCGATCGCGGACCTCGATTCGCAGCGGCCCGCGGGATGTTCCTCCGGCAAGGTTGAACTGCGTCTCCGATACACGCGTCTCGGTCGTGTCGAGAGACAGGGGAATTGTCGAAGAGGTCGACCTCCCGCGACTCGCGGAGCCCTTGAACCCGATCGACGCGGCAGTCAGCTGCAGCCATGGACCCACGTCGCGTGCGCCGATTGCACCTCGTATGTAGGCGTTGGTATAGGTAGCGTCGAGCGGCGCGATGCCGGGCCGCGTTGGCACCATCGACGGCTGGCCCGCGCGCGTTGCCCGGCTGCGGTTGAAGAATGCGTCGACCGACCAGGAGCTGCGGGCGATTCCAACGCGACCAAATGTCGAAAGCCCGTCACCGCTTCCGGCAAATCGCGAGCTGGTAGTTCCGTACTGTTGGCCGGCAAGCTGTAGTATCTGTCCGCGGCCGAACCTCTTCCCATAGAAGCCGCGGTAAAGGTTGGTGTCCTCATTGCCCGTGGCGATGTCGACACGGGTGTATGGCGTGGTACGTTCGACGCGCCAAGACCGCAGGAAGAGGCGCACTTCATTCGCGCCGCGCTCAATCGTGAGCCGCTCGAGCGTCCAGATCTGGATGCTGCCAAGGTCCAGTATCCCGCCGGTGCGCGGGTCGAGGTTGTCGATCTCGATGTCGTCGTAGAAAACGCGGACGCGCCTGAAGTCGCCGTTCATCGCCGCGACCTGGGGAGTGGCGATCCAGCCGGAGCGGAACGTGGTCAGCTCGGGAATCCGGTCCAGCAGGTCGATGAGCGTCAGCGCTCCCGTCGCGAACAGCTCGGCACGGTTCCATTCGTGACGCGGTGTGACATCGTAATCAGCGGGATCGCTGAACCGCCCGACCGGCGGCTGTATCGTGTCGCGCTGCACCACCGCGCTGTCGATTCGCGTGGTGTCCGTCGTCGGCTTGACCGGGATCGGGACTTCGCTCGATGGCACCGGCACCGCCTGCGCCCGTGCCGGAGCAGCAGCCGCATAGAAAACCGCCCCGGCCACAAGGCCGAGGCGCGCAGGGGTCAACCAGATTTGTAAAGCCCTTTTCAGCGCATTCTCCCGCGAATGAATTCGACGAAGGTACCCGTCGGCACTCCAGTTGGTCCCTTCGGGATCGTAACGAGATCGGTCTCGGAATACGCCGTGCCGGCGATGTCGAGGTGCACCCACGGAAAGCCTTCCACAAACTCCTTGAGGAAAAGCGCCGCCGTAACAGCGCCGGCGGGCCGGCCGCCCGAATTCTTTACATCGGCAACGTCGGACTTGATCAGGTCCTTGTATTCGTCCCAGAGCGGAAGCGGCCAACCCGGCTCGCCCGCCCTCTTTCCTGCGGCAAGAACTTCCGCAAGCAGTACGTCGTCGTTCGTGAACACGCCGGTTGCGGCATGGCCGAGAGCAATGACGCACGCGCCGGTAAGCGTGGCCGCATCGATCACGACATCGGGATTGAAACGACGCGCATACGAAAGCAGGTCGGCAAGAACGAGCCGGCCCTCAGCGTCGGTGTTGATGATCTCGATGGACTTGCCGAAGTGACTTTTCACCACATCGCCGGGATTCATCGCTGTGCCGGACGGCATGTTGGTGGTCGCGCCGATCATTCCGACGACGTTCACATTCAGCTTCATCTGCCCGACAGCTTCGAGCGCGCCGAGCACTCCCGCCGCGCCGCACATGTCGAACTTCATGTACTCCATCCCCTGGGCCGGCTTGATCGAAATGCCACCGCTGTCGAAGCAGAGGCCCTTTCCAATCAGCATCACCGGCTTCTGTCCGGCCGGTCCGCCGTTGTATTTCAGCACGACCAGCTTCGGCTCCTGCGGCGTGCCCTGCGCGACGGCCAGGAAAGAACCCATCGCCTCCGCTTCCATCTCGGCCCGGCCCAGGACCGTCACTTCAATTCCGTGGCGTTGTCCGATTTCCTTCGCCGTCTGCGCAAGCAGGTCCGGTGTGCAGACGTTGCCGGGCATCATCGCGAGACGGCGCGCGAGGCTCTGGCCCTGGCCGATCGCCTGTCCATTGGCCAGGCCGCGCCTGTTGTCGTCCGTGTTGCTGGTGAGTATCGTCGCCCGCTCGAGCGGCTTCTTGCGGTCCCCTTCCGGAGGCTGCGACTTGAGCTCGGTATACTCCCATGACCCGGCGATCAATCCGACCGCAACGGCCTCGGTTTCCTCGGCGGTAATCTGTCCGGAGTACCACGCCATCTCGCCGACGCCGAGCCGGTGTGCATGGCGGGCAGCCAGCGTCGCTGCCCTTTTTAACGATGCCCGCTTGTCGGTCACGGCTCCCATGCCGATGAGCATCAGCCGCCTCGGTCCCTTGGCGACGCCGGTAAGGTGGAGCATCTCATCGCGCGCGCCGCGGAAATCCTTCATCTCGATGGTGCGCGTGAGCGCCCCCGCGACGGCGGTGTCGAGCGCGGCGATCCCTCCCAGCGTCGGATTTTCCACGAGCGCCACGACGAGCAGCGGTGTCCCGACTTCCGAGGGATTGGCCGCGCTCAGGGTCACGTTCAGCATTCGCTAGGCCTTCATCCCCTTGATCACCTGGTCGCCGAACGCCGAGGTGGATACTTCCGTCGCTTTCTGCATCTGGCGCGCGAGGTCATACGTGACGCGGCGTGACTTGATCGCGCTTTCGACGCCCTTTACGATCAGCGACGCCGCTTCGTTCCACCCCATGTACTCGAACATCATTACGCCCGACAGGATCACGCTGCCGGGATTGATCTTGTCGAGGTTCGCATACTTGGGGGCGGTGCCATGCGTTGCTTCGAAGACCGCGAGACCATCACCGACGTTCCCGCCGGGCGCGATCCCGAGCCCCCCGACCTGCGCTGCCGCCGCGTCGCTCAGGTAGTCGCCGTTGAGGTTGGGGGTCGCAATGACGGAATACTCAGACGGCCGCAGCAGCAGCTGCTGGAACATCGAATCGGCGATGCGGTCGCGAATGACGACGCAGTCGGCGCGCGCCGTCGAACCGCCCTTGCCGAGCTCGCTCTCACTGCAGCTCTGGTCGCTGAACATGTCACGCGCCACCTCATAGCCCCAGTCGCGGAACGCGCCCTCGGTGAACTTCATGATGTTGCCCTTGTGCACCAGCGTCACCGACTCGCGGCCCTTGGCAAGAGCGTAGCGGATTGCCATCTCGATCAGCCGCTTGGACCCGAACTCCGACATCGGCTTGATGCCGAGCGCCGATTTCTCGCGAATCTCGCTGCCGAACTCCTTACGCAGATAGGCGGCGAGCTTTTCCGCTTCCGCGGACCCGGCCTTCCACTCGATGCCGGCGTAGACATCCTCCGTATTCTCGCGGAAGATCACGACGTCTACTTTTTCGGGCTCCTTCACCGGTGCCCCGACGCCCTCGAAGTAACGCACCGGCCGGATGCAGGCGTAAAGGTCGAGGACCTGTCGCAACGTCACGTTCAGCGAGCGAAGACCCCCGCCGACGGGCGTCGTCAGTGGTCCCTTGATGGACACCCTGAATTCCTGCATCGCGTCGATGGTTTCCTGCGGCAGCCAGTCCTTGTACTGACTGAAGGACTTTTCCCCGGCGAAAACCTCCATCCACGCGATTCGCTTTTCCCCGGAGTACGCCTTCTCGACGGCGGCATCGAACACGCGCACCGATGCGCGCCAGATGTCAGCGCCGGTGCCGTCGCCCTCGACGAACGGAATTACAGGATTGTCAGGGACATTCAGCTTGCCCTTCTCGAATGTGATCTTCTCACCGTCGGCGGGCCGCTTCGCAAGCTTGTACTGCGCCATTCAGATTCCCGGGAATGTTGGTCGCAATGAAGCCCCAAAACTACAACGTCCCGGACTTCTCCGCCGCTTCCGTGCGGTAAGCCGGACCGGGTTCTCCCGCCACTGGGCGCGGCCGGGACGTAATCGGCCGCACCGGAACGGACGCTGGACGCGAGCGGAATCTGCGCAGCACTGCCGGAACTTCGCGACGCGCGTAGGCCACGGAGTCCTCGAGCAGCGTGTACATGACCGGAACCACGAAGAGCGTCAGCATAGTGGATGTGATCAAGCCACCGATCACTGCGCGGGCCATCGGAGCACGCTGCTCGGCGCCGGCTCCTACCGCGAGCGCGAGCGGCATCATGCCGAATATCATTGCCGTCGTTGTCATGATGATCGGACGCAGGCGAATTCGTCCCGCGCTGAGCAGCGAGTCGAGGCGCAACGCTCCCGTTGCCCGCTGCTGGTTCGCGAAATCAACGAGTAAAATTCCGTTCTTCGTGACGAGACCCATGAGCATGATGATCCCGATCATGGTCATCACGTTGATGTTGCCGCCGGTGAGCAGGAGCGCAAGCGCGACACCGATGAAGCTCAGCGGCAGCGCGAGCATGATGGCCAGCGGCTGAAAAAAAGACCCGAAGAGTGACGCGAGAATGAGGTAGATGAACACCACCGCCAGTCCGAGCGCAGCGAGGACGTAGCCCTTCGTTTCAGAAAGATTCTGCACGTCGCCGGTGAACACCGCCTGATAACCGACCGGCAATCCGATCGAATCAATTCCCGCCTTCACCGCGTTGGCGACATTCCCCATCGCGTACCCCGGCATCACGCCGGCTGCGAGAGAGACCTGCCGCTGGAGATTGCGCCGGTCGATCTGCTGGGGCGCGAGCCCCGTCTTCACGTCGGCGACCTGCGACAGCGCCACCATCGCCGGCTGTCCCGTCGCCTGATCCACGGTGCTGGTGGGTATCACGATGTTTCGGATGTCGGCAGCCGTGCTGCGCAGCGAATCCGGATACACGACGACGACGTCATGCGAGAAGCCCTGCTCGTCCTCCCATCTCGTCGCTCGCTGTCCGGCGAACAGCGGCTGCAGCGTCGATGCAATGCTGGCGATGCCCAGTCCGGCGGCCCACGCCTGCTGGCGGTCGATCGCCACATCGAGCTCGGGAATCTGCCCTTCGTCGCTGGAGTTCGGCTCCGCGACGCCGGGCGTCTCGCGCATCTTCTCGAGCACCTGGTTGGCGGCGACCTTGAGACGTGTTTCCTCCGGCCCCTGGACGTTGACGATTATCGGCTGGCGAAACCCGCCGAAGATCGACGGCGTACCGGTGATGGTCGGGCGAATGCCGGGCATCGCGCGCAGCTTGCCACGCAGCTCCGTCTGAATCTCCTGCTGCGACCTGTCGCGCTTCCCGTGATCGACAAGGCGCACGTAGATCTGCCCGGAATTAGGCGTGCCTCTAAATCCCCCGCCAATTGTGGTGTAGGTGAACTCGACTTCCGGCTGGCTGCGCAGGAAAGCGCTGACATCGCCGGCTTTGTCCACTGTGTAGGCGAGACTCGACCCGGGCGGCGTGCGAAGCTGGACGTTGAACTCACCGCCGTCTACATCCGGCAGCCATGTGAAACCGAGACGCGGGTAGATAATTCCGGCTACAACCACTGATGCAACGGCGGCGACCATCACGAGGGCACGATGGTTGAGCGCCCACCTGAGCCCTTTGGGATAGCTGTCCGACACTCTCTCGAACCACGAGTCGAACGCGAGTCCCACACGGCGAATCGGGTTCCGCGTCCGCCGGAGCTTCGCGCCATCTCCGCCTTCACCCACCGGATCCGGCCAGATGCTGGAGAGCATCGGATCGAGAGTGAACGACACGAACAGTGAGACCAGCACCGCGAATGTGACAGTGACGCCGAACTGGAAGAAAATCTTACCGATCATTCCGCCCATGAAAGCCACGGGCACGAACACGGCGACCACGGCGAGCGTCGTCGACAGTACGGCGAGGCCGATTTCGTCGCTCCCCTCTTTCGCCGCGCGCACGTGGTCTTTCCCCATGCGCACATGGCGCACGATGTTCTCGCGCACGACGATCGCGTCATCGATCAGCAGGCCGATCGCCAGCGACAGCGCCAGGAGCGTCATCGTGTTCACGGTGAAACCAAACACCCACATGATGAAGAACGCCGAGATGATGCTGACCGGCAGGGTCAGGCCGGTGATGATCGTCGAGCGCCACGAATTCAGGAACAGGTAGATGATCATGATCGTCAGCACCGCGCCGAGCACGATGCTGAGCTCAACGTCGGCGAGGGACTCACGAATGCGCCGGGAATCGTCACGGATCACACGCAGCTGTACATCGGCCGGAAGCTGTTTCTCGAGCTCCAGCGTCGCGGCGCGAACCGAATCCGCGACAGCGACCGTGTTGGAACCAGAGACCTTGAGAATGTCGAGCGCGAGCGCGGGTGTCGCATCGAGGAGGGCGGCCGTACGCTTGTCCGCGGCGGCGTCCTTGACCGTCGCGACATCGCCTAACCGGATCGGAACTCCCTGCCGAACCGCGACGACGATTCCCGCGAAGGACGCGGGATTGGTGATGCGACCGCTCACACGGACGAGCTGCTCAGTGGCGCCCGAAGTCACGCGCCCTGCTGGAACCTCCTGGTTCTCGCGTTGCAGGGCCTGCGTCACCTGCGCGGGACCGATTCCGTACGACCGCATCGCCGCGGGGTCGAGCTCGACACGAATCTGCCGCGTCTCGCCGCCGGCGACGTTGATCCCGCCCACTCCGGCGATCGCCTGGAGCCTCGGTGCCACCACTTCATCGGCGAGACTGGTCAGCTCTCGCATCGGGCGTTCGCTGCTCTGCATTGCCACGGAGATGATCGGCCGCTCG
This sequence comes from Gemmatimonadaceae bacterium, assembly GCA_035575795.1. GTDB lineage: Bacteria > Gemmatimonadota > Gemmatimonadetes > Gemmatimonadales > Gemmatimonadaceae > UBA4720. The sequence goes on from DATLXE010000157.1 coordinate 18,167, forward strand.
TTCGGGTCGAAGCGGTTGGTCACCGGCTCTTCGATCTCAGGCGGAAGCTGGCGCCTGATGCGCGCAATTTTCGACTGCACGTCCTGCTGTGCGGCTAGAACATCGACGCCGAGGTGCAGCGTCACTCTGACCAGTGAAACGCCGTTGAGCGAAGTCGAGTTGATCTCCTTCAGTCCCTGGACGGTGTTGAGCGCCTCCTCGATCGGACGGGACACATCACGTTCCATCACCTGCGGCGACGCGCCCGGATAAGTCGTCTGCGCGATGACGATCGGATAAGTGATGTCCGGATACTCGTCGATCGCCAGGCGACCGAATGAGACAATTCCGAGTACGACGAGCGCGACCATCATCATCGTGGCGAAGACGGGGCGCTTGATCGAGACGTCGGAGAGAAACATCGCTTACTGTCCTGATCGTGAGCGCGCGCCGGCGCCACCGGCACCGAGGATCGTGACCTTCATTCCCTTCCCCAGGCTTCCCACGTTTCCCGAAACCACGCTGTCGCCCTCCGCGACTCCCGACAGCGCCTCAGCAATGCCCAGCCGCTCGTCGAGAACGCCAACCTGCACCGTCGCCGTGTCGAGCACGCCGGTCGCCAGCTTATAGACAACCTGGCTCCCGCTTGCAGTTTGCCGCAATGCGGACACGGGCACCACGAGCGCGTTGCTGATCGTTCTCGCCAGCACCGTTCCAGAAGCGAAGGTGCCACCCTTGAGGACGCCGCCTGCGTTCGGTATCTGCACGTAGACCGTGACCGAGCGGGAGGCAGGATCCACGGTCGGACTGAGTCGCGCAACCCTGCCCTCGACGCTCACGCCATTCGCCAGAAATTGCACGCGTTGCCCTACGCGAACAGCATTGGCCCTTCGCTCAGGAACCGCGGCCGCGAGCTCGAGAATGTCGTTCCGTACGAGGGTGAAGAGCTGCGCACCGCGCGCCACGTGTTCACCTTGCTCGACCATCCTTTTTTCGATTATGCCCGAAGTCGGCGCGGCCACGCGCGTGTCCCGAGTCGTGATCGAGGTCGAGCGCATGCGTGAGTTCGTCGCGGCGAGGCGCGCGCGCGCGGTGGCAACGGTGTTGCGCGCGACCCGGAGATCTGTTTCGGGAATGGCGCCGGCCTTGTACAGCTGCTGTGACTGCTCGAGGCCCCACTCGGCGGTGGAAAGCTCGCCCCGGGCGGCGGCGCGGTCGGCTACTGCGCTTTGCACGGTGCTCTCCTGTTCACTGGACTCGAAGCGCGCCAGAAGCTGGCCTGCGCGCACGAAATCTCCCTCGCGCGCGTACACTCCGACCAGCTCTCCTTCTACACGGGAGCGAACGTCAACAGTTTCAATCGGGCGCAGGTTTCCGGTGATGGGAACGCCGTCCACCATGGTCGTACGGCGGACAAGGGAAACGTCGCCAGTTGACAATGTCAGCGTCTGGGCAGGTCTGCCACCGCCGGCGCCACCGGCCCCGCCGCCGCGGTGCGAGCCGCCGCCCGTCGCTTCAGCGGAAGGCTTTGAACACGCCGTCAAAAATCCAATAACGGCAACCGCGAGAGCGCCTTTATTGAACACGTGACCGATCTGTCGGCGCGGGATACTTAAGCACCGGAACATCGAAAGGCTGTGGCGCGCGCCCGAGTGCGCGAGCGTAGCCCGCGGCGGACAGGTACAGATCGTAACCCGCGCGCGCTTCATTCGTGCGGGCAAAGGTCAGCGCCAGCTGCGCATCGGCGACCTCGAGCTGTGTTGCGAGGCCGCGCGACTGGCGCAGTTCGGCGAGCTTGAACGCTTCTGCGGCTTCGGCTGCATTCTGGCCGCGCGTCGTGAAAAGAGCCTCGGCCCGGTCGAGATCGGCGCGCGCCCGCGCGGCCTCGCTTGCCACCCGCTCGCGCGTCTGCGCGAGCTGCAGATCGGCGAGACGCGACTGCGCCGACGCGAGACTGATCGCCCCGCGAGACCGAAACCCGTCGAAAATCGGCAAGCCGACCGCGATCCCGAACGACTTGTCGCCGAACCATCCTCCGTTCTGCTGCGTGCAGACGCGTCCGTCGGCAGAACCAGCCGGACAGGGCACCGTCACGAGTCGTCCCCGCCCGGTCGGAAATCCGCCCGCGGGAAACGCCTGCGCTCCCATCAGCCCGCTGATGCTGATGCTCGGCCTCAGATCTGCGCGCGCCACCGTGATCGCCGAGCGCCGCGCGCGCGCCACGAGCTCTGCCGAGCGTACGGCAGAGCGGTCGATCGAGGCCTGGTCAGCCCGAAGCTGCGCCACCCATGCGAGCACGGATGCGGTGTCGACTGTTGATGTCAGCTTCAGCGGTTGGTCGAACGGCATATTGATCAGGCGCCGAAGCTCGAGCAGTGCGAGCTCGACGTCACTCCGCGCCTGAATCGCGACGGGCTGCAGGTTGGACCGCTCGACTCCGGCGCGCAACACATCGTAGCGCGAGGCGCGGCCCGCCTGGAGAAACTGCTGCACCTGCGAGTAGCGGCGTGAGGCGAGCGCGAGCGCCGTGTCCTGAATGTCGGCGAGGTTGCGTGCGAACAGTGCCTGCAGATAGGCGCGCTGCACATCGAGTGACACCTGCGCCCCGGTTTCCGACTGGTCGAGCCGCGCCGCCGCGCGCACATCGCGTGCGGCGCGCGAGCCGGCGACGATGCGGCCGCCCTGAAATAGCGTTTGCGAAAGGGTCGCGTTGGCGGTGTAGGTATTGGGCTGGTTGAAGATGGAGCCCACGGCGCTGGCTCTCGCGCTCTCGAACACGTGCGACTGGCTGCCGTTGAGCCGCAGCTGTGGCAGTCCGGCCGCGCGCGCAATCGTCACCTGTGCGTCGGCGATGTCCACCTGCGCGGCTGCCGAGCGCGATTCGTCACCGATGCGTATCGCGCGCTCGACGGCCGCGGGTAGCGACAGCGGAATGGAATCCCGGCGCGGTGACTGGAGAGTCGGTGAGACCAGCTGCTGCACCGCAATCAGGAGGGGGAGTAACGCCATTAACCTAAGAATACGGACTGGGCGCCACGAGTGTTAGAAATTCCAATGCCCAGAAAGAGAATCGAACTCGTAAGGCCTTGCGGCCGGAGGATTTTGAGTCCTCCCCGTGTCAGACTTGCGGAACGGCGGCTCATAGTGTTCTGGAGCATCCGTGACGCGCGCTCGCAGAAGCGCAGCAGGGCTCCGACGCTATCGCGGTGCCCGAGCGCCATCAGGGCGCCGACCCACGCGGCGAGCACTCTTTCCTGACCCATTTCCTAGTGGCCGACGCTACGGAGCGTGTCAGGCCATGCGGCGGTCCCGCGTCGCACAGGGCACGCGTAGTCCGCGACGGGCTGCGGTTGTCACCAGTACGGCGGCGGATCCGGCAATCCAGCCCGCTTTGCCAGCGCCCGCATCCGAGGGTCCTTCCGGATCGGGTCGGTCGCGAAAGTCCAGTACAGCACGCCGATGCCGGACGATCCAGACCGGAGTGCGCGATCCATCCACTCGAAGGCGCGGTCGTAGTCGCCGAGGTACGACCACACTCGCGCCGGAATGTCCTCCCGGAAATACCTGACGCCGGAACGGGCCTCGGCATCGATCGACATCGCGAGCTGACGTGCCTCGGCGGCATGACCCGACAACGCCAGCGCCTGCACCAGGTTTGCGCGTGCGCCGCGCGCCACGCGGATGTCCGGGCTCGCCCCCCGCGCGCGAAAGATGGGGATGGCCTGCTCCGGCCGTCCCTCGGCCATCGCAACCGTGGCTCGGCAGCCTTCTCCGGCCTGCATCTCCACCAGCCTGTCGCAATAGGTGCGAGCTGCGGCGCGATCTCCGACTTTGAGGAAATATGTAGAGGCTGCATTCAGCACCTCGGGGGAAGTGGGATCGCGCGTCACCTCCGCCCGCACGAAGGCGGTCGCGGAGTCGCGCATTCCCGTCGCCCACAGGGCAATGCTGTAGTAGGACGTGGAGAACTGCTGATCTGGCGATGCCCGGAGCGCATCGCCCATGAGTTGCTCGGCAAGCACCGGGTCGCGATCGTACCACAATGCCGTGGAGCCGCGCGTGAACAGGAGCTCCGGCGACGTCGAGTCGATCACCGCGGCGCGAGCCATCGCGTCGCGCATCTTCTGCACCGCTTCGCGTGGCGCCATGAAGTCGTCGGCCAGCATTCCCCATGAATCGGCGATGCCGGTCCACGCCGCGGCGTACTGCGGGTCCTTCGCCACCGCCTGCTCGAACAGCGCGAGCGCCATCCGGATGTCCGGCTCCGTGTACTTCTCCTGGATGTATCGTCCCCGCAGGTACAGGTCGTGCGCCTCCGGGTTCACCGTGCGCTGCGCGGCGAGCCGGCGCTGGCCGTCGCCAAGGGTGACGCGCAGCGCCGACGCGATTGCGCGCGCCACCTCGTCCTGCACCTTGAAGGCGTCCTTCGCGTCGCGGTCATACGTCTCCGACCAGAGGATCGAGCCGTCGTGGACACTGGAGAGCTCGGCGGTGAGTCGCATGCGTGCGCCCGAGCGTCGGATGCGGCCCACGAGAACCGCTCCCACCGACAGCCGCTGGCCCAGCGCCTTCGTATCTCCCGGAAGAGCCTTCAGTGCTGCGATCGTGGCGCTGCGCGACGCGACCTTCAGACCGGCAATCTTGGCCACGGTGGACGTGAGCTCGTCCGTCATGCCGTCGGCGAAGAACTGGGTGGCCGTATCGCCACCGACGTTCTCCAGGGGAAGCACGGCGATGGATCGGGGCGCATTCGCGGCCTCGGCATCCTCGGCCTGTCGCGAGTTGCGCCATGCAGCGAATGCCACGGACGTGATGATGACGAGCCCCGCTGCGATCGCCGCGAACGTCGCGATGCGTCCGCGGGAGGAGCGCCGTGCCGACGCGGGCCTCGTGCCCGTGGTCACGCCGTCGAGCGCCTGGAGCACATCGCGCGCGCTCTGAGGCCGACGGGCTGGATCCTTCTCGAGGAGCTGTGCGACGAGCTGCGCGAGCGCACGCGGCACGTCGGCGCGCGTCGTGGCCAGCGGCGGGGGGATCTCGGTCAGGTGCGCGGCAAAGAGCCGGTGCGTGGGACGTCCCGCGAAGGGGGCGCTGCCGGCGAGCATCTCGTACGCCACGCACCCCAGCGCGTAGAGGTCGGCCCGATGGTCCGTGTCGGGATCACCCGACGCCTGCTCAGGCGCCATGTAAGCCGGGGTGCCAAGGCTCGTGCCGACTTGGGTCAGCGTGCCGCCGGGCGCCGCCGTGCGCGAGGCGGAGAGCGCCTTGGCGATGCCGAAGTCGGTGACAACGGCGGCATCACCGGAGAGGAGGATGTTCTCCGGCTTGATGTCGCGATGCACCACGCCGCGCTCGTGTGCGTACGCGAGTGCACGCGTCACGTCCCGCAGTACGCTCACGGCCTCGCCCACCGGAAGGGCGCCGTTCCGCTCGAGGCGCACACGGAGCGAGAGCCCGTCCACGAAGGGCATCGTGTAGTACGGCAGCCCATCCGTCTGGCCCGCGCTCAACAGCGGGACGATGTTCGCCTGCTGCAGCCCGGCGGCGAGCTTGATCTCGCGCGTGAACCTCTCGGCAGAAACGCCGGCGGCGAGGTCGGGGCTCAGCACCTTCACGACCACGGCGCGCTCGAGGGCCTGGTCGCGCGCCAGGAAGACGCGGCTCATGCCGCCGCCGCCGAGCTCGCGCTCGAGGGTGCAGGCTACGCCGAGCGTGCTTTGGAGCTGGTCGCGGAGGGAGGTAGGCAGGGCGCGGGTCGGCGGGGTGGGGAGGGCCGCATTCGCGGTGTGCGAACTTACGACCCGTGTTGGGATGCGCAATGCCGAGGTCACAATCTGAAGACATCGGGCACGAGTTTAACCGCGACCCGTTGGCGGGTCGGCTCCCTCTGAGCGAGGGGATCGAGTGTCCTGAGTGAGAAGAATACCTACAGAATGTGCCGAGCACCTGACGGACTGACGGAAATCGCCATCACTGGGTTGAGGCACGCCATCCGGTGCACCGGGCTTAGGCCGCGCAGTCTTCTCATCCCGCATGAAAAATGTAGTGCCCAGGACGAGAATCGAACTCGTAAGGCCTTGCGGCCGGAGGATTTTGAGTCCTCTGCGTCTGCCAATTCCGCCACCCGGGCTTCGTGCGGCTGCGATCCAATATTAACCCGGACGGCTCGACGTTACTACAGCGTCGGAGGTCTTCCCAGTTGCATGCGCCGGCCAGGCGCGCCGTCGCTGCGTCGTGACCGGTTCCCACCACCCTGCCTCGTCAGCTCCTCAGCGCGCTTCCGCATCTGCGCCTGGAGCGCGAGATAGCGCGCGCGCTGCAGCGGGGTCAGAAACGCAGCGAGCTCGCGCTGCTCTGATTCGATGATGCCGAGTCTTTCGCGTTGTACGCGGAGCGAGGTTTCGAGCAGGTCACCAATGCGATTCTGGTTCGCGGAGTCGCCTGCCGAGATTTCGGTCCTGAGCGCACGGCGCGTCTGCCGCTCCTGGACCGAGAGCCGGTTGAGCTGGGGCGCATAACGGACGTTGACCTGCTGCAGCTGCTCCATCTGGCGCTCGGTAAGCTTGAGTCGCGTCCTGATCATCTCTGCGGTGCGCTCGCGAAATTGCTGCTCGAGTGCGGCGCGCTCAGGCTGCGTCCCGCGCGCGGCCTGGGCTCCTGCTGTCGCCGCCGAAAGTGCGAGTGCCGATGCGATCGCGATGGCAGAGAACGTGTTCATCGCAGGTCCGTCGTATCGGGATCGACAGTTATTACCGGGTCGGGCTCCGCCGCGGGAAGCGCGTCGAAAGTCTCCATCGAAGTCATCAGTGCAACGAGACTGCCGTCGCTCAGGTCATCGAGGCCCCCGGCAAGGGCGAGTGCAGGACGCAATTCCGCGTTCGCCACCGTCGCCGGAGGCGCGGGCACAACGACTAACGGAACCTCGCC
>DATLXE010000158.1:0-3618 GCA_035575795.1 Gemmatimonadaceae bacterium
CCACTACACGGGCGAACTCGAGGAGCTGGACGTTAGCGCCCAGCGTCGGCCAGAGACCCGGGTTGAACGAGGTGCGCGGCGAAGGGCTCACCTTGGTCACCATGTCGAAGCCACCGGCGCGATAGAGCGCCGAATACTCCGACGCGAGCTCGGTGTTGACGCCCAGCACGTCGAGCTGAAACTGGGACTCCTTGGCCGACTTGAGGGCGAGCGCGTCGGCCTGCTCCTGCGTCGAGATCACCGCACCCACCGGAACCAGGCGGTTGCGACCGATGCGGACGTTCCGGACCACCGCACCGTGGAGAACGAACGCCCCTTCCTCGAGCACGACGTTCTCCAGGAAGGCGCGGAAGCCGATGAATGTGAAGCGGCCGATCCGCGAGTTGCGGATGGTGGCCTGGTGCGCGATGCTCACGCTGTCGGCCAGCGTGCTGGCGCGCAGTCCGCAACTGGTGCCGAGCGCGGTGGGGACCGGCGAGTTGCGCAACGCGAGCAGGAGAATGTTGTCCTGCAGGTTGGTCGCCTCGCCGACACAGATCCGCGTCCCGGGATCGGCGCGCAGGATTGTGTTGCTCGCGATGAAAACGCGCTGGCCGATGGCGACGTCGCCGAAGATCTCGATGAGCGGACTGAGGTAGCTCCCCCCGTCCGTCACGACCGAGTGGCGAAAGGAGAGGTTGGCGTAACCGGCGGGCGGAAATGGCGTCCCGTCGTCGCTCGGGTCCGGCGCTGTCGTGATATTCGGCGCTCCCGCCGCGGAGGCACGGGGCGCCACGCCGACACGCGCCTCCGGGGCAGGATCTGGCCGCGTTGCCGGGGGCGCGTTTCCGGCGCATGCCGCGGCAATCATGAGCGCGGCGGCCGCGACGATTCGCGTGGCCGGGCGGGAACAAAGGGGGGACGGCAGCATGGACTCTCTGGCGTTCAAGGTGTGCGCGAGCTTCGGTACATCTACAATCTGGCGATTCCACATGGCTAAGTGGAATACCGTCTGAACACACTCAGAAGGCCCTTTTTTAGACCTTGGAGTGAGGGAACCCGTCTGGCGGCCCCAGCCTTGCAATTGGAGGTCGATGTCCGGTCACATAAACGGGCAACCCACCCCAGTTGAAGGGAGACTAAAGATGAAAGCATCAGCATTGAGAATCATTCCGATCGCAATCGCGGTTGTCGCCGTCTCGGCATGCGCCGGCGTCAAGAAGACCACCACGGATGTGAATCCACGCATCGACCGCGCGCCCACCTGCGCAAACGCGATCGCCGTTTATTCGAACCGCTCCGAAGCTCCGTTCGATTACTACGAGCTCGCATGGATCGAGGCTGAGGGCAATTCGGTGTTCACCACCGATAACCAGCTTCAGACGCAGATCCGCAATGGCGCGGCAAAGGTCGGCGCCAACGCCGTAATCACCAATCCGGTCGAGCAGTCGAAGACCGCGATCAAGGTGCTCGGTGAAGCGCTTGGCACACGGTCGGCGACAGCGAAGGCAAGTGCCCTCGCCATCTACATGCCGCGCGATGCGGGACGTACCATGTCTGCCTGCGGCAATCGGTAGACAGCACCAGGGTACAGCAGCAGGAAAGAGGGTCGGCCGCGCGGCTGACCCTCTTTCTTGTTACCGCCTTTATCGCGGCCGCAAACGGTGACCTGAGGGGCGTCATAGCGGTCTAGACACATGGACACCAGCCGCAAAAAAGCATTGCGCCCGCGCTCGGCGAGTGAGACTATGGAGAGCAAGTTGAACTTCCCGCTCGTTGCCTCCCGCCCCGGCGCGCCAGCGCCGAACCTTCTGAGACGGCTTTGGCGCGCGCTAAAGCCAAGCGCAGCAACGACTTCCCAGCTTGGATCCGGCGTCGGACTGGATACGGAAAAGCGTCTCAGCCTGATGCTCGAATCCGTTCCGGTGAACCTCTGGTCCACCGACGCCGAGCTCAACATTACCTTCTCGCAGGGCGCCGGCCTCCATCTCATCGGCCTTGAGTCCAACGAGCAGGTCGGGATGACGCTCTACGAGATTCTACAGACCCGCGACCCCAGTTTCACCCCGCTCGCCGCGCACCTGCGAGCGCTTCAGGGTGAGCTCGTCCGGTACGAAACGGATTGGCGCGGCCGGTTCTTCGAGACGCGTGTGGAGCCGCTGCGCGGACCCGATGGAAGAATTTCGGGAACGGTCGGCATCGCCATCGACATCACGGAAAGAAAGTCGCTCTACGACGAGCTCCATACCCGGAACGTCTACTTTGCCACGCTCTTCGAGAGCGCGCCCCAGGCGATCGCGATACTCGACGACAAGGACTTGATCACGCGCGTAAACGGCGAGTTTACGCGGCTCTTTGGCTACGCATCAGAGGAGGCTGTCGGCAAAAGCATCAACGACCTGATTGTCCCTCCTGAGCTCCTGGAAGAGGGTGCCAACCTCACATCGAAGGTGGCGGCGGGCGGGAAGGTGCGTGTCGAGTCGATCCGGAACCGGAAGGACGGCGGCACTGTATGGGTGTCCATCAGCGCAACGCCCATCAGCGTCAGGCAGGAATCGGACAGGGTGTTCGCGATGTACCACGACATCTCGGCGATCAAGCGCGCCGAAGAGGAGATGAAGAAGCTGCTCCTCGTTGACGAGCTCACCGGCCTGCCTAACCGGCGCGCGTTCATCACGCTTTCCGAGCAGGCGCTCAAGCTGGCAATGCGCATGGGCAGGGATGTGCTGCTGATTTTCATCGACGTCGATCATCTCAAGCACGTTAACGATACGTGGGGGCACCTCGAGGGAGATCGCGCCCTGATCGACACCGCGCGGGTGTTGCACGAGACCTGCCGCGAGGCGGACATCGTGGCGCGGCTGGGTGGAGATGAGTTCGTCGCGTTGCTCACGATCGATTCCGACCAGACCGCCGACCTGATCTGCTCGCGCATCAAGACGCGGGTCGACGAGCACAACCTCAAGTCGCAGCGGCCATTCACGCTGTCGCTCAGCGTCGGTGCGACGCGCGCAAGGGCCGAAGGTGCGCAGCTCGTTGAGCTGCTTGCCCAGGCGGATGCGGCTCTATACGAACAGAAGCGGAGCCGCGGGCGGGCGCGCACTCATGCGCTTTCCCGGTAGTACTCGGTAAGGCACCGGCCGACCATGTCGGCAAGGAGACGCTCAGTGCGCTCCGACTGCGGAAAACGCGAGCCGACTTCGCCGACCAGATCCCGCGCCGACTGAGCGACTTCGTCGCCCGTTCCGCCCGCTTTCTTCATGTCAGCCACGTACCCGCAGACTGCATTCTGGAGGTCCTCCCGGGTATAAACACCCGCCGCGAAAACCGACCCGAGGACGGTTGCAAGGTTCAGAGAGGCATTGCTGCGCGCGTTGCGGGCAAGCCGCTCGTCGCCGCGCTTTCTGCCGTGGGGCGGGGTATGCCGCTGCATGTATTCAACGTGCTGCCTGCTGCAGAGGGTGTCAAGTAAAACAGCTTCCTACGCGCCTAATTGCTCAGCTGGACGACCCCGCAGGCGATGCGTGAACCGCTGTTTCCGGCCGGCTGGGACGCCTGATCGTCGCTCCCGGCGTGAACCACCACGGCGCTGCCATCGGCATCCATCAGCGATACCGGGCCACCGGTGAGAGTCACCCG
>DATLXE010000159.1:0-1799 GCA_035575795.1 Gemmatimonadaceae bacterium
CGCCCGCAGTGAGGACACGCACGCGCACGCAGCGGGGTTGTAGTTCAGTTGGTTAGAACGCCGGCCTGTCACGCCGGAGGCCGCGGGTTCGAGTCCCGTCGACCCCGCCAACATCTCCTCCAGTGACACCTCGATCGTCCATTCACCGGGTTCCGCGCTCCATTGGACCGGCTGGACCGGCGAACGGATCTCGGACGCGCACGCGACCATACAGCCTGCCGTTCTCGAAGTCTTCCGACCAGAGTGTGTCGAGACCAAAGCGTTCCGCGTAAGCCCAGAGATGCGCGTCGAACCATGACAGTCCATAGGTCGCAGCGCCCCGGATGGCGATCCTCACCAGCTCTTCGTCCGGATAGATGACCTCGAACTGCACGAGCATCTCTTCCATCTCACGCCGGGCCTCTGCCGGAGCCAGTATGGAAGGCCCCCCACGGGTCAGCGGCCTGGTGGTAGCCGCGATGAACTCGATGAGGGCCTGGTGCGGTACGCGAATGGAATCCTCGGCGATGCCGGCCCGCAGCAAAGCGGCGGCCGCCGCCTGCTTTTCGGGAAAGCGCGGATCAAACCGGTACACGAGAATATTCGTGTCAACGAGTGCGGCCACGAACGTACAGCTCCTCTCGCGTCCAGCCACGGGACCGCGCGCGTGGCATCGAGCCGGCGGCGCCGCGGGCCTTGTGCCGGCTGGTGGCCCGGTCGAACTGGGCAAGCCTGTCCTGCCGTTGTGGTGCTGCGTCGGATGCCGAGCGTTTCTCCATCTGGATCGACGAGCCGGCCAATCGCACGTCGAGATCATCTCCCACACGGATTCCACACCGGGTGACGAGCGCCTTCGGCAAGGTGACTTGAAACTTGCCGGTGACTTTGGCCATGGGTCTATTGTCCCACCAGTCAAGGACAGAATCAAGGATCACTCCTTGCTACCGCCCTCGCGAGGCTCGCTCGATCCGGAAGTCATAACAACCGGCCACCGTGTCACGGACGTGAATGTAATCGACGTCCTCACGCGCCAGTAGACGTTCTACCACGGCTCCACGGGTCCGGCCCCGACGTGCACCTCTTCGCGAAGCACACGCCCCGCGCTATAGCCCGCCAGCGTCAGCGGGTGTGCGCACAGGTCCACCGGAAACCCCCCTCGCTCGTCATACCGCGCACACGACTCCGCGTGGATGAAGATGGGTCCCGGCAACGGAAGCGGCTCGATGCCCGCGAACGGGTCGTAGGTGAAGAGGATCCGCTGCTCACGCCCGACGACAAAATACCGCAGGCAGTGACGGCAGGGGCCGTATCCCGTCGCGGTTTCGGTGTGCGCCGGGTGCCCGTAGCGCGGTGAACGGGCCGTCGTGCGGACGGTATCGGCGACTGCCGTCGGAATGGCGACGTTGCGCATGTTCATGGTGACGCTCCTCATTGCGCTCCTCATTGGATGATCCGTGCGACCAGCATGCGCTGCCCGGTCTCTCCGCGCTATCCACCTCTTGCGGTCAAAGTAAAGTGCCGCCGGCGGCTGTCAGGCAGGCGCATGAGCGACAATGACTCGCGGGAGTCGGCGTGCGCTGTTCTCAAAAGTGCGGCGGGACCTGGAGCCAGAATGATTCGTGAGGGTGGCAGACATCGCGCAGGGCCGCGGGCGAAGAGTCGTCCGCACGCATGGAACAGGCGCCGTGTGAGACGTGGGTGGCACCTGGCGGTGGACCCTCGGTCGCGTGCGCCCAAGGGCGTCCTGCCGTTCTGGACCAGGGCCAGGCACTTCCTCTGGTCCTGGTGGCCATGGGCGCTCGTGAGCATCTGGGCGATTC
>DATLXE010000160.1:0-3044 GCA_035575795.1 Gemmatimonadaceae bacterium
ATCGTACCTCAACATCCCGCGCATCATTGCCGCCGCCGAGATCGCCGGGGCCGACGCGATCCATCCCGGCTACGGATTTCTCGCCGAGAACGCCGAGTTCGCCGAGACCTGCGCGGCGTCGAACATCACCTTCATCGGGCCGTCGGCTGACCAGATACGGGTGATGGGTGATAAGTCCGCCGCGCGGAGTGCAATGCTCAAGGTCGGCGTCCCGATCATACCGGGCACCACCGGACCGATCGAAGACGCCGAGGAAGCGCTCGTGTTTGCGCGTGAGATCGGATTCCCCGTCATCATCAAGGCGGCGGCAGGCGGCGGCGGGAAGGGAATGCGCGTTGCCACCGATCCCGAGGATTTTGCCCGCGCGTGGCAGTTGGCCCGCGGCGAAGCCCTCTCCGCGTTTGGCAACGGCGACGTGTACGTGGAAAAGTATCTGGAGCGCCCGCGGCACATCGAGTTCCAGATAATGGGGGACCGCCACGGTAACATCATGCACCTCGGCGAACGCGACTGCTCTGTGCAGCGTCGCCACCAGAAGCTGATCGAGGAAGCGCCGAGTCCGGCTGTGACTCCAGAGCTTCGCGCGGAGATGGGAGACGCCGCCGTTCGCGGGGCCAAGGCAATCGATTACGTTGGCGCGGGCACGATCGAGATGCTGCTGAACGAGGACAAGTCGTACTACTTCATGGAGATGAATACCCGCATCCAGGTCGAGCACCCGGTAACGGAAATGCTTACAGGCATCGACCTCGTGAAGGAGCAAATCAGGGTCGCCGCCGGTGAAAAGCTTTCCATCGAGGTACCGATCGAACGCCGTGGGCACGTGATCGAATGCCGCGTCAACGCGGAGGATCCGGCGCGCAACTTCCAGCCGTCACCCGGCCGCATCGACGTGTTCCATCCCCCCGGCGGACCCGGAGTGCGACTCGACACACATGTCTATGCCGGGTACACGGTGCCTCCGTACTACGATTCACTGCTCGCCAAGCTGATCTGCCAGGGAAGGGACCGTCCTGAAGCGCTGCGCCGTATGCAGGTCGCGCTCGACAGCTTCATTATCGAAGGCGTGACGACGACGATTCCATTTCTGTCTCGCGTCATGGCAAACAAGAAGTTCCAGGCCGGGGCGGTCGACACGAAGTTCCTCGAACGGGAATCCGACCTCATGAAGGAGCCGCCCAGTGCAGCTTGATGTCTTCTTCACGTCCGCTGAGGTAAAGCCATCGGACACTACCGGGAGGCTCGTCGCCGTCATCGACGTGCTGCGCGCCTCGACGTCCGTTGCCGTCGCTCTCGCCAATGGTGCCAAGACGGTGATTCCGCTCGAGGGCGCTGACGAAGTGATGACTCGCGCCAGGCAGTTCGAGCGTTCTGAGGTCAGAATGGCTGGCGAGCAGAAGATGGTGCCGATCGCCGGGTTCGACCTTGGGAATTCGCCGCTCGAGTTCACCGCCGCCGCGGTCGAGGGCAAGACGGTCCTGCTCACGACGACCAACGGGACGCGCGCTCTCCTGGGAGTGCAGGGCGCTCGTGACATTGTGGTGGCCTCGTACGTCAACTTCTCGGCAGTCCTTACCATGATGAAGGTCGCGGCGAGGACGAATACGGACATCGCCATCATCTGCGCCGGCCACGAGGGGATCTTCTCGCTTGAGGATGCTTCCTGCGCCGGTCGTTACGTGCGTGCGATTCCCAGGCGCGCGGAGGCGGTCGTGATGAACGACGCGGCGTCCGCATCAGTGGTGATTGACCGGAAATATGGCGACAACCTCGCAAAGATCTTCCAAGACTCGTCCCACGGACAAGCGCTCGAAGCAGCCGGCTTCGCCGGTGACCTCGTCGCCGCAGCGGCGCTGGACTCCCACTCTGTGGTCCCGATCTACCAGGACCGACAGATCACCAAACTCGGACCCGAAAGAGAGCGCTAAGGCAAGCGCGCTGAGCCGTGAGCTTCGCGGAATAGCGCTGCTCCTATTCGCGCTCTTTCTCACCGGCGCGCTCGGCGCGGAAGGATTCGCCCGCCTCGCCGACAACGGCGGGGCCGCTGTGAACTTCGGGTGGCTGGGGTCGATGCTCGCGCAGCCCATCACCGCGTTCTTTGGCTGGCCCGCGGCGGCGCTTCTCCCGCTGGCGCCCGCCGCGCATGCCCTCCGGCTCTTCGGACGGATCGAGGAAAGCAAAGACCGCTCGTGGATGGTGTTTCTCCTCGGCCTCGTCGTCATCCTTCCGGTCGCGCTCGGATTGACGGAAGGTGGGGTGCGCCAGGCAAGTGCGTGGGCCGGGCTGTGGGGAAGCTTCTCTGCCTTCTACCTGCTGCAGCTCGCCGGTCCAGCTGGAGCGTGGGTCCTGATCGCGCTTGCCATGTGCGGCCTGATGGCGGCCACGCTGTCGTGGAATCCCCTTCGCGTGGTGATCGGGAAGCGGAAGCAGCGTACCGATGGCGTCACTACCGGGCATGTCGAGAAGTCGGGCCTTCACCCGGCCAACGAGATCGTCGTGCCTTCGCTCGCGCTCGTTGCCGCGCTCGAGCCTTCGCCGGAAGAGATGCCGGCGATCGATCATTCACTCATGAATGGCCCGGTCGCGGTTGTCGAGATCGACGACAGCGCACCGGTGCTGAGCATTGACCGGAAGCGCGCGAAGAAGACGCGCGCTGGTGCCGCCGCCGAACACGCGGGAAAGATCGCCGCCGAGATCGGTTCGGCGGATGACGAGCAGGAGTTCACGGCTGAGGATCTTCCGTCGCCTGAGCTTCTAACACCGCCGCCGCCGCGCAACGTCGATGTCGGCAAGCGCGAGCTAGACGCGATGGGTGTAAAGCTGATGGACGCGCTCAGGACGTTTCGTGTCGAGGGCGAGCTGGTTGGGCGCACCACCGGTCCCGTCGTCACGCAGTTCGAGGTCGCCCCTGCTGCTGGCGTGAAGGTCCGCCAGATCGCGAACCTTTCCAACGATCTCGCGCTGGCGATGCGCGCGGCGAGCATCCGCATCGTTGCGCCGATCCCGGGCAAGGGCGCAGTCGGCGTCGAAGTCCCGAATCCTAC
>DATLXE010000161.1:0-2151 GCA_035575795.1 Gemmatimonadaceae bacterium
AGGATGTTCTTTACCGAGGAAAACGCGGCCCGCATCGATGCCGCGCGCGAGCTTCTCGAGCAGTGGCGGCGGGCCGGCGAGCTCAGCGACCGTTCGTATTTCGTCCTGCTCGCGGCAGTGATCGAAGCCACCGACCGGATAGCCAACACTGCCGGCATATACGCTTCCTATATGAAGGGCTGGCAGGTCAACGCGCGAAGGACCTTTCGAGTCGTGGTCAGGCAGCCGGCCGGGGGAGCGCTACCGGCGAACGCTCATCTGATGGACGCGGCCGCGGCAGCCACGAACATCGGTGAGGCGGAGCTGATCTACATCGACCCGCCGTACAATGCGCGGCAGTACGTCGCGTACTACCACATACCCGAGATTCTCGCCCGCGGCTGGTTCGACCGGGAGCCAGTCGTGCGCGGAAAGGTGGGACTGCTGGCGGGCCCGGAAGGTCGCAGCGAATGGTCGCACGGGCGACGCGTGAAGCGGCTCTTCGCGGGGATTCTCTCGGCGACCGGCGCGCAACACGCGCTCGTGAGCTTCGGGTCCGAGGGCCATCTCTCGGCAAATGCTCTCACTGAAATCCTCCTCTCCCATTCTGCAGACGGAAAGGTTTCGCGCTTCGCGCAGCGCTATCGGCGCTACCGGGCCGATGGTGTACGGACGGGGAAGACCTACCACGCCGATGCCGTGACGGAACAGCTTTTTCACATCCGCCTCAGGTGACCGACGTTGCTTTTGCCTGCCTGCACGCGTCTCCGATATGTGACGGTGCGCGGGTGAGTCTCCGCGCCTGCCGGGTCTATACACCGGCTGGCAAAGGGATTACACTAGGCAAGTGAAGATGACAGCCACGCCACTGCAAAATCAGGGTGCTCAACCGATGGGCGCGGGAAGCCCGGGACAAGGCGCTGATGATGGCGCTGTGCCCGCGGTCGATGCCGATCAGGAGATCATCGCCAAGGTTCTGGCTGGCTCAAAGGACGCGTTCGGGATCCTCATAACCCGTTACAGCGATCCCTTGTACCGCCACGCTCTCGGGATGACCGGAAGTCCGGATGTGGCGGAAGACATACTTCAAGCGTCCTTTATTAAAGCGTATCAGCATCTGGGCGAAGTGCGCGGCCGTTTCGATGCCTGGGTTTTCCGGATCGTCGCGAATTAGTGCAAGGATTGGCTGAAGAACATTCGGCGCACGCACGTGAGTTATGACGAGGACGATCAGCCCTCGACGTACTCGACGCCGGAAGAGGAGATGGACCGGAACGAGCTGCGTACCGATCTCGAGTACGCGTTGGCCAGGCTGGCTCCGTCGCTGCGGGAAGCGTTTGTGATGAAGCACGTGGAAGGAAGGTCGTACGAGGAGATGGCGCTGTTACTTGACACAACGGTTGGCGCGCTAAAGATGCGAGTGCATCGGGCGCGAGAGGCGCTCCAACAACTGCTTGAGGAGAAGTACGCATGATGCGCGAAGACGCTGGATTCGACAGAAAGGACATTACCGGACATCAGCCTTCCCCGAGGAAGGAAAAGGCGTCCGAGCAGCTCTACGATCGCGAGGTGCCGCTGACCGGCACGCCGGGTCGCGCTCTGCTGCACGACTGGCTCGATGGCGAGGTCGATCAGATCCGCGTCAGCGAGACCGAAGGCAGATCCAAGGTCGAGCTATGGACACGGATCAACGCCGAAAGTGAGATGCTCCGCCGCCGTACGACTCCGGTCCACGTGCAGCAGCAGATCATGGCCGCACTGCCCGACGCGCCTGGAACGACCACCGAGTGGTATCGCCAGCAGGTGACGCTGAGCCCGGCTTCAGCTCTTCTCGCCGGTGCCGCATTGCTCGCCGTCGGAGCGCTCATCATCACGATGATTCGCTAGCTACTGCGGACGTCCTGAAGTACGAAAGCCCGGCTCTCACGAGCCGGGCTTTTTTTGCCGGTAACTGCAACTGCAGCTCAGTGGCAGTTTCCCCGGTGAGGGAGCCCCCAGAGCCTGTCCAAACAGGCGTATTCCTTGCACTCCCAATGCTTGAATTCAGAGCAGGCCACACCGATTGGAGGCACCGAAAATGAACCGCAAAACACTCGCTTTTCTCGCCAGCTTTATCGTCGCCGCGCCCGCTGTCGCAGCGGCCCAGACTGGCGGCCTTTCGCGCGTCCAGCT
>DATLXE010000162.1:0-2955 GCA_035575795.1 Gemmatimonadaceae bacterium
ACCATAACCAACAAGAAACTCGTTCGGCGCATCAAACCCAGTGAACTTCGTGTCGTGCTTCAGTCCATCGGCGATTCTCTTGTGCAGCAGCGCGCAAATCTCCAGTGACCGCGGCTTCCGCTCCTCCAGGATCGCCATCAAACGGTTGAGAGTCCTTCCCGAGTCGACAATGTCTTCGACGAGAAGAATGTGCTTTCCTTCCAGCTCCGTCTCCGGATCATACACCAGTCTTACTGTCCCACTCGACACCATCGCGTCGCCGTAGCTCGCAGCAACGAGGAAATCCACCTGCAGCGGCCGGTTGATCTGGCGCACGAGATCGCTGAGAAATATGAAGCTTCCCTTGAGCAATCCCAGCACGAGAAGCTTTCCGTCCGGATAGGCGGCGGTAATCTCGCCGCCCAGCTCCCTCACCCGCCCAGCGATCGCCGCCTCGTCGAAGGCGATCCGCTTCACGGCACGGCCGGAGAGCCGCGGATCCGCCGTTCCCTCCACCGCTCGCGTTGCCATGCTCACGCGTGAGCCGGGCGCCAGCGGCGGAGCAGCATGTGATCCCGCTTCATGACGATCTCAATCCCGCCTGACAGCTGAATCGCTCCGCCCGACCTGCCCTTAATAGTAAACTCCGCTGCCCGCTGGGTTCCGCGCCTGTCCATCACCACGCTCGCGCGGGCGGCGAGGGCCGGCCACAGAACGCGAAGCGAATCGGTATTGTGGCCGGCAAGGCTGGCGCGCTCGACACGCAGCGAGCCATCCGCGGACGCTGCGCCGCCGACGGCTCCAACGATCTCATCGAGGGAACGGCGCCAGTCGGCCGCGGCGCGGGCAAGGGCGAGCAGCTCTCCGGAAAAGTTCGGATTGCGGCGCGTGATGGATGGCAGCAGGTCGAGCCGAACGCGGTTCCGCAGGTGCTTTCTGTCCACATTCGACGGATCAGTGATGTACTTCACGTTTCGGCGCGCTGCATGCGCGGCGATCTCCGAGCGCTGCACGCCGAGGAACGGACGCACGATTTCAGAATCCGCATACAGTCCGGCGAGTCCACGCGGACCTGCGTCGCGGAGAATTCTCATGAAGACGGTCTCGACCTGGTCATCGAGGGTGTGGCCGGTGACCACGACAGCCGAAAGCAGCGCCGCGATCTCGTCGAGAAACTTCCACCGCGATCGCCGCCATTCCTCTTCGCCCGTCCCCGCCACCGGAGCTCGCCCGACAACGCAGGGAAAACCGAGCAGCGCGGCTTCGCGCGCGACGAGCGAAGCCGCCCGCCTCGCGGCCGGCCCGGTACCGTGATCGAACGTCGCGACGGTGATCCGCCCGCGTGCCGCGGAGTCGAGCGTGCCGGCGGCGGCAAGAAGTGTCATCGAGTCAAGGCCGCCCGAGACGGCGAGGACGACGCGCCCGCATTCGGCGAGCGCCTTCCCGACCGCCAATTCGACAACCGACGCTTCATCCCGCGCAATCGCCATGATACTTTTAATTTACCTAACTGCGGGGGAGCTTCGCTTGGAAACGCACGGTCCGCTCGGCACACTCTGGGTTTCGCTCGGCCTGATCGCTTTTTACCTGGCGCTGATCTGGCTTAACAGCCTGCTGGGACTGTTTTTAACGCCCCTTTTCATGGTGCCGGGGACGTGGGTGCTCGATAAGCTGAAGTTGCGGAAGAAGGAGAAAGAGCGGGAACGTGACGAATCCGTTATCCGGTAAACTGCCACTGAGAACTACCTGAACTGCCACTGAGAACTACGCAGTTGGCTGCTACGAGAAGCACAGAAGCCCAGTCGCTAGATAAAGAATCTTCTGAGCCTCTCGCGCAGTTCAGGCGAGTTGGCAGAATCGTCTTCTCCAGCAACCAGTAACTACGCTACTATGAGCGTGGATCTGCGTCTTTCTCAGTTGCAGTTCCCCCTCAGTTCTACCAGGGGTATAGCGCCTCGTAAAACGCCTGGTTCCTGAGAATGATCCTCACGTAATCCCTGGTCTCCATGAACGGGATGCGCTCCGTGAAGATCTCCATGTCCGCGGCGCCTTTCTTTGTCTTCCACCTCTCCACCCGCGACTCGCCAGCGTTGTACGCCGCCAGCACCTTCACCACTTCCGGGTAACGCCGCACCAGCGCGCGGAGGTGCGCAGTCCCGAGTCTGATGCTGACCGCAGGGTCGTAAAGAATCTCCGGGTCCCACGGACCAAGACCGCGTGATGCCGCCAGGTCCTTGCCCACCGATGGCATAAGCTGCATGAGTCCCCGCGCGCCGACCGGGGAAGTCGCACGGGGATTGAAGCTGGACTCCTGCTTGATGAGCGACGCCACGAACGCCGGCTTCAGTCCGTTCTCCTTCGAGCTCGAGATCAGCGTCTCACGCTCGAGCACCGGAAAATGGAGCCTGTAGGCTTCCGGAGTACGGCCGACTTCATCGAGGGCCCGCCTGCCAAGCGCAATGGATCTTCCCGACTGGTCGCCTCCCGCCAGCGCACGGGCAGTGGCGAGCAGCCGGGTCTTGTCCTGCATTGCATCGCGGAAGATGCGGTCGCTCTCGAACGTTGCCTCGGTGTCCATCCCGACCTCGCGCAGTACGGTGAGCCGCGACATGACCTCTTCAACGTCGGGGAGCTTAGCCGTTACCGTGAGAACCGTGTCGGGCTTGATGACTGGAACGTTCAAGCGGCGCGCGGCCATCACCGAGTAGTAGCTCATCGGCTCGCGGGCGATCATTGCGCGCCATTTGCCCCGGCTCTTTGCCGTGTCGCCCAGCGCTGCCCAGGAACGCCCGGACCAGTACGCGCTTGCGGCTGCTTCCGTGCTCGTGGGCGGGGCGGAGGCAACGGCGTCGAAATCCGCTGCCGCGGCGCGGTGATTTCCGTTGATGAACGCGATCAGCCCCGAGCGAAAGTTTGCGGTTGCCGCGTGACGGCCCGACGGGAATCGCTTGACCAGCGACTGCAGCGTCTCCCGTG
>DATLXE010000163.1:0-2950 GCA_035575795.1 Gemmatimonadaceae bacterium
GTCATGCCCATCGTTGCGTCCAGCGCCCGGCCGCCCGGAGTCTGGGCGCCGGCATGGTACGCGAGGGCGAAGAGCGCGACTGCGGCGAGCGAAAGGCGGGTGCGAAATGGCGGCATGGCTCGTTGTGGAAATAGGTGGCAGGTGAGAGAATACGGTCGTGGACAGTCGATTACAAGAAAATCCCGATGCGCGGAGTGCCGATCGCCCTGTGCGGTGGCAGCTGTCGCGGTTCATGGATCTCACGCCGGCCGAGCTGTATGCGGCGCTCGCACTCCGCCAGCGGGTGTTCGTCGTCGAGCAGGAATGCGCTTACCAGGATGCCGACTGGCGTGACGCCGATGCGTGGCACCTGCTCGGCTGGGCCACTGGTGAGGTTCCGTCCAGGCTGGTCGCGTACGCGCGCATCTTCGAGCCCGGCCAGCGCTACGATGAAGGTTCGATCGGGCGCGTCATCGCGGCCCCCGAAACGCGGGGCACCGGGCTCGGGCGCGCGCTGATGGTTGAATCGCTCCGTTGTCTGGACAATCTGGCACCGGGCGCGAAGGTCAGGATCGCGGCGCAGCAGCGGCTTGAAACGTTCTACAGGGGACTGGGGTTCAGAACGATCTCGGATCCCTACGAGGAAGACCGCATCATGCACGTAGATATGATTCTCCCATGATTATGACGCCGGAGCGGTACGCGGGCGCTGAGACTTTCGGCGCTTTTATGGACAGGCCGAAGACAAACAAGGCGTTGTGGGACGCGATCTACGCGCGGGTCGTGATTCCCGCGGAGATCGTGCAACGCGCGGAGATTCTTGGCGGCCGGTGGAATCTGCTCGTGCTGAACGAGGACTGGTGCGGGGACTCAATCAACATTCTGCCGATAATCGGAAAGCTGGCCGAGGCCGCGCGGAATCTCGAGCTCAGGATTCTCGGGCGCGATGCGAATCTCGACATAATGGATGCGCATCTTACCGGCACGTCACGGTCAATTCCGATTCTCGTTCTCTACAACGCCACATTCAACGAGTGCGGCTGGTGGGGTCCGAGGCCGGCGGCGTTGCAGCGCTGGGTGAAAGAGGAAGGGGTGGCGCTGTCGAAAGCTGACCGGTACCGCGAGGTGCGCACCTGGTACGCGCGAGACCGGGGGGTCACGACAATGCTCGAGATCGTTGCGATGCTGGAGGAATGCTGCGCACGCAGATGATCGTGCGTTTCATTTAAACCACTGCCGGTTCCCAGAGTCGCAGAGTGGTGACTGTATCATCAACACTCACAGTGCGACTCCAGGACCACTTCCGGATATCTACGCCTGTCGGTTCAATTCGCTGTCGGAAACCTCAGGACGGCGGCCTCCGCGGGAAGCCTCACCACCCTTTCGGCCGGCGACGCGAGCTTCCTCGCTGGTAAACTCGTGCGCGGTGCCCTTGAGGTGCGCCGCCCGTCCCCCCTTTGCGGCGATTGCCCGCTGAGCCTGGGGATCCATCGCCGCAAAACCCCGGCGCGCCGGAATTCTGGCGCGGGCGCCACGCTCGCCCTCAGCGCGATCCGACCCGTTATTTTCGACTGCCCCGTTCCCCTCGTTGATGCTGTCCATTCGACCCTCGTTGTAGTTTGACGTCGCCTGAGATTCGCTCGAGCCCCCGCGGCTGATCGCATGAATTCGGTTTGTTGTCCGCCATTGTTCATGAGCGGAGACACGAGGGTGGTGAGGCAAACCGGGGACCCGATGAGCGCTCTGGCAGGCGAAGTGAGGAAGATGCCGGGCTATTTTGCGAACTGCTGCAGAGCCAGCGCCTGACTGCTTCGTAAAGAGCGGGCCGGGACGGTCTTTTCATCGAAGCGGGAGCGCTTATGTTATACGGACGGGTCATAACCGGCCCGCGCGCAACCAGCCCGGGGTGTCAGTGAATCCAATCGAAGCGGAAACGCTATCGAAAGTAGAAGTACTCGCGGATTTGGAGCCGCTGGTAAAGACGTTGATGGAATCGCATGAAGCCAAGCGCGTGCTCTGGTTTCCGGCGGAGCTTCTCGAGCCGCAGCCCGGGGAAGACCCCGATCACCATCTCAGCGCCTTGCGCGAGCGAGCCCGCGGAATCAGCGATCCCGCGCGCGTTGCGCTCGCGCTCAACCTGCTGACCGAAGAAGGGCTGCCGCACTTCCACCGCCTGCTCGCCGTCTACCTCGGCACGACGAGTCACTGGGCAACGTGGAATAACCTGTGGACCGCCGAAGAAGACCGGCACGGGGCGATCCTGCACGACTACACGCGCGATGCCGGGATCTTCAATCCCGTCGTGATCGAGAAGATGCAGTTCGATTACATCCGCGCCGGTTTCGAGCCGGAGTGGGACAAGGATCCGTACCGCGTGTTCGTGTATACATCGCTGCAGGAGCGCGCGACCCAGGTGTCACACGCGAACACAGGCAAGTTCGCGTCGCAGTTCGAGCCGACGATCGGCACGGTGTTGCAGAACGTCGCCAAGGAAGAGGCGCGGCACTACACGTTCTACCGCTCGGTGTTCAAGGGCGTGCTCGAGCGAGATCCGAATCAGGGACTGATTGCCGCGGCGAAAATAATGCCCGCGATCGACATGCCGGGCGTGAACATGCCGCATTTCCGCGAGCTGGCCGACGTGGTGCGGCGCGCCGAGATTTACGGCCCGCGCGATTACATGCGCATCGTCGATGAGCTGATCAAGTACTGGTCCGTGGACACGATGGAAGGCCTGAACGACCTTGGGCGGAAGGCGCAGGAAAAGATCATGGGTATTCCCGCCCGCCTCGAGCGGATCGCCAAGGTCATGGAGTTGAAAACCAAGCCAAAGACCTTTTCCTTCGACGTGATCTTTTCTCGCGAGTTTGCGATGGAGTAGGGAACTGCCGCGGGCTTCCGGTTATTTCGCGCGGCGGTCAGTCGGAGGAGGTCCTGCTTGGCGAGTACGCTCACTCGGGCGGAGCCCAAC
>DATLXE010000164.1:0-3870 GCA_035575795.1 Gemmatimonadaceae bacterium
GGCCAGACTCCAATCGACTACCTGGATCTGGAATCGGTTGGACGCGTCGAGGTGCTGCGGGGCAGCGCGTCTTCACTTTATGGGAACGCCGCCGGCGGGGTGATCGATATTCGCTCCACCCAGCCTGCGCCCGGAACCCTCAGCGGCGAGCTGCGCGCGTCCACCGGCAGCTTCGGCGCCAGCAGGCTGTTCGGCAAGGCGAGCGGTGGGACGCGCGCGGCACGGTACCAGGCGAGCATCGCCCGCACGACTGCGGACGGATTTCGCGACTACTCCGAACAGCGCCAGACCAACGCATTCGCGCGCGCGTCGCTCGAGAGAGGCGATGCAGCCTATGCCTTGACGTGGATGGCGGTTGACCTGCCCGTCGCGCAGAATCCTGGATCGCTGACAAAGCTCCAGCTGCTCGACAATCCCGAGATGGCCGATCCGCTCGCGGTCAGAAAGCAGGCTAGAAAAGCGGTCCGGCAGTCGCAGGTTGGCTTTACCTTCAGTGAGATAAACAAGCGCGGCGAACTGGAGGGATCATTCCACGGCGGCGTCCGTTCACTCGACAATCCCCTCTCCTTCGGCATCGTGGACGTCGCGCGGACTTCCTGGGGCGCCGGCTACCGCGCGACGATCTTTCATTCCCTCCTCGGCGCGGGTCAGCGCTTCACCGCCGGAAGCGAGATTCAAAAGCAGAATGACCGGCGGCTCAATTTCGCGAACTGCAACGATGCTCCGGCGCCGCCTCCCACTCTTTCCTGCCCGACAACCCTCGCTGAGCGCGGTGCCGTCACGCTGAATCAGCGCGAGCTCGTTACGTCGTCCGGATCCTACATTCGCAACGAGACGCCAATAGGCTCCCGGGTGCTGCTGAGCGGCGGAGTCCGCGCCGACGAAATACGCTTCGACGTGCGCGACCGTCTGGTTACCGGCACGAATCCCGACGACTCCGGGGTTCGTACCCTCTACGCGGTGAGTCCCGCCCTTGGAATCGTGACCAGGCTTTCGGGAGCACATAGCCTTTACGCAAACATCTCACGCGCCTTCGAGACGCCGACCGCCACCGAGCTCGGCAATCAGCCTGACGGTTCGGCGGGGCTGAACCGGGTGCTGGAGCCCCAGCGCTCTACGTCGTACGAAGCGGGGCTCAAGGGCGTCAGCCGTCGCGGAATTCAATACAACCTCGCCCTTTATCGCACGCGCGTTGCGGACGAGTTGATTCCATTCGAGATCCCCGCCAGCGGCGGAAGACGCTATTTCCGGAACGCTGGCAGTACGAGGCGCACCGGTGCGGAGATGGCCGCTTCGGCCGTGATACGCGGCGTCGATGCGGGGATTACCTACGCGATCTCCAATTTTCGCTTCCGGGACTACCTCGTTGGCGCGGAAAACTTCGCCGGCAGGCGAATCCCCGGCGTCGCGCCGCAGGTAATCCAGACGAGCGCCCACTGGAAGCTCCGCGAGATCGATGTCGTGGTCGAGGGTCTGGCGAGTGGCCGCGTTGAGGTCAACGATGCCAATTCGGAGTCGGCGCCCGGTTTTGCACTTTTCAATGCCCGCCTTTCCCGAAACATTGTTGTCGCGCGGGCAAGGCTGCGCTTCACCGCCGGTGTGCAAAATGCTCTTGACCGGGTCCACGCATCGTCGGTGAGCGTGAATGCGGCTGGCGGCAAGTATTACGAGCCGGGTGCGCGGCGAGCGCTCTTCATCTCGGTTGGATTGGACGCCTCCCGCCCAGTCAGAGGAACCGCGGCGCCAGGTAAATGATCGGATAGAACGCGAGCCACGAGCACACCATCAGGTACCAGTACCGGGCATTTGCCGCCACTTCACCGAAGTGCGCTTCGTCCACCGGTCCCTTGAGCATCTGCATGGTGATCGCGACGGTGGACGAAGTCGCGCCGGCGATGTGGGCAAGGTGGACCACCAGCATCGCGAAGCCGACAGACGCGAGTCCCCTGGTCCCATGATTTGCGCGGAGACTGCCCATCTCGAAGAACCGCAAGACCGCGAACGTGATTCCGAGGATGGCACAGAGGGACAGCCATGCGCCAATCGCGCGCGCACTGCCCGCGTAGCGCGCGATCGTTGCCGCATACCACATCGGCAGCAAGCTCACCAGCATTAGCATGAGGTTCGCCGCCGGAATGCGCAGCTCGGGCAGTGCCGTTATGCCCCCGGTGCCCTGTCCCCGTCGCAGGTAGAGGTACCCGAGACCCAGCGCCGCCAGCGCAATCGCTTCAACGACGATGAGAAAGCGATTTCCCCACCAGCGCGGCGTGTGGCGAGCGAAGACATCGCGCAAGGCGCTCCATGGGGGATTGGCCATTGCCCACAATCATGGCTCCCCACTCGTCCCTTCGCAAAGCGCGGCAGGTCGCTTCGCGGCTCAATGCGCGAAGCGACCCGTTGCTACTCTTCCTGCTTTCTCAGCTCGATGCCGCCGTTCACGGTACTGGCGCGAATGTGCCTCACGCCGCCGCTTCCGATCGTGCCTGATGCGTGTCGCGGTCCGAACCGTCCCGTGATCGTCATCGGAAAATCGCTGTCGATGCTTCCGTGCACGGTGTCGAACCTGAAATTCGCGTCGAAGCTCGCCGGAACGATCACGGTCACCGACCCGTTGACGGTCTTGAAGCTCATGTCGTCGGTGGTGGAGAGAGCGTTCATCTTCGCCTCGACGTTTCCGTTTACCGTGGAAGCGCTCACCGGCCCCGAAGCCGTGTTGACATCGACGGTGCCGTTGACCGAGCTGGCCTTTACGCGGCCACTCGCGTTTCTCACCTCGACACCGCCGTTCACGGTGTTGGCGCGCACTTCGGCGCCGACGTCTCTCACCGAAACCCCGCCATTCACCGAGTTCGCCCCGACTCTTACATTCTTCGGCACCCGCACCGTGAAGCGCACGTTGGAATGGGTTTCGTTGTTCCCATTATTCCTGAACGTCTCGTAGCCGCCGTCCTCGCAACGCGCGCGCCTGTTCCAGATAGCGCAGATGGTGACGTTGCCGCCAACCTGCACGACCTCGAAATGGATTTCGTCCATGTGGCTCTCGTTCCTGGCCTTCTTCACGGCCACCACGTGAACCATGTTGTCGGTGCTGGGGAGGAAATCGACCGAGCCGTTGACGTTGTAGATATGCATCCAGCGGCCCGCCTCGACGCGACCGTCCCATCGCCACGAATCGGTGTTTCTGCCCAGCTCCTGGGCCGGCTGCTGCGCCGCAACGGACGCGCTGACAGTGGCGGCCGCGAACAGGGCAAGGACGATTGATCTATGCATGCTCAGTCTCTCCGGGTGGGTGCGTCAGTACTGGTGTCGTTGATGATGATGCGGCCGCTGAAGGTCTGGGCGGACACCCGCGCCTTGCCGTCGCCGATGGTGAATTCGAACCGGCCCTTTTTTCGCTTCCGTTCGCCGGGCTGCATCGTGATCGCGAAGTCGCTGTCGACATCCCCGCTGAAAGTCTCGACCTCGAACTGCGCGCCGGCGCCGCGCGGCAGGTTCAGCCGAAGCGTGCCGGAGTGCGACTCGAAATCGTACTTGCCCGCCGGGTCGATGTTGCCCGTATAGATGATGTCGCCGCTCACGCTCTCGGTGCGTACGTACCTGGTCTGAATGCCGAGCAGCCGCACTGTGCCGCTAACGGTGCTGGCCTCAACGTTTCCGTTGATGCCCTCGGCGCGCACCTCACCGCTCACGCTCTCCGCGCTCAGATTCCCCGTTACCTGTGATACGTGCACGGACCCGGACACCGACTCGAGACTCACGTCGCGGACCGCTCCCGTGACAGATACATCGCCGCTCACGCTGCCCGCCTCGATCTCGCCCTGAACTCCGTTGGCAATGATGTCGCCGGACACAGCTTCGAGAACGAGGCGC
>DATLXE010000165.1:0-4158 GCA_035575795.1 Gemmatimonadaceae bacterium
TTCCCCGAGGCGATGTTCTTCACGACGAGCTCCGCGTCACCTTCCTGCGGGGCGACCCGGTAGGCGAACCACTGGCCGTCGTTCGACAGTGCTGTCGCGCCGATGTTCTTCCACGCGATGATGTCATCGAGCTCGACGGACTTTTTCGCGGCCTGCACGGGCGCCTGCCCCTGCTCCATGGTCGGGACCGATCCAAAGAACGGGAGCGCGGACACGAGCGCACCGGCGACAAGCAGCCTGCGGCGGATGGGCGTCATATTCGTCCTCGTACGTGCGAGATAACTGGCTGGGGGAAAGGGGCCAATCCTAGCAGAAAACTCGGCCACCACCCGCCGGGCGCGGGTCTTGCCTCAATGGTTTCCAGCATCCCCGACATGGAGACTTCATGGCAGACAACGCGTACATCGTCGAGAAAGACGATGGTAGGATCGGCTATATGGGTCGCACAGAAGAAGCGCTGGTCGACGACCTGTACCGCGTCGAAGGCAAGGCCGAGATCGTCAACGGCAGGCTCGTCCACATGAGCGCCGCCGGCGGATTTCACGGCTACGCCGCAGGATTGATTTACGCCAGCCTGCTTGAGCACGCGCGCAGCACAAGGGAGGGAATCGCCTTCCCGGATAACGTCGGCTTCATCGTCAATTTGCCCCATCGTAGATCCTTCAGCCCGGACGCCGCGTTCTGGACCGGGCGCCCCCTGACGCGCAAGTTTCCGGAGGGTGCCCCGATTTTCGCCGTCGAGGTCCGCAGCCCGGAGGACTACGGGGCAGCTGCAGAGCGCCGAATGGCTGACAAGCGGGCCGATTACTTCGCCGCCGGCACCGCAATCGTCTGGGATGTGGACCTCGAAGCCGGGGTGGTTCACGCGTATCGGGCGGACGATCCCCAGCACCCTGCGTCGTATCGGCGTGGCGAACGGGCGGCCGCGGAACCAGCGCTCCCGGGCTGGTCCATGCCCGTGGACGATCTCTTTCCTCACTCCTGAGATATTGAAAGCGGCCCTGATCTGGTCGGCCAGTTGAAGGTCGGAGGTTGGGCCTCACCTCAACAGTCCTTATACTCGTACATCTCATTCTGGAGGATTGGATGCGCGTTTTCAGATCGGTGTTGGCGACGGTCGTGGTCTGTGCAGGCGTAGGCCTTGTCGCGCAGCAGGGGCCGCCGGCGCAGCCCGGCGCGCAGGGTGGCGGGCGCGGCGGCGGGCGTGGGCAGGGAGCGCCACGTGTGACGATCCAGCCCGGGCAGGAATGCCCCCCCGGCATGACGGAAGTGCGGCATCTCAGCTGCCAGGCGCCCGAGAAGCCGGCGCCGAGCATCGTTGACTACCGTCCGACGTCGACGCTGGTTGCGACCGAGCACCTCGTGCCGAAGGCGAAATATCCGGTCATCGATATCCACAACCACACGCGCATTACGGCCGAGAACATCGAGCTGATGGTCAAGGAGATGGACGAGCTCAACCTCCGCGTGCTCGTCAACCTGACCGGCGGCAGCGGCGCCGACTTCAAGCAGGGCATGGACTTCATCCGGGGCAGCAAGCACAAGGATCGCTTCCGGATGTTTGCCCTCGTCAACTGGAACGGCGCGGGCACCCCGGAATGGCGCGAGAAAGAAGTGAACGCGCTCAGGCAGGCCATCAAGGATGGCGCGATCGGTCTCAAGATCGCCAAGAACCTCGGGCTGACGGCGAAGAAGGCAGACGGCTCACGGCTGAAAGTCGACGATCCGGACCTCGATCCGATCTGGCAGGTCTGCGCGGAGGCGAAGATCCCTGTCATCATTCACACGGCCGATCCGGAGCGCTTCTTCGCGCCGATCGACATGCACAACGAGCGCTGGCTCGAGCTTGGGATCTTCCCCAACCGGGCCTATCCGAAGGAGCAGTTCCCGACCTTCGAGACGATCGTCGGTGAGCGCGACCGGATGTACACGCGCAACCCGAAGACGACCTACATCGGTGCGCACTTCAACTGGTACGGCAACGACCTGGCGCGTGCCGCGAAGCAGCTCGATGAGACGCCGAACCTGGTGCTCGAAGTGGGGGCGGTCCTCTACGAGTTCGGCCGGCAGCCTCGCGCGTCGCGCGAATTCTTCATCAAGTATCAGGACCGCGTGCTGTTCGGGAAGGACTCGTACGAGAACAGCGAGTTCCCCTACTACTGGCGCGTGTTTGAAACGAACGACGAGTATTTCGACTACTACCGCAACTACCACGCGTTCTGGAAGCTGTACGGGATGGGGTTACCTGACGTCGTTCTGAAGAAGCTGTATTACAAGAACGCGCTCAGGGTCACGCCTGGCCTCCCGCAGACAGGGTGGCCGAAGTAACGAAGAACGACGAACATAGAACGTAGAAGGCAGAACTCAGGTGTTCTGTGTTCTGTGTTCTGTGTTCTGCATTCCGTTGAGCAGTTCCGTATAGAACGCCTCGTACTTTGGAACGATCAGATCGGCGCAGAAGCGGCCGCGCGCAGTCTGTCGCCCCTCTGCGGCGATTCGCGCATGCAGGTCGGGGTCGGTCAACAGCGCCACACCGCTCTCCGCCATCCCGGCGAGATCGTCCAACTCGTGGAGGAAACCGCTCGTGCGATGGTCGATGACTTCGTGAAGACCGCCGACGCGGGAGGCGATGACCGGCACCTCGCACGCCATCGCCTCGAGGGCTGCCAGCCCGAAGCTCTCCTGCTCCGACGTGAGCAGGAACAGGTCCGACACCGACAACACCGGCACGATCTGGTCCTGCTCCCCGAGCCACTCGACCCGGTCCCCCACGCCGAGTGCGCGGGCCGTCTCCAGTGTCTTCTCGACGTCGGGTCCGTCGCCAACCAGGAGCAGCCTCGCGGGTAAGCGCTCAACGATCTTCGCAAACACCCGCACGACCGCCTCCGTCCGCTTGACCGGCCGGAAGTTCGAGATGTGGGTGATCACCTTCTCCTCGTCGCGACCGAAGCGCCGCCGAAGCTGCGGATCGGGCACGCGGCGATACCGGTCGCAGTCCAGGAAATTCGGGATCACGCGGATGTCGCGCCGCACGTGCAGGCTCCGGTACGTGTCGTCGCGAAGGCTCTTCGAGACGGCGGTGACGCCGTCGGAATTCGCGATGGAAAATGCCACGGTCTCCGAATACGAACTGTCGCTGCCCACGAGGGTGATGTCGGTCCCATGAAGCGTGGTGATGACCTTCGGCACGCACGCGTTCTTCTGCGTCGTCAGCAGGATCTGCCGGGCGAGGTAGGCGGCCGTCGCGTGGGGAACCGCATAGTGGGCATGAACGATGTCGAGCCTGCATTCACGTGCGACCAGCACGATCTTGGTCGCCAGCGAAAGGATGTACTGCGGCTCGCGGAACAACGGGTAGGCGGGGGTGTTCACGCGGTGAAACGACATCCCAGCCTGATATTCCGTGTACCGGAAGGGGGGGTCCGTGCTGATCATGTGCACGGCGTGCCCGCGGGTCGCCAGGGACTTGGCGAGCTCGGTCGCGACGATGCCACTGCCACCGATCGACGCGTAGCAGACGATCCCGATATTCATGTGCGCGGCTCCAGAGGCAGGTCCGAGGCGCGGAACAGGTCCGGCCGGAGCAGCGGTTCCCGCACGAGCAGTCCTTCCGCGAAGGCAACGCCCGCCAGGGCGCCGAGGTGGGCGTCGCGGCTCTCGACGAGTTGCCGGAAGCGCGGTGACGTCAGCCGTGTCTCGACGCCGCCTGCCTCGGGCGTGAACTGCGTGCGGTGACACGCCAGTGCGTCGCGCTTGCGCTGGTACTCGGCGGACACGTCGATCGCAAAAGACGCCGGGACCGAATCGTTGATGAAGTAGTAGCAGATCCAGTCGGTTCGCCACGCGGCCGCCTCGCTGCTGCCGGAGGCCCCCGGCGTGCGAAACCGGCGCAGGCCGCTCTTGAATATCGCGCGCGTCAGCACGTCGCTTGCCGCCCGGTGGTCGGGATGTCGATCGTCCCAGTACGGCAACGCTACGGTGCGTGGCTGGCATTCGCGCAGGAGCCGGACGACGTCAGCGACCTGGGCGTCGGTGCCGTCGATCCCTCCATCCGGCCAGTGAAGGTTCAGGCGCCACGAGGCGCCGAGCACGACACGTGCGTTCTCCGCCTCCACCTCCCGCTCCTCCGGCGTGCCGTTCGATCCCAGTTCTCCTCTC
>DATLXE010000166.1:0-3385 GCA_035575795.1 Gemmatimonadaceae bacterium
GTCATGCCCATCGTTGCGTCCAGCGCCCGGCCGCCCGGAGTCTGGGCGCCGGCATGGTACGCGAGGGCGAAGAGCGCGACTGCGGCGAGCGAAAGGCGGGTGCGAAATGGCGGCATGGCTCGTTGTGGAAATAGGTGGCAGATGAGAGAATACGGTCGTGGACAGTCGAATACAAGAAAATCCCGGTGCGCGGAGTGCCGATCGCGCTGTGCGGTGGCAGCTGTCGCGGTTCATGGATCTCACGCCGGCCGAGCTGTATGCGGCGCTCGCACTCCGCCAGCGGGTGTTCGTGGTCGAGCAGGAATGCGCCTACCAGGATGCGGACTGGCGCGATGCGGATGCCTGGCACCTGCTCGGCTGGACCACTGATGAGGTGCCGGCCCGACTGGTTGCGTACGCGCGTATCTTCGAGCCCGGCCGGCGGTACGACGAAGGGTCGATCGGGCGCGTCATCGCCGCACCCGAGACGCGCGGCACCGGGCTTGGCCGCGCGCTGATGGTGGAATCGCTGCGGTGTCTCGATAATCTGGCGCCAGGTGGGAAGGTAAAGATCGCGGCGCAGCAGCGGCTCGAAAGATTCTACGCTGGACTGGGTTTCAGAACGATTTCCGATCCATACGAGGAAGACCGCATCATGCACGTTGACATGATTCTCCCGTGATGATGACCCCCGAACGATACGCGGGCGCTGAGACGTTCGCGGCCTTCATGGACAGGCCTAAAACGAACAAGGTGTTGTGGGATGCGATCTACGCCCGCGTCGTGATTCCCGCGGAGATCGTACAACGCGCGGAGGATCTCGGCGGCCGGTGGAACCTGCTTGTGCTGAACGAGGACTGGTGTGGTGACTCGGTCAACATTCTGCCCATCATTGGCAGGCTCTCCGAGACCGTACGTAACCTCGAGCTCAGGATCCTCGGGCGTGATGCGAATCTGGACATTATGGATGCGCATCTAACCGGCACATCACGCTCGATTCCGATTCTCGTTCTTTACAATGCCACATTCAACGAGTGTGGCTGGTGGGGTCCGAGGCCGGCGGCGTTACAGCGCTGGGTGGAAGAGGAAGGGCTGGCGATGTCGAAACCTGACCGATACCGCGAGGTGCGCACCTGGTATGCGCGGGACCGGGGTATTACGACGATGCTCGAGATCGTCGCGATGCTGGAGAAATGCTGCGCACGCAGATGACCGCGGTGCTTTCACTTCTCCAGCGCCGGCGGTCGGCGTTTCGCGGGGGGATCGAGGCGCGAGTACTCAAGAAGGCGGTTGACCAGTCCGAGCAGGTGCTGGTGACTGTGCTGGAGGCGATGGAGATCCCGCAGCTGGGCCTCGTTCAGCGGTCCGTGGACGCCGCGCTCGAGCAGCTCGGTGTAGCCGAACATCGCCTGAAGCGGAGTGCGGAAGTCATGACTGAGAACCGCCAGCAGCTCGGCACGGATTCGATCTCCCTCGGCCCTTTCAGAGCCGGCGCGCGCCAGATCTTCGCGCGCGACCCGCAGCTGGTCTAGCGCCTCGGCGAGCGCGTATCCGCCTGCCGGGCCGGCGTCGCCAGAAATGTCAGCGGGTAGATCCTCGAAACGACCTCTCGCGGCGCGCGCTGTACGCGCGTTGCGGATGTCGGTGAGGTTTGGGGAAGGGCGTCGGTCCACTGGAGTCGCAGAGTGGTGATTGTATGTTCACCACTCACAGTGCAACTCCAGGACCGCTTCCGGTTATCTAGGGCCTGCTGTCCAATTCGGCGCTGGAAACCTCGGGACGGCGGCCCCCGCGTGAAGCCTCGCCACCCTTTCGGCCGGCGACGCGAGCTTCCTCGCTGGTGAACTCGTGCGCGGTGCCCTTGAGGTGCGCTGCCCGTCCGCCTTTCGCGGCAATTGCCCGCTGAGCCTGGGGGTCCATCGCCGCAAAACCACGGCGCGCCGGAATTCTGGAGCGAGCGCCGCGCTCGCCTTCAGCGCGATCCGACCCATTCTGATCGGCTGCCCCGTTCCCCTCGTTAATGATGTCCATTCGATCCTCGCTGGAGTTGACGTCGCCTGCCATTTGCAGGATTGCTTTCGGCTGTGTTCGCATGATTTCGGGTTCGTTCAGGTCCACCGGCTCGGCCTCGGGCGGCAGACACGGGGAGAGAGAGGCAAAGGGGGGACCCGGTGACCCTCACAGCAGGTTAAGTCCCGAAGATGCCGGGCTATTCGGCAAACTGCTGCAGAGCCAGCGCCTGACTGCTTCTTAAACAGCGCTCGCAGACGCTCTTTTCATCGAAGCGGGAGCGCTTATGTTATACGGGCGGGTCATCACCGGCCCGCGCAAACAGCCCGGGGTGTCAGTGAATCCAATCGAAGCGGAAACGCTATCGAAAGTAGAAGTACTCGCGGATCTGGAGCCGCTGGTGCAGACGTTGATGGAGGCGCATGAAGCCAAGCGCGTACTCTGGTTTCCGGCGGAGCTGCTCGAGCCGCAGCCAGGGGAAGATCCCGACCACCATCTCAGCGCTTTGCGCGAGCGTGCTCGCGGAATCAGCGATCCCGCGCGCGTCGCGCTCGCGCTTAACCTGCTGACCGAAGAAGGTCTGCCGCATTTCCATCGACTGCTCGCCGTTTACCTCGGTACGACGAGCCACTGGGCAACGTGGAACAACCTGTGGACGGCCGAAGAGGACCGGCACGGCGCGATCCTGCACGACTACACGCGCGACGCCGGCATCTTCAATCCCGTCGTTATCGAGAAGATGCAGTTCGATTACATCCGCGCCGGGTTCGAGCCGGAGTGGGACAAGGATCCATATCGCGTTTTCGTGTACACGTCGCTGCAGGAGCGCGCGACCCAGGTGTCGCACGCGAACACTGGCAAGTATGCGTCGCAGTTCGAGCCGACCATCGGCACGGTGTTGCAGAACGTCGCGAAGGAAGAGGCGCGGCACTACACGTTCTACCGCTCGGTGTTCAAGGGCGTGCTCGAGCGCGACCCGAATCAGGGGTTGATTGCCGCGGCGAAAATAATGCCCGCCATCGACATGCCGGGCGTGAACATGCCGCATTTCCGCGAGCTGGCCGACGTGGTGCGGCGCGCCGAGATCTACGGTCCGCGCGACTACATGCGCATCGTTGACGAGCTGATCAAGTACTGGTCCGTAGACACGATGGAGGGCCTGAACGACCTCGGCCGCAAGGCGCAGGAAAAGATCATGGGGATTCCCGCCCGCCTCGAGCGAATCGCGAAGGTCATGGAGTTGAAAACCAAGCCCAAGACCTTTTCCTTCGACGTGATCTTTTCTCGCGAGTTTGCGATGGAGTAGGGAACTGCCGCGGGCTTCCGGTTATTTCGCGCGGCGGTCAGTCGGAGGAGGTCCTGCTTGGCGAGTACGCTCACTCGGGCGGAGCCCAAC
>DATLXE010000167.1:0-1862 GCA_035575795.1 Gemmatimonadaceae bacterium
GCACTCGGCGCGGCGATCGGGCCGGGCGCATCCGGTCAGTGGCTGGCGGGAGATTTCCTGATGCCCGGATGGCGGGGAGGGGTTTACCTCGGACGGATTCGGTGGCACGAGGACGTCCGCAGCGTCTACAACTTTCCTGAATACCAGGAATACTGCAATCACGACGTTTCGTTTTTTGTGGGCGGGAGAGCAGCCGCGTACGGGCGCTTTGGGTCTGTCTCCGCGGACATCAACCTGGCGAATCGAATCAACGCGTTCTTCCAGGTACAATCCGGATGTCCGAGTGGCCCATCCCAGCGGGACATACGCAATCGGACACTTTCAATCACCTTTGCACCGTTCGCCCGTCGTTAGGAAATGGTGCCGGTAACGTCTCCCCCGACTGAATCAAAGGAATTGCGCGACAGTTTGCGCTCCCCGCTGGAGCGCCGTTCAGCGCTGCGGGACCGCCGGCCGCGGGCTGTTCGGCGCCACACAACTCGGGTAGCGACACGTTTCCTGATTCTCCTTGTCGGTGATCTGACGGCCATTCTACTCGCGCGTGCCGCGCTCAATTGGGCCGAAATGGCGGGCACGATTTCGCCTGTTCTCGCTGCCCTGACGCCACTCGGACGAGGACCGCGCTCATTTGCACTTTTCGTGATCTCGGCGCTCTTCGCGATCTTCATTACAGGAGGTCACAGCCGCCACCGGGTGCTGAACCAGCCGATCCGGCTGCTGTTTGCCGCCCTCCTTGCTCCGCTTCCGCTTGTTGCCCCGCTGGTAATGCGCACCGATTTCGGAGCAGCGCTGGCGCCGGTGGGCGTATCCATGCTCCTCGTGTGGGTATCGATACTCGCGCTGCGCCAGGCATCGGAGCGGATTCTGAGTCACGTGTGGCCCCGGCAGCTTGGCACGGGCGCGGCGCTCCTCGTTGGGAAGCCCCCCGTGCTCGGAGAAGTGGTGGAACGCGCCATCGCAGCGCCGGGAGGTGACTTCCGCGTCGTCGGACACGTTTCAACCAGCGCGAGCGACGAGGCAGGGGCGTTGGGATCCCTGGGTAATCTTCCCCGGTTGCTCGAGGAGCTGGAGGTCGAGGCAGTCGTGATCTGCGCCGAGCTGCCTGAGGAGCACAACACTGCTGTCGTCGCCGAATGTGTCGACGTCGGCTGTCAGATTCTTTTCCCGGCGCGCGCGGTCGCCGTTGCTGGCTCACGGCCCACTCTCGTCTGGCACCACGACCAGCCGTTCTTAGAGGTGGGTAGCCCGGTTCTCAAGGCGAAAGCCGTGATCGTGAAGAGGATCACGGACGTGCTTTCGAGCGCCATCCTGCTCATTTTCTTCGCGCCCCTGCTGGCCGCCATCGCCATTGCGATTAGGCTCGACTCACCGGGGCCCGCTCTGTTCAAGCAGAATCGCGCGGGCATGGGAGGGCGGCGTTTCCGAATGCTGAAGTTCCGAACAATGTGCGTTGATGCGGATTCGCGGAAGGTGGATCTCGCACATCTGAACAGGACTGGGGATGCGCGCTTTTTCAAGATCGAAAACGATCCGCGTACCACGCGCTTCGGAAGACTGCTCCGTCAGTGGAGTCTGGACGAACTGCCGCAGCTATGGAATGTTCTGATCGGGGACATGTCGCTCGTCGGTCCGCGACCGTTTTTCGAATCGGACTTCGAGAGCTACGAGCATCACCACTTCCGTCGGCTGGACGCGAAGCCGGGCATTACCGGGCTCTGGCAGGTGAGCGGACGCAGCGAGCTCCTCGATTTCGAGGATGTGATCTTTCTGGACCGGCAGTACATTGAGCAGTGGTCCTTCTGGCTCGACGTGAGCATACTGTTCCGCACTGTCCCCGCAGTGCTGCGCCGCACCGGCGCATA
>DATLXE010000168.1:0-4326 GCA_035575795.1 Gemmatimonadaceae bacterium
CGTAGTGTTCGTGATCGTCTATTCGCTGACAGTGCACTGGATCATCGTGCCTGCGTTCCTGCTCACCGTCCCACTGCTCGGCCTGCTGAGCTGGGCGCTCAGCGGGAGGATCAAGACGATCCAGAAAGTGATCGTCGCCGAAACGACGGCGCTGGCGGGCTCGACGACCGAATCGCTGCGCAACATTGAGCTCGTAAAGAGCCTCGGCCTCGCCGACCAGGAAGTAGTGCGACTCAACGCGACGACCGAGAAGATTCTCAAGCTCGAGCTGAAGAAGGTGAAGTACATCCGCAGCCTGAGCTTCATCCAGGGCACGTCCGTGAACTTCCTGCGCACGTGCATCCTGTTCCTGATGCTGTACCTGATCTTCACGCAGAAGATCACCGTCGGCCAGTTCTTCTCCCTTCTCTTTTACTCGTTCTTTATCTTCGGCCCGATGCAGGAGCTGGGCAACATCATCAACGTGTACAGGGAGACGGAGGTGTCGCTCGCCAACTTCAGGAAGATTCTTGAGACGCCAAAGGATCCGAAGCCCGCCAACCCGGTTCCGCTCGCGGATATCAAGCACCTCGAGTTCGACGCGGTTGGATTCAAGCACCAGTCGGCGACCTTCCCCGCGCTCAGCGAAATTTCCTTCTCCGTCAAACGCGGCGAGACGATCGCGTTTGTCGGCCCGTCCGGAGCCGGCAAGACGACACTGGTGAAGCTGCTCGTGGGCCTCTACCCGCCGCGAACGGGACGGATTCTCTACAACGGGTTCGAGAGTACGCAGGTCGATCTCGACCGCCTGCGCGAGCGGATTGGCTTCGTCACCCAGGATGCGCAGCTGTTCTCGGGGACGATCAGGGAGAATCTGAAGTTCGTCAATCCGCACGCGACCGACGAGCAGTGTCTCAATGTCCTGCACAAGGCTGCCGCGCACACGCTGCTGGCGCGCGCCGACAAGGGCCTCGATACCATAATCGGCGAAGGCGGAGTAAAGGTCTCTGGCGGCGAGAAGCAGAGACTTTCCATCGCGCGGGCGCTCCTGCGTGAGCCGCACCTGCTCGTGTTCGACGAGGCTACTTCGTCACTCGACTCCCTGACGGAGGAGGAGATCAGCCGCACGATGCGTGACGTCGCAAACTCGCGTGATGTCATCACCATCCTCATCGCCCATCGCCTGTCGACGGTGATGCACGCTGATCGCATCTATGTCCTGGAGCGTGGTGCCATCGTCGAGGCAGGACAGCACGAGCAGCTGCTCGAGAGCACCGGCCTCTATTACGCGATGTGGCGCCAGCAGGTGGGCGAGCGCCGCCCCGCTGCTCAGCTTCCTGCGGGAAAACCGACGCTGGCAACGGTTTGATCGCGACCGCTGTAGGTTAGGAAAGGTTCACCACACACCCTATCTCAAACGCCAATGGCCGACGATTCAGGCAAGCTCCAGCAGGGAAACTTTCCACAGGCGCTCGATTCGATTCGCGCGGAAGCCGAGCGGCTGATGAATCGCGGCGACCTGCCCCCGGAGGTGAAGGCCGCGCTCGAGCGGATCGTCTCGCTCTCGCGCTACAAATTCAATCTTGGCGGGGACATCGAGTGACCGGTTGAGGCGAGTGGCGGAATGGGGGATCGAAATCGGCGTCCGGGGTCTTTTAAACCTCCGGGCGCCGACTGGCGTCATATGCCTGCGAAAATGAAGATGCTTGCGGTGGAAACCATGGATCCGGCCGGCGACCCGGGCGCGACCAACGTCCGGCGCGCGCAGGTCGGCGATGTCGACTCATTCGAAAAGATCTACCGGGAGCATTCGCCGAGGATCTATGCGCTCTGCCTGAGACTGATGGCAGGAGATGCGCAAAGCGCGACGGAGCTGATGCAGGATGTGTTCATCCGCGCGTGGCGAAGGCTGGACACGTTCCGTGGCGAGTGCGCGTTCTCGTCGTGGCTCCACCGGCTGGCGGTGAACGTGATGCTGGAGAATGCGCGCAGCGATGGAAGAAGAACCGCGCGTGTGCTGCCGATGGAGGATACGGGAAAGCTGCCAGGTGCGGCAAAGTCGAGTGGCATCGAGCTCTCGATGGACCTCGAGTCGGCGATTGCATCGCTCCCGCGTGGTGCGCGGATGGCGTTCGTGCTGCACGACGTCGAGGGCTACCAGCATCAGGAGATCGCCAGCCAGCTTGGCCTGTCAGTGGGAACGATCAAGGCGCAGCTGCACCGCGCCAGAAGACTATTGAGGGAGAGGCTCGAGAGATGACACACGAAGTGGTGAGGCACCTGCTCGACGACTATGTCGCGGGCGACCTGACGGAAGACGCGCGCGTGCCCGTACTCGATCACATCGGCGTATGCGCGATCTGCCGGAGTGAAGTCGATGACCTGGAAAAGCTGGCGGTGCAGGCGGCGGCACTACCGCGTGCGATCGAGCCACCGGCGCAGGCGTGGGCCGAGATCCGAAGCGTGATCGAGCGCGACGCGCGGGTGGAACGAACGGTTTCGGGACGGTCTGCGAGTCGGTTCCGCGCACAGCCATATGCGCTCGCGGCGGCGGGGTTGCTGGTGGCGCTAGTCTCGTCGGGCGGCACCGCGCTCTATCTGCGTGATCGGGCGGAGCCCTCGGTGGTGGCAGCTCCGCTGCCTGCCAATGCGGCCGATCCAGCTGGAGCGGCGACGCTGGCTGCGTTTACCGTCGAGGAAAGCAATTACCTCCGTGAGGCGGCGACGCTGACGGATATTCTCGAGAAGCAGCAGGGAGTGCTGGCGCCGGAAACGGTCGTGCAGCTCAAGAAGAGCCTTCGCATCATCGATGACGCCATCCTCGAAGCTCGCAATGCTCTTGCCCGGGACCCAGGCAACAGGACACTCGTAGAGATGTTGTCGGCGAACTATCGGCACAAGGTCGACCTGCTTCGCCGCACGACCGAAATGACGAGGAGCTCCTGATGACCTTTGCCTGCGCGCGAGTGGTGCGAAATGCGTTGACACTGGCCATTGTTTTCGGCGCGGGCACTGCCCAGGCGCAGGCGAAGTTCGAACGCCGCCTGCCGCTGGCGATGGACGGTGCCTTCCGCATTCACAACATGGTGGGCAGCGTCACCGTGCGCGGATGGGCAAAAGACACCGTGCTTGTGCGGGCGAAAGTTGCAGAAGGCGAAAGAGTGCACATGGGCGGCGGATACAAGGGCGCGAAGATGTTCGTCGAATCTGAGGACGACAGGCACCCGCAGCCTACTCACCTCGAGGTCTGGGTTCCGTCGCGGAGCAAGCTCTGGGTGAAGACCGCAACCGCGAACATCACTGTCACCGGCGTGGCCGGTGGACTGGATCTCTACGTCGTCAGCGGAAACATCCAGGTGGATGGAAGTCCTGCTGAGCTGAACGCCGAGGCGATCGACGGCGATGTGCGAGTGACGGGCTCACCGAAATGGCTGCGCGCGAAAAGCGCGACGGGCTCGGTGTCGCTGCGTGGCGGCAGCACGGATGCGGCGCTTTCCACGGTAAGCGGCCCGATTCGCATTGAAGGAGGCAGCTTCGAGCGGACGCGGGCTGAGACGGTGAGCGGGAGCATCACGTTCAGCGGCCAGGTTGATCGCTCCGGAGTCTTCGACTTCGACAGCCACAGCGGAGCGGTCGACGTCGGCATTCCGGCGAAGTCGAGCGCCTCGGTTACAATCATCAGTATCTCGGGTACGATCGCCAACAAGCTTACGAATCGTGCTCCGATCGCAGGCAAGTTCGGCCGGGGATCAGAGCTCAACATGGAAGTGAATGCGGGCGGTGCGCGCGTGACGGTCCGCACTTTCAAGGGACCGGTCACGCTTCGTTCAACCAACTGAACCGGAATCGGCGCGACAACATTTGCGAAATCGCGTTTCAACCTGGGAGACTCGGCCGGCATCATAGCGACGTGAAAACCTTCAGGAGATTCCAATGACCCGTACACTGCTTCGCTCCCTTGCCCTCGTCGCTGCGCTGTCGGTGACCGCCTTCAGCGCCGCACTCGCCGGACCGCCCTGGATCGCGATCGAGTATCCCGCAAATCCGTTCGACCAGGATACGCGTAATGCCTTTCTTACGGTACGCACGTACCACCACGGCGACCTGATGAATAAAACCGTTACCGGCACCGCCGAGGGCGTGGTGAACGGAAAGCGGCAGACAATGCGGCTGAACATCAGGGCCGCGTCGCGGCCCGGCATGTACGCGGTCCTGTGGCAGAGGCCGGCGGCCGGGAAATGGGTGCTTGTCATCAACAGCGTATCGCAGGGAGTTGTCGAGGCAACCGCGGTCGTCGAGCTCAGTCCCACCGGAAGTGTGGCGGCCGTTACGGTGCCTACGCGTCCG
>DATLXE010000169.1:0-2818 GCA_035575795.1 Gemmatimonadaceae bacterium
CCCGGCCGCAGGTAAGTTTCGCCCGACCCGGTGTTTTTTGTCGGCAGCGCAGCGCCGGGACACCGCCAGCTCACGCGACATGGTGGTGGGCTCGCAGATTCTGGAACTCGCTCGCGACGCGAAAACACTGTTCATTCGGCACGATCCACCGAGCAGCGCGGCTGGAACGTAGGGATGCGAGCTCGCTCGCCGCGAGCCGCAGGCGAGTGGCGGCGTGCCTGAATCGACGGACCGGCCACGAAGGAGGCCGAAGGCCGAGTGAAGTGGCTGGGTGTTAGGGACGCTCTTTGGAACTGGCTCTTGAGCGCAGCGTAACTGGGGTCGGCGAAATCGAGGAGGCACTTCCGCCGTCCCCGTTCACCCTTCCCAGTGGTCGTTTTGATGTTTTTCCTAACAGAATTGGGCGTCCCGGCGCGGTGTTCCGAGCACGCTGCCGCGCGCGGAGTAGATCGTTGGAAGGATTCAACGGCACAACGGCAGCGTGAGCGGCACTGCGGCGAAGGCTTCTTCGAAGACGGTCCCTTCGGCCGCGATCCGGTCGAGCGCGGGGTCTCGACGTCTGTGAATCCGTACGCGGGCAGGCGGTCGGCCCGCATGGCGTCGCGCGTGATCAACAGAAGATTGTGCGGGCGCGCCGCGACCTTGGATATCGGGCCGGCCATCTCCGGCAGCAGCAACGCTCCGGCGAGGCAAACGGGAACAGCCAGGCGCAGCCGGACCATGAGCCGCTAACGTCGCACCATTTCAAAGCCGTGCTTATCCGAGTGACATGCAGAGACGAACGGTCTGGGAAACGGCGGTGTCGGGCGGCTTGCGATCTGAATCGATCCTCGCAACGTCCCTGAAATAGCCGTGGCTGTGCCTCTGGCGGACGCGATTCCTCCCACCAGTAGTGCGCCGGCATCGAAACGTTCCGCGATGTCGTAGTCCGAGTAGGTGTAGTAATAATCGAAGTCAGGATCGCTGAGGGAGAACCTGATCATGTCGGTTATGTCGACGAAACCGACAAAGCCATTACCACGGCCGTTGGTGACAATAAAGTCGGCGTCGCTCAGCCTCACCGTCAGCCGCGCGCCGTCCTGCGTCACGTTCGCCGTATACACACGGCGCCGGGCCTCGTCGGGGAACGTGCCCCGCC
Organism: Gemmatimonadaceae bacterium; assembly: GCA_035575795.1. Classification (GTDB taxonomy): domain Bacteria; phylum Gemmatimonadota; class Gemmatimonadetes; order Gemmatimonadales; family Gemmatimonadaceae; genus UBA4720. Next base: position 1,139 of record DATLXE010000169.1, read on the forward strand.
CGGAACGGCACGAGGGGGCGGCAATCGTGAGCGTGTAGGTTCCCCGGTAGTCAGTTCTCGGCCGGGCAGGCACCATCTCGAAATCGTAGCCGGTGCGGTGCGCGGTCACGTCCAGCCGCTGCGTGCCCGTGAGATACCCGTCCCTCTTCGTATCGATCCGCACCGGGCCGCTGACCCCGTAGAGGGCGTAGAAGCCGTCCGAGCGGGATGTTGTTGTGAGACCTTCCTCGACTCCAGAGATCACGGTGAGCGTCACGTTGCCGATTCCAAAGCCGCTCTCCCTGACATTCCCGCTGAGGCGGAACGTGCCCTTGGGCAGCACAAGTATCCGCGCGGTTGCCGAAAGTCCGAAGAATTGAGCCGATACAGTCTGCTCCCCGAGGTTTTTTGCTGTGGCGAGCCCCGTGGAGCTGACCTGCAGGATCTCTGACGTCGTGGGCGTCCATTGCGCCTTGCTGCTCACGTTCTCGACTGAGCCGTCGGCTCTGATCGCATTCACCGTCAACTGCACGGATTCGCCTGGTGCGATGTCCGCCGGCGCGATGAGCTCGAGTCGGACCGGGGCTGTCACGATCAGGGGGCCAGTCGGCGAGGGACGATTCTTGTCGCAGGACGCGAACACGAGTCCAAGGCCCAGGACTGCAGCGACTGCAAAGTGACGATATCGGTTCGGCAATGGCATCTCCCTGATAGTCAAAACGCCGGTGCGCGACGATCCGGACAAAGTTGACGTTTTCCCTAACAGACTTGGGCGTCCCGGCGCGGTGTCCGCAATGTCGCCGCCTCGTCGTTTTATGAAGTGGGCCGATGATCGGCACGGGGGACTCGTTCGGAACACAAGGGGGAACTGTGCGGCTCAAGACACACGGATCGACGGTGCTCATTCTGCTGACTCTCTCTACGGCGTGCGGCGCTGGTGGCAGTACCGCACCCGCCACGCCCGCCGGCCCATTCCAGCCGACGATGGTCACCTTCAGCGATCTGACCAGCGAGGGGGTTGCGGTCGCCAGCTACGACGAGTCAGGCGTGAGGATCCTGCCGAGATCCGGAAGCTGGCAGGCCGGCGCGAACTACGGCAATCCGCGTCCGTTCATCCGGTTCCGGGCCGAGGCAGGCACGACGACGGTGGGTGAGCTTCAGGTGACGGCCGGCGGCGCCCTCTTCAGTTTCCAGTCGATCGATCTATACGCGAGCACCACACCGATCCCCTACGTCATCACCGGTCTCCGCGCGTCGAGCTCGAGACCGACAGACCTTCGAGGCGCGACTCCGGTCTTTACGATGACCGGAACGGTACCGAACACGTTCGGCAATTTCCGGACGGTCTCGAATCCCAGCGCCACCGCGCAAATCGACATCCTCAAGATCACCTTGACGAACCCCGCTGCCCCGTGCTGCGGCAACCCCATGGGCGTCGATAACATCGCACTCGGAAAGTAAGGAGGAGGAAGATGCCTCGATATTGGCGTTCAATCGTCGTCGCCGCCGTAATGCTGGCGACGCTCGCGTGTGACAGTCAACGTCCGCCAACCGGTCCATCGGTGGGCATTCCCCCGAGTCCGGCGCGGGAGCCCGGGCCCGTGTCGTCGTCCGTTCTTCCGGCGCCGCCGGCCGCGCCGACTTCCTCGGATCCGCTCGTCGGGCGCTACGCGCTTGACATCGCTGTCGCCTCAAGTTGCG
>DATLXE010000170.1:0-3547 GCA_035575795.1 Gemmatimonadaceae bacterium
CCGGCAGATCGCCGACGCGCTCGAGTGCGCGCACGAGCTCGGCGTCGTCCATCGCGATCTGAAACCGGCGAACATCAAGGTCCGTCCGGACGGCACCGTGAAGGTGCTGGACTTCGGCCTTGCGAAGGCATTCGACCCCGCCACGACGTCCAGCCCGCAGGTGATGAACTCCCCGACGCTGACGGCGAGGGCGACGATGATGGGGGTCGTGCTCGGGACGGCCGCCGACATGGCGCCTGAACAGGCGCGTGGACGTGTGGTCGATCGCCGGGCCGACATCTGGGCGTTCGGCGTCGTGCTGTTCGAGATGCTGACGGGCAAACGCGCGTTCGAAGGGGATGACATTTCGATCACCCTCGCGTCGGTGCTGAAGGACGATCTTGATTGGCCGTCCCTGCCGTCAGATCTGCCGCGCTCCGTTCGGCGGTTGTTGCGGCGGTGCCTGGAGAAGGATCCGAAAAAACGTCTCAGCGCTATCGGTGACGCGCGCCTCGAACTGGACGAAGCGGTCGCTGCCCCGGTGGAGGAGCGGGCCGCGGCACCCCAGGCGCCTGTCGCCGTGACCCCCCGGTGGCAACGTCTTGCCCCGTGGCTCATCGCTGCCGCTGCCATCGCGGCCGCCGCTGCGGTGCTCATCGCCTGGGCGCCGTGGCGCACGCCTGGCGCGCCGGCACCCGTGCGGTTGTCGGCGGAAACCGGCATCGAGGCGAACTCCACGCTGGCCGTCCAGGTGGCGCCGGCGGTGGCCCTCTCTCCTGATGGACGAACGCTGGCCCTTGTCTCCGCCAGCAACAATCGAAACATCATCTCCATCCGCCGCCTGGACCAGTTGCAGACGACGGTGCTCGCAGGAACGACCGAAGGATTCGGCCCGTTTTTTTCACCCGATGGGCAGTGGCTCGCATTTTTCGCTGGCGGGAAACTCAAGAAGATTGCGGTGAGCGGCGGAGCGGCCGTCACGCTGTGCGACGCTCCGAACGGCCGCGGCGGCGCCTGGACCGCGGACGGTTCGATCATCTTCTCTCCGGACTCGGGATCGAACGTCAAGCTGCTGAAAGTGCCGGCCGCCGGTGGAGTCGCGGCCCCATTCGGAGATTTCGCGGATGGGGAGATCACCCAGCGCTGGCCGCAGATGCTGCCCGGCGGCAAAGGGGTCCTGTATGGCGGCGCTTCGGAGCCTGCGCAGTGGGACTCGGGCAACGTCATGGTCACGCCGCTCAACGGAGGCCCTGCGACGATGATTTTGCGTGGGGGGTTCCACGCCAGGTACGTCGGCAGCGGACATCTCGTCTATGTGACCCAGGGAACGCTATTCGCGGTCCCGTTCGATCTCGAGCGGTTGACAACCGTAGGCACGCCTGCGCCGGTCCTCGAAGGGGTGATGTCGTCGCCCACCACGGGCGCCGCGCAGTTTTCCGTGTCGAACACGGGGACGATCGTCTACGTCGCAGGCGTTAGCGCCGCCCGGATGGCACCCGTGCACACGATGGACGCGACCGGGACGACGACCGTTCTGCGCGCCGACGCAGCGGACTGGTTCCACCCCCGCTTCTCCCCTGACGGCAGGAAACTCGCGATGACGATCTCCCCCGGGGGGGGGCCGGACGTCTGGATCCACGAGGAGGCGCGCGACCTGACACGCTTCACCTTCGATGCGAAGGTCGATATCGCGCCCGTCTGGACGCCGGACGGGCGGCGTATCGCGTTCGCCTCCGATCGGGACAAGGCGAGAGCCCTGAATCTCTACTGGCAGCGCTCCGACGGCACGGGGGACGTGCAGAGACTGACCGACAGTCCAGCGGCTCAGACGCCGTCGTCGTTTCACCCGAGTGGAAAGTTTCTGGCGTTTTCAGAGCGGTCGCCGTCAGGGTCGCTCGACCTCAAGATCCTGCCAATCGAAGGGGACGAGAAGACCGGCTGGAGGGCGGGGCAATCGGCCACGTTTCTCGCGACCCCAGCCGTAGAAACCTCGCCGATGTTCTCGCCAGACGGCCGCTGGATCGCCTACATGTCCGACGAATCAGGGGCGAGGGAGATCTACGTGCGGCCGTTTCAGGGAACGGAGGGGAAGTGGAAGGTCTCCACCGCCGGCGGTGTGCATCCGGCCTGGTCGACGAAGAAGAACGAGCTGCTGTACATGTCGTTCGGGGCGCCGAACTTCATCATGGCGTCGAGCTACAGCGTCACGGGGGACGTCTTCAACGCCGACAAACCGCGGCAGTGGGCGCCGGTCGCCGTCATGCATCACGGCAACGAGCGCCCCTACGACCTGCATCCCGACGGCCTGCGGATCGCGATGATCAAGCTGCCCGAGGTGAGCGAGCAGCAGCGCGACCGCGCGGTGTTCGTGTTCAACTTCTTCGACGAGCTGCGGCGCGTCGCGCCGGTGAAGTAGGGGCCGCTCAGGTTAACGTCCGGGCTGGACAACCGTCAGGCCGCTTGCCCTTGCCGCTTCCGCGAGGCGGTCATCGTAGGCCGTGATCGTTGGGCTAGAATAGCTGAGCTCAGTTTTTATCAACTCAGAGGAGAAGCTATGACGTTCAAGCATCTTGCGGGAGCCTGTCTGCTGATGACCGCCACTGCGGCCTCCGCGGCGGCACAGACGCCGCCGACGCCCCCCGTGCCGCCTGTGCCGCCGACTCCGCCGGCGCCGCACGCCATGCACGCGCCGCCGATGGCCCAGTCCGCGACGGCAGACCGCGAGGCGGCCGTGACCCATCTCGAGAGAACGCGCGCAAAGTTCCTGACGTCGATCGAGGGGCTGACAGACGCGCAGTGGAAGTTCAAATCCGCACCCGACCGCTGGTCGATCGCCGAAGTGGCCGAGCACATCGCTCTCAGCGAAGGCCTGATCCTCGGTATGGTGCAGACGAAGATGATGCTGGTGCCGGGGCCCAAACCGGAAGAGCGCATGGCCGACGACAAGATGCTCGCAGGTCTCGTGGACCGGACGTCGAAGTTCCAGGCGCCTGAGGTGCTGAAGCCCGTCAACAAGTGGGCCACGAAGGATGCGCTCGCCAGGGACTTCAACACGGCGCGCGACAGCACGGTCCAGTTCGTCAAGACGACGACCGAGGACCTGCGTGCCCACGGCGGCCCGCATCCCGTGTTCAAGATGCTCGACGTGCACCAGTGGATACTGATGATCTCGGGCCACAGCGAGCGCCACACCCTGCAGATCGAAGAAGTGAAGACCTCGGCAGGCTACCCGAAGTAAACGCTATCGTGCCTGGAGCAGTCCACGGGTTTCGAGAAACTCGCGGACTGCTCCGAACATCCTCGCGGCGTCGACGTCGGCGGGCTGGATGTGACCGCCGCGCACTTCGACAAACGCCTTCGGCTCGGCCGCAGCCGCAAACAGCTTCCTCCCTTCGTCGATCGGGATCACGCGGTCCTCAGGGCTGTGCAGAAAGAGCATCGGGGCGTTGATCCGTTTCACCTTCAGGATCGACTCGAACGGATTGCGCATGATCGTGCGGATCGGCATCCACGGATACTGGCGCTCCCCGATCGCCACGAGCGACGCGGGCGCCCCCTCGAGGATCAC
>DATLXE010000171.1:0-4377 GCA_035575795.1 Gemmatimonadaceae bacterium
CGTCGACCCGATCGTGAGCTACCACGCGACAGTGAGCCGCAAGTTGAAGGACGGCTCGGTCTTCTTTCCAGATCAGCGCATGAGCCGCATGGAGGCGTTGAAGTCCTACACGATCAACGGCGCAAAGTCGGCATTCGAAGAAAAGACGAGGGGATCACTGAAGCCCGGAAAGTATGCCGACATGGTAGTCCTGTCCAAGGACATCCTGACGATCCCCGAGGACCAGATCCCCACCGCCCAGGTGATGTACACCATCGTCGGCGGGAAGGTCAGGTACAAGAGGTAGGTTCGGGTTCAGGGTTCAGGGTTCAGGGTTCGGGATCTGGGCTCGGGCTCGGGCTCGGGCTCGGGGCTCGGGATCGGCCGGTAGGCCCGACCTTAAGGTCGGGCGCACAGTGTTGAACCGGGGCTTCCCGTCGGGCGCTACCTTGCGCCGACCGGCTTGTTGCGGCGCGTGCCTGACGCCCCCGCGTCGGCTGGGGTCTGCCGGTCATCAGTGACGATCACTTCAGCGGCGGGGTGCCCCGATGCCTCCATGGCGAATCCCTGCCGGCGCGGACCGGGACGCCTGCGCTACGTTTTTCGGTCTTAAGGGACCGATGGGCGTGAGAAGCCCCCTCAATCGGCTCTGATCGTGGTTTGTTGCGGGCTCCGGCGTGTATCCACGGGCGCGTCTTGAATTACGGTGCGGCAAAACTACGGCTCACGCGTCGGTTTGTCGACGTAAGCGCCGGGCGGGCACGGCATTACGCCGACCGCCTTCCCACGGGCGATGCGTGTAACCACGGTCCGCTGAATTCTGCCGGACCGTGTTAGGATCCCGGCATTCAAGGCTTTGCGGGCGGTCCGGCTCTTTCGTCGCGGGTGTATGGCTGCAGCGAAGAGTTTGCGGTCTACTCCAAGACCAGTTAGGCCGCAACCTTCACGAGGTGACGGCTATGTATGGACGGCCTCTGCGATTTGCGGCACTCGCGGTCGGCGCATCAGTCTGGTTGGGAATCGCCCCCGCGTGCGCGCCTGGCGCGCGTACCCGGGCGTCCGGTGTGGTACTCGAATCCGCGGCGGTGCCCGTGGGCGCGGACACCATTGTCGGCGTGGACTGGGTGCGCGTCGTCTTGCCTGCGGGCGAGACGCTCGCCGCCGCTGTCGCCCGTCCCGCCGCGCCGGGCCGGCATCCGGTGCTTCTCGTCCTCCATGGCACGCACGGCTTCGCGCGCGAGTACGTCGCACTCGCGCGCGACCTCGCACGGGCAACTGGCGCGGTCGCGGTTGCCGCTTGTTGGTTCGCCGGGCGACGAGGCGCGGGCACCCAGTTCGTGACACCCATCGAATGCCCTGAGGCGCCGCCCATGCCATCAACAGGCATGACGCCGGAGGCGCTCGCCGTCGTCGGCGCTTTGGTCGAGGCTGCGCGAGCGCTGCCCGGCGTGCAGGCGGAGCGCGTGGCACTCCTGGGCCATTCGCGCGGCGCGGTGGCCGCGCTCAACTACGCACTCGAGCGTGGCACCGCAAGCCAAGGGACGGGACAGGGACTTCGCGCCGTCGTCCTCAACTCCGGAGCGTATCCGCCCGAGTTGGTGGCTCGCGTCGGCGTGCTTGGCGTACCGACGCTGCTCCTCCACGGCACCGCGGATAGCCCTGTGGGCGGCGGATCGGAAATGACCGCGATCGGCCGGGCACGCCTGTTCGAGGGGGCACTCGCGGGGGCGAGTAAGGTCCACGAGGTCGAGTACTTCGAGGGCGCGGGTCACGAGACGCTCTTCACCAACGGCGACCAACGCACGCGCAGCGTCCGCCGCGTGGCGGACTTCCTGCGGCGGTACGGCTTCGAGTGATGCCACTGCGCAAATGTCCTGCGGCCTAACGATCGTTGAACCTGACGAGCGATCTTCGGAAGCTCGCTTCGCTCGCCCGTGGTTGACTCGCTCGCAGGTTAACTTAGGCGTTATCCGGACTGAATGCACAACGCTTGTGACAGAACAAATGACGAACGCAGCCACGGCGAAAGACACCGACGAAGTCTGGCATTTGCTTCGGGAGCGGCTTGCGGGGCCGGGATACGCCGAGGCGTACGACGCGGAACCAGCGCTGGAAGTCGAGGTGTGGAAGCGCGTCGTCGCTCTCGCAGCGGATCTCGGGATTGACGCGGGCAACGCGTGCCTCACGTCGCACGCAATTCATCGGGATCGATCGGAGGCGGCCTGGCAGTCGTTTTGCGAGGAAAGCGGTGCGGATGTACACGTTCTCGGAAGCAACAACCGCCTCGACATTGTCTTCAGGCATCCGGACTTAGGCTCGATCGGGATCGAGGTCAAGTGCCTCGGCGAGATCGGACATGCAGGCAAGTTGACTCAAGGCCTTGGCCAAGCACTGCTGGGGCTTGAGAATCGCGCTCGAACCATTCTCGTGATTCACTGCGGAACCATCGGATTGAACGAGCGTGAGCGGCTGCGGCAGATCGGGGACCGTATTTGCGCCGGCCTCAGGATCGGGCTCGTGGTCGTGCCGTGACACGATTGTTGGCGAATGCTCGCGACGCTAACGGCATCGTCATCCAGCAGGCCGGATAACATCCGAATTGAGCCGACGCGCCCATCGTCTCGTGCCATCAGGTCGCCGCGGCGCGCGGCTCATTCGGACCGTTAGGCTGCACGGGTTCGATGCTTCTGGTTCAAGAGGCGGGCGACGTCACGGCGTTCGGCGCCAAGTCGATACAGCGAGCGCAGGAGCAAGTCGGTGGTCACGGTTTTGTCCGCGCCTTCCATTTTGGCGACACGCGACTGGCTCGAACCAAAACGCTTCGCGACTTCGGTTTGCGTGAGCCCCAGGTGTTCCCGCCATTGCCGCAATCCAGCGGCGAGCGCCAACTTCGTTTCAATAAACCGACGCTCATCGTCGGACAGACGAAGAAAGTCCCCGGCATCTCCGAACGCCCACCCAGCCCGTTCCAGCTTCCGCCGCTTATCGCTGCGCATGGCCCGCACCTTTCTTCGTTGCCGTCAGCCGCTGGAATTCACCCAGGCGCCGCTGGCAAGCCGTCAGCACGGCTTTCGGAGTCGCCTCTGTCTGCTTCTTAAACACATCGAGAATCACTATCGCGTCGGCGGCAATGTGGTACATGATCCGCCAGCTCACCTTGGCATCGACGATTCGCAACTCGTGACAGCCAGGACCAATGCTCGGCATCGGCCGCGAGTGTGGGAGGCTCAGTAGCTCGCCCCGCTGCAAGCGGCGCAGCAGGAATCCCGCCTCGATTCGAGCGTCCGAACCAAAGGGTGGGGTCTTGACTTCGCCGCGCAGCCAGACCAACGGCTTGTCACGCGGACTCACGACGAGGAGTATATGTCAGATCAGACATACTAGCAAGTGCAGCCTAACAGCAACTAGAGCCGACGGCGCATCCGATCGAGCGCGCCGCGGCTCAGTTGCGATCGTTGACGGCTGATACGGCCGGACCAACCAATTGTCGGAATACGAATTCACGAAGTTGCAGGGTCAGTACTTGGCGTTCATCGTGGCGTACGCCAAATTGAACCGGCGTCCTCCAGCGGAAGCCGACTTTCAGCGCTACTTCGAAGTGACACCGCCGTCAGTTCACAACATGATCATCAACCTCGAACGGCATGGCTTGATCACACGAACACCGGGCCGGCCGCGGTCGATCGAAGTTCTGGTACCGTTGAGCGAGGTTCCTCCGCTCGATTGAAGCGCACATGATGAGAGCCGCCTCCGATGGCCGCCGTCAACAACTTCTCAACGGGCTGCGCCGTTTCGTCGTGTCCGTCCGACAGATTGCTGGTGTTCGGCGAATTGCCCTTTTGGGTTCCATCGTCGCAGCCAAGCCGGATCCCAAAGACATCGATGTCCTGGTGGTGGTCACTGACGACGCCGACCTTGCGCCACTGGCGACGTGCTCGCGGCGCTTTCAAGGACACGCACAGAGCTTCAATCGAGGCGCTGACGTGTTTCTGGCGGACGAGCGTGGCACGTACATCGGACGAACGTGCCGGTGGAAGGACTGCCGGGCTGCTGTGCGGCAGTCGTGCGAAGCGATCCATTGCGGTCGGCGCTCATATTGATAGGTATCCTGCAGTCCTCCAGTGGATCGGCGAATTGTTCTCGCCGACCGGGTGAGTCGTTGTGATTCGTCGGTAGAACGCGGCGCGCACGCCGGGCAGCCGGGACGCAGGGTGACGAGCGACCTTGAGCGGCGTGATGGCGAAGAGGGTAAATCGGGCGCGCCGCAGGGCCTGATTTTCCACGCCAGCGAAGCGGGAGCCGCGAGCCTGCGCCCCGGTTGACCCGCTCACCCGCTTGAAACAGTGTTGAGCGGTGTTGAACCGTGGCTTCCCTTCGGGCCCTATCTCGTGCCGACCG
>DATLXE010000172.1:0-1887 GCA_035575795.1 Gemmatimonadaceae bacterium
GGCGGCGTGTGGCTCGACGCCGGTGAGCTCGACCAGCTGCGGCTGGTTAACAAGGGCCGCGGCGTAACGGGCGGCGTGCTCGGCTCACTGTTCCGCCGCGACTGACCCGCTAGCTCACCGTCCGGCAGCCGGCCAGGCAGAAATCGAAATAGTCGAGGCTGGCGTTCGCTCTGGCAAGCAGGCCTTCGGCGATTCCGAGGCGCGCCGCCGGAACCTCGCGCACCTGCGCCTCGACGACGTGGTCCAGCCATCCTTCGGCGTGGCCGATGTCGATGATCGCATGCGCTCCGTAGTACACGACCGTCTTCTTCCGCAGACCGAGTCGCGTGGCGCCGTGGACGACCCGCGTACAACGTTGCGGCGCGAGCAGCTCGACGGCGCCGAGCACGCCCTGGGCGCGAAACGCGTTGCGGCGGTGGATGCAGCTCCAGAGCATGAGATTGACCCCGGACAGAACTTCCCACGGAAGCTCGCCGGCATCGGGTGCTTCGATCCTGAGATCGTCGATGAGCTGATGGAAGAGATGCGTATGAACCGCCTGGCTCTTTCCCCTTCCCATCTCGTCCCAGTAGTTGCTGGCCATTTCCATCTTCACCTCGCCGCGCGTTCCAACCTGCGCGAGCGCGACGAGATCGTCAAACGCAGCCTCACCGGCGCATTCCATCTTGAGAAACCATTCGAGCTGGCGCCGGGTGGCATCGGATGCGAGGAACGCGTACAGCTCGTGCTCGTAAAGCGGGTGCGCGAAGGCAGTGAGCTGGTACCACTTCGCGAACTCCGCCGGTTCGGCCGGGAGATCGTCCAGTGAAAAGCTCCTGTCTTTTCGAACTCGGCGCAGCACGTCGCTCTCCCACGGACCTTCGAGCACGCGCATCATCCGGCATGCGAACGGATGGAACTGGTAGGTGTGCTGATCGGCGTCGGGGAGTTGTACGTGCTGCTTGTAAAGGACCAGCAGCGCGCGGTGCAGGTCCGTACGGGCAGCATGATCGATCCACGGTGCCGAGTGACGGGTCGTCGTCCGGTCGGCGGGATAGGCCCGGTCGGCGAGGTCGCGACCCATTTGCACCAACCGCTCTTCGAGACCAGGCTCGCCGTCCAGTGCCGCGTCGAGAGCGGGCGACGCCAGCAGCGCGCTCAGCCTCGTGGCAAACGACTCCCCGGGGGCCGGGGCGGCATGGTCCCGGCGCACCAGGGAAAAAGTTGGAAGCTCGATTGACTTCAACATTGGCGGCTCAGGGAGCGGTGGTAGTGCGGTTCGGCGCTTGCATTTCAGCTGCGCGATGAATGCCGAATTTGCAAGACGTGCGCCTCTGCAACGTTTGAGGCTGGCCTGACGCTCCGGCATTTACCGGCCTTCGGTGCCGGAGCAGCGCGCCTTCCTTCGCTGCTGGAAGAGGCGCGCCGTCTCGAGCGCTTTTCGCCGCCCTTTGCCTTCAGCGCGTTCTTCTCCCCGGAGGATACGCTGCTTTGCGTCCTCGCGGCCGAGTCAGCTCTCCGTCACCTGGCAGCGAGCGCCGCCGGCGGCGATGGCGGGGCGCCCATTCGGGTGGCGGAGCTGACTTCCGGGAGTGGGCTCGTCGGGCTGCACCTGCTCGGGCTGGACCTGACCGCCCGCCTGCTCGGCCTCGACATCGACAAGGAAGCAACCAGGGTCGCCAGCAGGAACGCGCAGCTGCTGGGCGTGTCGAGCCGCACCGAGTTCGTTCAGTCGGATCTCTGGTCGGATGACGCAGTCGCGCTGCTCTCCAACGCGATGCCGCAGCTGCTGGTTTGTAATCCGCCGTATATACCCGAACCTCCTGACGGAGCGATGGAGATCGAAGCCGGTGCCGGCCCCAATGGTACCGCTCACCTCGTACGCGCACTCGAGCTGACTGATGCGTT
>DATLXE010000173.1:0-1701 GCA_035575795.1 Gemmatimonadaceae bacterium
CACCACCGTCTCCTCGCGAGAGAAATCCTCGTGGAGCTGAGGGGAACGAGAGATTGTCATTTTGGTACGCGCAGTTTATCCCCGTGCGGCGAAGAAATCCAGCGGCGTTCCAATTGTTGAAAGGCAAATAAGACGACCTGCCGGGTGCTGTCGGCTTCGCGGCTTTCGGCTACGGGCCCCTGGTAGAACTCCTCTCACGCCTTTGCTTTCGCCCGCAGCCCAACGCCGCAAGGCCGATGGCCGCCAGCAGGTAGTCTTCAGTTCGTTTGCGCGCTACCGGGCGGCTGCTCCCAACTCTTCCACAGTGCGACGAGCGCATTCTTCCCAGTTGAACCAGTGCGCTCGTTCCCTGCCGGACTCGGCCAGCCCTGAACGCTCGCGCGCGGGCATTGCAAGAACCCGTTCGATTTGTAACGCGAGCTGGTCGGGGTTTCCCGCATCGTAGTAAAGCGCGGAGTCGACAAAGAACTCCGGCATTGGCGGGTTCCTCGTCGAAATCGTGACCGATCCGCTGTTCATCGCTTCAAGGGCGATGTTGGGGCACGCTTCCACCCTGCTCGTCATCAGGAACGCGGCGCAGTTCTCATAGCACCACGTCATTTCCCCCTCCGAAAGCTTGCCTGCCCAGACGACGCGGCTGTCGAGCCCGTGCTCCGAAACGAGCGCGCGAAGGCCCGCGGACCACTGCCCCACCCGCCCCTCCAACGCACCGGCAACGACGAGGCGCAGGCCGGGTAATGAGTTTTTCAGGCGGGCGAGAGCAAGAACGCCGTCCTCGATGCCGCGCATCGGCCGCACCGACCCCGCGACGAATAAGAATGGACCGCCGTTCGCTTCTTCGCGCCCGAGCACGCCGGGTCGCACCGGAACGGCGCGCGCACCGGCGGAGACGACTCCGTGATAGACCGTCCCGACCCGTTCTGGGGAAATTTCCCAGCTCGTGGTAAGGAAATCGCGAACGAAAGCCGAGATGGCGATTATCCGCGTCGCGTTGGTGCAGGCTCGCTTCGTTGCCTTTCGGCGCGCGACGTTCACCGCCCGCTCAAACCAGGGATTCGCGTATCCGGGATTGATAAGCGGCTCCATGTTCTGGACCATCACCACTGTCGGCAACCCGTTACTGGATATCCACCGCGCGGTGGGTAGGTAAACGATATCGGGTCGGAGGGCGAGCAGCAGCCGGCGCGCTTCCCTGAAGCCCCGCCAGCGGTCTCCGCGTGCCCATTCGCCGTGCGTCGTAGCGGGCCGGGACAGTTCCGGAGGGACGGTGTCGGCCGGAGAAAGCATGTCCACTCTGGTAACGGCGCTACTGGCGACGAGTCGCGGGAGAACCTCTTTGAGGTACTTCCTGTAGCCACCGCTCATTCCGCCACCCGTGAGGTTGACGATCGCTAGGCGCATCTACGCTGCGGTGGTGATATGTGCTTGAAGGCTCGACAGTTGCGTGACTTTATCATCGGTGGGCAATCTAATTGTGGTTGCCCTTTACGGCCGTGCAGGCGACCTTTCATGACACATTTTTCGTGACCCATTTTTTCAATATTAAGTGATACGTAAGCTACTTCCGACGAGGCTTCGGAACCGCCACCTCTTTGCCTCCGATGCAGCCGCGCTTGTACTCTCCGCGCTGATCGCGTTCGCGGTTCGATTCGAGAGCGTCGACTGGATCGGGTCGCACCTGTCGCTGGTCCTCCCCTACAT
>DATLXE010000174.1:0-2895 GCA_035575795.1 Gemmatimonadaceae bacterium
CAGATCATTGAAGTGAGGAAGATGATCTATGGCCTGATGAGATACCTGTCATCTAAGGCAGCAGCGCGAGAAAAACCCGAAGATTCCAGGGCGAGCCGGCTCAACTGAATGTTCCCCTCTAGCAACTAGAATCTGCGCCTCTCGCAGCACATATCTGCGTCGTTCTCCGTTGCAGTTGCTCCCTGATCCGCACCCAGTTTCCCGGCGACTCACTGCAGGTCGTTCTCTTTCACGACTCGGCCGAAGAGATTCCGCTTGCCCAGCTGCCGCAGGCGCAGGTAGGTCCGTATCACACCAATACGTCCGAGGGCCTCAAGCTGGCGCGGCGTCTGCTCCTCGCGCAGAAGAAGGACATGCGGCAGATCGTGATGATTACCGACGGTAAGCCGAGCGCGATGACGATGCCGAACGGTCAGGTCTACAAGAACTCGATGGGCCTCGACACGACGGTGATCGCCCAGACGTTGCGCGAGGTTGCCAACTGCCGGCGGTCGGGGATTCTGATCAACACGTTCATGCTTGCGCGTGACCGCGCTCTGGTCGAGTTCGTGAAGAAGGTTTCCGAGATCGCCAGGGGCAAGGCTTACTTCACCAACACCATGACGCTCGGCCAGTTCATCCTGATGGATTTCCTGAAAAAGAAGACACAGAAGATCTCATGATTTGTTCACGTTCAATTTTTCTGTCAGCCGCGTTTGCGGTTACGGCGGCGACCGGCTGCGCATCGTCCGGATCGCGTGGGGACCGGGCGGTCAACGACCTGCTCATCACGAACGCAAGGATCGTCGACGGCACCGGCAATCCCTGGTACCGCGGCACAGTCGCGGTGCGTGGAGACCGGCTGACTTACGTGGGGCCGACAGTGGCCGGGATGACGGCGAAGCGCGTGATCGATGCGCGAGGTCAGGTTGTCTCCCCGGGGTTCATCGATATGCTCGGCCACTCGGAGTACTCGATTCTGCGCAACCCGCACGCCGTTTCGAAGATTACGCAGGGCATCACGAGCGAGATCACCGGTGAGGTGCACTCGGCCTGGCCGAACATCTCATTCGGTGACAGTCCAGATCCGCGGCGGCCGTGGCGGTCGCTCGGAGAATACTTCCGCCATCTCGAGCAGCAGGGGACGGCGATCAATCTCGGCACCTATGTAGGGACGAGCTCGGTGCGCGAAGCCGTGATGGCCGACGACTCGCGTCACCCGACTGCCGATGAGATGGCGCGCATGGGCGCGCTCATCGATTCGGCGATGCGTGACGGAGCGATGGGGTTGGGCACTGGCCTGATCTACCTGCCGAGCGTGTACTTCTCGACTGAGGAACTGATCGAGCTCACGAAGTACGCGGCGCGTTACAAAGGCGGATACGCCACGCACATGCGGAGTGAAGGGGCCGCGCTGCTCGATGCGGTGCGAGAGACCATTCGCATCGCGGCCGAAGCGGGAACGTGGGGGCAGATAAGGCACATCAAGTCGCGGTCGCTCGCCCAGATGGAAGCCGCGATTGCGCTCGTCGACTCGGCGCGCCGGGCGGGTATCGACGTCACGGCCGATCAGTATCCATATATCGCGAGCGGCACCGGACTCAAGGCGATGCTGAATACCTGGGCGCAGGAAGGCGGGAACGATTCACTGGTGGTCCGGCTCCGCGATCCGGCGGTGCGGGCGCGCCTGAAGGCCGAGCTGGGCGCCGACAGCGCGGCGGGAATCCGGACGACGGCGCGCACCATGATCAACGAGGTGAACGTCGATTCGCTGAAGAAGTATCAGGGAAAGCGCCTTAGCGAAATCGGAAGGTTGCGCAACCAGGACGCGTATGACGCCGCGTTCGACATCCTGATCGGCGACGGCGGGCGGACGAGCGCGATCTATTTCTCGTTCAACGAGGACGCGCTGCGGCTCGCGATGAGGCAGCCGTGGGTGTCGGTCGGGCAGGACGCGGGCGCGACGAGCCCGGACGCGAACGGCAAGTGGCGGGAGCGCGGACATCCGCGCGGCTTCGGCACCTTTCCGCGCATACTCGGGAAGTACGTGCGACAGGACTCGGTGATCACGCTCGAGTTCGCGATCAGGAAGATGACGTCGCTCGCCGCGCAGCGGGTCGGGCTCAACGATCGCGGCCTGCTAAGGGCGGGGATGTTCGCCGACATTACGGTTTTCGATCCCGAGACGATCATCGATCGGGCAACGTTCGAGGAGCCATCGCAGGTCGCCAGCGGAGTGAGCTATGTGATCGTCAACGGCGTGCCGGTAGTCGACGCAGGCGCAGTAACCGCCGCGCTCCCGGGACGCGCGCTCAGAGGGCCCGGCTACCGCCGCTGAAGCTGGCGAAGGCAAATGCCGATGCCTCGCCGACTTCTGGTTCTGCGCGAACCGGAATGTCTTTGCGCAATCGTCGAAAGCTGCGATTGTTCGACAACGGTCAGCACATCATCAAATGAGGCGACGTCAATGGAAATCAGATTCACCTCTGGCCCGAGCGTCCTTGGCGATGTCCTGGTAGCTGCGACGGACAAAGGCGTCTGCGCCGTCAGCATCAGGGCGGCCGGCGGCGATCACGCCGAGACGCTGAGGACGCAATTCCCCGGGGCGGCGGTTGGTCCCGACGACGAAGCACTCAGGCCCGCGCTGGAGCTGGTGCTGGGGAGAATCTCAGGGGAGAAACTTGACGACGTTCTTCCGCTCGACCTTCAGGGAACCACGTTTCAGCGAGAGGTCTGGAACGAGTTGCTATCCATTCCTCCCGGAAAGACGCGCAGCTATCTCGATGTCGCCCGTGCGGTCAACCGGCCGAAGGCGACGCGCGCAGTCGCCCAGGCTTGTGGTGCGAACCCTGTTGCCGTGGTCGTTCCCTGCCACCGTGTCGTAATGAGCGATGGATCCATCGGCGGCTACAGCGG
>DATLXE010000175.1:0-3486 GCA_035575795.1 Gemmatimonadaceae bacterium
CACGCTCAGTCCAGCGCGGCTCCAGGCAGGGCGGGCTCCGCCTCGGGTTGACGCGGAGAAGGAAGTCCCCCGTTGGCGGCAGCGCGGAGCGAGTCGGCGATCGGCCCATACACCTCGCGGCGTGAGAAGTGTTTTACGGCGTAGGCCCGCGCATTACGGCGGCATCGGGCGGTATCCACCTCACCGTCGCGGACGGAAAGAATGCTGCGCGCGAGCGCCGATTCATCTTCGGGAGACGTGGTGATTCCCCCGCCGCTCGCCGACACGATCTCGCCCGTCTCACTATGCGGTGCGCACGCCGCGACTACCATCGCACCCGCACCCATCGCCGTGACGAGCTTCGACGGAACGACAATATCGATCGCCTCAGGCACCTGGCTGACGAGAAACACATCCGCACCGCACAGCATGTCCGGGAGCAGTTCACGGTCGAGAAAGCCTGCATGGGTGACGTTGTCGAGTTGCATATCTGCCTTCTGACGGAGGAAAGAGTCCCTCACCGCGCCGTCGCCGATGACAAAGAAATGGATGTCCGGTTCGTCGCGCAGCAGTGCGGCCGTCCGCAGCAGCAGGGGCAAATTCTGTTTCTCGCCCATGTTGCCGGCATGAACGACAGCAAACTTTCCCTCCGGAACGAACTGCCTGCGGAAGCGATTCGCCTCGAGCGGAACGGGCGCAAGCTCCAGAGCATCGATCGTGTTCGGAACGACGCGGATCTTTTCCGGCGCGGACGTGGCCTCGCCGATTCGCCGGCGCATTCCATCGCCCAGAGTATAGATCTCGTCGGCGGCGGCGTACAACGCGCGCGCGAGGTGCCGCGACACTGCAATCAGCACCGGACTTCGCAGCATCCCCAGCTCTATCGCCGCATCGGGCATGACATCCTGAACGAAAAGAACGCGGCGCTTTCGCATCACACCCGCGATGGACGAGGCGACCCAGGCGAGGGCGAGATCCGGCGAGACTATGTAGGCGGTGCTCGCTCCGCGGAGCGCACGAATGATATTCGGAATGGACAGGAGACAAAGGGAGAACTCATGAGCGATGCGCGAGAAGGCGCGCGGTGCTTCAGTCGCGTGGTGCCACGCCCTGAAAACCTTGATGTTCCCGAGCCGCTCCTCTCGCCAAAGCGATCCCTCGTAGCCGGCGTAAATCCGCCATTCCGGATAGTATGGGAAGGCGGTCGCCACTCGCACCTCGATTCCTTCGCTGCTGAGGAACCGCGCAAACTCCGTCGTGACCTGCCCTATCCCTGTGCGCTCCGGCGAAAAGTTGGAAGTGATTATCGCTACTCGAGCGTCGATTACAAAAGGCCTCATCTGTAGATTAGTCAATGTGCCAGCCATCCTGGATTTTCACAACCACCTCATACCTGCCGTGGACGATGGAGCGGCGAGCCTCGAAGAGTCGCTCGGTGGCATTGCCACGATGGCAGCGCAGGGCATCGATCAGATCATCACCACGCCCCACCTGCGGGCATCCTTGCTCGGGCAGCGCGCAAAGTTCGACTCGTATCTCGCCGATGTTCAGACGTCATGGGCGATTCTCGCGGACGCAGCCGCGCGTGACTTCCCGCAGATCAAACTGTGGCGGGGGTTCGAAATTCTGCTCGATGTGCCTGACGTGGATCTGAGCGATCCCATTCTGCGTCTGGCCGGGTCCAGCTTTGCGTTAGTGGAATTTCCCTTTTTGTCCGTGCCCCCGAATAGCGCCCGCGCACTGGAAGCGGTGACAAGGCAGGGCTATTCCCCAATTGTGGCACATCCGGAGCGGTACCCGGACGTTCAGCGCGCGCAGGAGCTCGTTCACGAATGGGTGGGTGCCGGGGCGAGCCTTCAGGTGAATGCGGGCTCCCTGCTGGGACGTTACGGGCCGGCGGCGGAGAATGCCGGCTGGGCGTTATTGGAACTCGGCGTCGCCAGCTATGTATGCAGTGATTATCACTCCGCGGGACCCTGCCACACCGGTCAGGCGTTCGACGCGGTGAGAGAAAGAAGCGACGATGCCATTGCCGAGCTGCTCTTTTCAGTTAACCCCCGACGGATCCCCGGCAGCGCCGCGGCGCTCCCAGTCGGGTCGGTTACGCCCCGAAAGACGAGCGCGTTCAGTCGATTCTGGGCGCGATACAAGTCGTGACAACGTCTGCACTTAGCGCGGTTGCGTGAAAGTCGCTTGCCAGCCAGCCGCTCACATTCTATGTTAGTCATCCGTTTTCAACATCGCCCGCAGACGGCCCAAGCCCCTGCCATTGACTAACCCGACCAGAGTTCTACCCCCAAGGAAACCGCGCTTCTCCACGCCCCTCGCCGGCGTCGAGCCGCCGGGCGCGGACTCGGACCGACTGAATGCGTGGGCTCGCCCCACGCCAGTCATCATCCAGCAGCGTGCCCGCGCCCGGGAACGCGCGCTCGCGATGGCGAGCGTCGTCAGGGTCGTCGTGCTCCTCGCCACCGATCTCCTGCTTCTCTTTGTTGGCCACGCCTCTGTCAACCTTGCCAGAGGTGGCGATGAGCTTACGCGTCTCGCCTTTACCTCGGTGGGCTTCGTGCCACGGGGTACGTTTCCGCGCATCGAAGTCATTACCGCCATCATTCTCGGCCTCACGATCTTCGGCAACTACCGGAGCGGCCCGCGCTGGAAAAACGTTACCACCCTGCTCGCCGGGTCGAGCCTCGGCCTCTCGCTCGTTTTCTGGAGCCGGTTGTGGAACGGCGCATCAATCGAGACGATAATTGCGTTTCTCCTGCTCCTGGGCATCGTTGCCGCCGTCCTGAGCGCCGGTCGGCACATGCTCTACCACGCCGTTCAGAAAATCAGTCCGAGTCCAATCGGAGTATCGCGCGCAATCATCCTTGGCTCCCGCGCCAGCGCCGATCAGATTGCGAGAGCGGAGGCGGTGAGCATGAATCAGCGAATCGCCGTCGTCGGCCAGGTGATCACCGATGCCGCGCTGCCGAAAGACTGCCTCGGCGGGCTGTCAGACCTCGTCTGGATTCTGGAAAGGCACAGCATCGATTCGATACTGATCGCGGATCAGCTCCACGAAGACGTACTCATCGATGTCCTCGAGCTCGCGGAGAAGACCGGCTGTACCGCCATGATTGCCAATCCGGTTTTCCCCTTTGCCGGGTTCGTTCCGACGGTGATCAAACGCGGTCACATCCCATTTGTGAGGCTGACCCGGCCCAGTCTGCGCATACCACAGCTCATATCGAAGCGCATTTTCGACATTGTTTCGGCGTCAGCACTGCTCGTCGTGCTTGCCCCGCTGTTTGTAGTCATCGCGATCGCGATACGTGTGTCATCACGCGGCCCGGTGTTTTACAGGCATGTCCGCGTCGGGTACGCCGGCAAGCGGTTTCAGATGTACAAGTTCCGCAGCATGGTACGCGACGCTGAAAAGCTGAAGGCCGATCTGGCCGAAATGAGCATTTACACCGATCGGCGGGTCTTCAAGATTCCCAACGATCCCCGCATCACCAGTCT
>DATLXE010000176.1:0-1734 GCA_035575795.1 Gemmatimonadaceae bacterium
CGCGGCGACACGAGCATCTCCGAGCGCGTCCGCTTCGGCTTCCGCAGCGTCAGCGCTGACAGCGGTCGCATTCTGCTCAATGGCAAGCCCATCTTCCTGCGTGGCAACGCCATCAACCCGCCGGACCGCAACATTCCGGACTCTCTCGAGGAGAACCGCCGGTTTGTCGAGCCATACGTCCGATACCTGAAGAGTCAGGGCGTGAACATCATCCGCCTGCTGCGACATTCAGAGGTCTGGTTCGACGTTTGTGATGAGTTGGGGATGATGCTGTTTCAGGGAAACTACGGAACGCCGAAGGGCGGCAAGACGACGGAAGCGCCTTCCGTGCCGCTATCGGAGAGCGTCGAGTGGTACCGGAAGGACGTCCTCGGTCCGCTGGTGAACCACCCCAGCGTCGTCGTCTACGTCCTGGCGAACGAGCAGGCAGATCGCGACATCCATTATCTCAGCAACGGCGCCGATGGCATCAATGCGTTCCTCGGCAACATGTACGATTCGCTGAGCGTCTGGGACCCGACCCGCGTGTACATCGCCAACGCGGGATATGGTTTCGGGAGGGTGGGCGAGGTGTGTGACATCCACCGGTACTGGGGCTGGTACTACAACAGCTTTCTCAGCTTCTACACGATGCGTGATCCGCGGGTTTGCTGGCGGAAGGGTACGATTCAGCCCATCACGATGACGGAGAACACCGGTAATTACACCGGGATCGACGGGCGCTTCAACCTCGTGTCCAACACCAAGCAGCCGGATGCACAGCTGAACTGGACCGGTCACGCGCCCGATGCCGAGCAGCCGCGCCGCGCTCTCGCGTATCAGGCATGGATGGCGGGCCAGGCGATCGAAATCTTCCGCCGCACCCGCGCAAGGAATCCGTATCTCGCCGGGATCACGCCCTTCACGATCGTGTTTCACGACTGGTGGGGCATCTCTTCGTTCGCGGACATGAAGCCCAAGCCGGTCGCGCGACAGTACGGTGTGTCCTTTCAACCAATACTTCTGAGCTGGGAGCTGTGGACGAGTCAGGTATACGCGGGCACGACACTGGCGCCCGTCGCACACGTGGTGAACGACAGCGACTCGCGACAGGACCTTCGGGGCATCGCACTCGCATATCGGGTGCTGGATGGAAGTGGCAGAGCGGTCGTAAGCGGACGCGTCAACCTGCCGAACGTTGCCTACTACGAAGCGCGAAGCACGCGGGTGGAAATTTCACTGCCGGCGAGTCTCGCGACGGGGTCTTATACGCTCTCCGGCGCCATCGTGCGTGGCGCGGACACCCTCTCGCGAAACCAGACGTCCGTCTTCATCGCGGCGCAATCGTTGCGGCGCGCCGGGCGTGCGGGGACGCGACGCGTCGTCGTTCACGACAGCGCCGGAACGACTTTTCGCGCACTGACGCTGCTCGGGGTTCGCGCCTCCCGAAGCGGCAACGTTGCGGCTCTTTCGCCGACGCGCGATCTGCTTGTCATTGGCGCTGATTCCTGGACGGGAGAGCTCGCGCGGCAGACCGCCGATCTCCGGACATTCATCGCGCGCGGTGGGCGCGTGCTGGTGTTGCACCAGAATTCGCGGTTCGATGGCAGTTGGCTGCCGGCGCCGGTCCGCGTAACAACTGGCGAGCTCGACCACTCTGTCGTCATGCCCGGCAACCGTCCGTACCGGAACGGGATGGCTGTCAATCCGGAGCGTGCGGATCACCCGGTGCTGGCGGGCATCGACCGGGACCGT
>DATLXE010000177.1:0-1811 GCA_035575795.1 Gemmatimonadaceae bacterium
GGCTTCGAGGTCGCGCGGCGGCCCGGCTCCGAAGCTCACGACGAGATCGACGCGGAGGAGGGAAATGCGCGCACGGGTCGAATGCGGCGGCGCACCAATCGCGCCGGTGGCCTCGAGGGTGGTATGACCACCGGCGAGCAGCTCGTGCTGCGCGTGGCGATGAAACCAATCAGCACCCTGATGCGTCCCCTCGCGACGGTCGAGACGCGAACGCGTGAGCCCGCGCAGGCCGTCGCGGAAAGAAGTGATGTTACGGCCGTACCAGCGATGGGGGTGATTGCCGAAGCGATGACAGCGTTCGTCGTCGCCGACGCGATGCTGGAGAAGTTCGGCGGCGACTCGCTCGGGGAGCTCAAACGGAATTACGAAGGGTATATCACTTCACTGGGTGCTCGACACGGACGATAAAACTGCCCCGCATCTCGTACTGGTCGGACTGCCGGGAGTCGGCAAGACCACGATCGGCCGAGCGGCGGCAAAAAGACTCGACTGGCGCTTTCTCGATTTCGACGCGGAGATTGAGCGGCGGTCCGGAATGGAAGTGCGCGAGATTTTTCGCACCGCGGGGGAGAGTCACTTCCGCGCTCTGGAGCACGAGCTGACGGTCGAGCTGAGCGGGGCCGGCGGAATGGTGCTGTCGCCGGGTGGCGGCTGGATCACACAAACCCCTTCCGTCGAACTTTTGCGCCCAACTGCCCGTATCATATACCTTAGAGCGTCACCCGAGGCGGTCGTCCGGCGGCTCCGGAGAGTGGAAACGAGACCGCTCCTTGCCGGGCGTGAGCCTCTGGAGGCGCTCAGGGAGCTGTACGGGAAACGGCGGACGCTCTACGAGACCGCGGACCATGTGCTCGACACCGAAAAGCATGGGCGGCAACAACTTATCGAACAGATAGCCGGGCTTGGCCGGGCTTTCCAATAGTCAGAGGATACTGAAAGAAATGGACGAACGGACACCTTCGACATTCCGGGTGATGGGACCGCACGAGCGGGGGCGTTTCGCACCCGAAGCGTGGGGGCATCTCATTTCCCTGAACGGCTCGGGCGCCATTAACGGCTCGGAGCTGGAGCACATCATCGAAAGAGCACTGATGCAATTCGACGGGCGCATCGCGCTCGACGACCTGCGCGGCCTGCTCGAGGGAACTGGTCTCGAGGATTCGGGGCCGGGCGCTGGCGACAACATCACGGTGCATTAATAAATGGCGACCGCAAGGAAAAAAACGGCTGCCCGCAAGACCACCGCGAGAACGACTGCGAAAAAGGCGACGCGTGCGAGAAAGACAACGAGCAAGATCGCCGAGGACGAGGCTCCGTCGGAGCCAGGCTCGACCTCGCTCGTAATCGTCGAGTCGCCTGCGAAAGCGAAAACCATCGGCAAGTATCTCGGGCGCGCGTACAAGGTGCGGGCGACAATCGGCCACGTGCGCGATCTCCCCGAGAAGAAGATGGGAATCGACATCGAGAATGGCTTCGAGCCCGATTACGTGACGATTCCCGGCAAGGAGAAAACGGTCGCCGAGCTGAAGAGCGCGGCAAGGGATTCACGCGAGATCTTTCTCGCGACCGATCCTGACCGTGAGGGCGAGGCCATCGCCTGGCACGTCGCGCAGCAGATCAAGACCAAGAACGGAGCGCGTATTCGGCGCGTCCTGTTTCACGAGATCACCAAGGACGCAGTACAGAGCGCAATCGCCGCCGCCGGCGAGATCGACACGAACAAAGTCGACGCGCAGCAGGCGCGCCGCGTGCTCGACCGGCTCGTCGGATACAAGGCCAGTCCGGTGCTCTGGAAGACAGTGAAGAAGGGA
>DATLXE010000178.1:0-7495 GCA_035575795.1 Gemmatimonadaceae bacterium
GGGGGAGAAGGATTGGCCGCCGGAGCGGTGGGCGGAGGTTTGCGACGCGCTTAACTCGCGCTTCGGGTTGCAGCCCGTACTCGTCGGAGGGCGGTCGGAGCGCGAGGTTGCGGCAGAGAGAATCGTCATGGAGCAGACGAAGCACAAACCCGTGTCCCAGCTCGGGAGCGGCTTGCGGAAGCTCGTCTCGATACTCGATGCGTCGGCGCTGGTACTGTCGCCCGACACTGGTCCGCTCCACATGACGGTAGCATTGGATCGCCCCGTCATCAGCCTGATTGGTTACACCAACCCGCGGCGCACGGGCCCGTACAGGAAGTTTCAGGACCTCGTAATAGACAGGTACGGCGATCCGGGCGAAGACTATCCGGTGTCGATGGAAAATCGCACCGGGCGGATGCCGCGCATCAGCGTTGCCGACGTGATCGCGAAGGTCGAGCTGTGGGAGGAGCGATACCGCGCAAAACAGCGCGCCCGCTGAACCCGGGTGCGTCGGGGGAGGGTGCGAAGCTGCCCATTCGCGACCAGCTTTCCGCAGGCGGCGTCGTGTTTCGGTTCGCGGAGGGAATTACCTGGGTGGTGCTGATTTCCGTCGGCCCGCAGGCACGTTGGCAGTTGCCGAAGGGACTTGTTGACGCCGGTGAATCCCCCGAGGTGACAGCCGTGCGCGAGGCGCGCGAGGAAGCCGGAGTGGTCACTGAGCTGCTGTCACTCATCGATACGGTCGAGTACTGGTTCGTGGGCACGGACGGCGCTGAACGAGTGAGGTTTCACAAGCGCGTCCATTTCTATCTGCTGCGCTATGTCTCGGGCGATACACAGGATCACGACTGGGAAGTCAACGAGGCGAGGTGGGCTCCAATTGAGAACGCGGTCACGATGCTCGCCTTCGACGGCGAGCGCCGAATAATTGAGCGCGCGCGGGAGCTGATCGATGAACGTTCGGTCTGAGGGCCTGGAAAGCCTCTTTTTTTTTAAGACACGCACGCGTACTCTGGATCTACAACGCCGGGGCCGGCTTGAAAACGGTACGAAAGGCCTGAAGGGCCGCTGGGTGATAGATCGTCCCGTGAGACTCGCGGGGCATTGGTTCATGGAACCAGCGAAATCCCTGCGCTTCACTTTTCCCAAGGTCAACGGCGAGGCTTCTCAGGAGGTCCGCCAGGCCAGCATCTCCGCTGCTGGCGAGATAAACGGTCTTGCCCGGGAGAGAGTGCGCGCGAAGGCGATCGCCAGCACTGCGCACGAGTGACCGGTCGTTCCACCACAGGCTAGGATCGAACGCGATGTAGGTGTCGAACAGGGCGGGTTCGAGAAAGAAGGTCTCCATTACGAACAGACCGGCAAGCGACTCGCCTACGATCGCCGTCTCCGCGGTGGTCCGATAGCGCTCCCTGATGCGCGGCATCAGCTCCGTCCGAATGAAAGTCCGAAATGCCGCAGAGCCTCCGACGCGGGCCGCAATGGAGCTGTCGCGCTTAACGGTTGTCGGCCCCGTCATGTCGCGGCGGCGCTCGGTGTTCTCGATACCAACAAGAATGAAGGGACGCATCGTGCCGTTCCCGACCGATACCTGGATTAGCCCCGCAACGTGCAGGAAGTCTTCAGCGAGCCCACCGTCTGGCATGTAGAGCACGGGAAAGCGCGCCGAGGCGGCCTCATTGTATCCGGGCGGCATGTATACATTGATGCGCCGCCTTTCGCTGAGTGCAGCTGAGGTGATCAACAGGGTTTCGCCGATGGCCAATGGCGTAGCGTCACCCACCGTTGGTACCGTCCCGCGCTGCGGCGCCAAGGCGCAAGCGTTAGCGAGACAGAGTATGGCAACCATGATTCGAAGTTTCATCGTCGGTTTCCATTGTGCTGACCGGATGGGTGGCTGTGCCGCAGAGTAAGCGCTAGACCGACTTACGTGCTCCAAGGCTCCTCACGCTTAACGCGCCGAAGTCATATCTGACGCCGAGCTCTGCAAGGAGTCCTACCAACTTCACGAGCGGAAGGCCCATTACGGCGAAGTAGTCGCCTTCGATTCGCTTCACGATCGTCGCGCCATAGCCCTGTATTCCGTACGCGCCAGCCTTGTCCATCGGCTCGCCGGTCGCGATGTAGGCGTCGATCTCGTCATCGGTCAGCGCACGAAATGTGACCACCACTTCCTCGACCGCCGACTTCACCTTTCCGCTCCGCGCCACAGCCACTGCAGTCACCACCTTGTGCATTCGTCCGCTGAGCGCGCTCAGCATCGAGCCTGCATCGACGGCGTTGGACGGCTTCCCCAGCAGCTTTGCACCGCACACCACGATCGTATCGGCGGCGATGGCGACCGCATCCGGGTCCGACTCCGCTACCGCTCTCACTTTCTCTCTCGCCAGCCGCTCGGCGTATTTGCGGGGCCTCTCCCCGCGCAGCGCCGTCTCGTCGATGTCCGAGGGTCGCACTTCGTGGGCAATGCCGATCAGGTCGAGCAGCTGACGCCGCCGGGGTGAAGCCGACGCGAGTATCACCCGCACGGGAGCTATCGTTCCAGCCACAGCGTCACCGGCCCATCGTTGACCAGCTCGACTTCCATCATCGCGCCAAACTCACCCGTTTCCACCCGCAATCCCCGCTCGCGAATGCCGGCGACGAATCTCTTGTACAGGGGAATCGCTGTCTCCGACCGCGCGGCATCGATGAAGCTCGGCCGCTTGCCTTTTTCGGCGTTTCCGTAAAGCGTGAACTGGGAAACGACGAGCACCGCTCCGCCCACGTCGGCGAGCCCAAGGTTCATCTTCCCATCAGCATCGGAAAAAAGGCGGAGCCCGGCAGCCTTTTCGGCCATCCAGTTCGCCTTTTCCGGGGTGTCGTCGTGAGAGAAGCCAACGAGCAACAGATATCCCTTTTCGATCCTGCCGGTCACCCGGCCATCAACGCGAACCTCAGCCCGCGATACCCGCTGCAGCAGAACGCGCAGTCCTACTCCACCGTCACGGACTTGGCCAGGTTGCGCGGCTGGTCGACGTTCGCGCCGCGCTTCACGGCGATGTAGTAAGCGAGGAGCTGGAGCGGCACCGACGCCAGCACCGGCGTAAGCAGGTCCACCGTCTCCGGAATGCGGATCTCGTAGTCGATCTTCCCCTCGAGAACCTCCTCCTCGCGACTCGTGATCGCAATCACACGACCGCCGCGCGCTTTCACTTCCTGCACGTTCGACACGACCTTGTCGAACACCGCATCATGCGGCGCGATGAAGACGACCGGCATCTTCTCGTCGATCAGCGCGATCGGCCCGTGCTTCATCTCTGCCGCCGGATATCCCTCAGCGTGGATGTAGCTGATCTCCTTCAACTTGAGCGCTCCCTCGAGCGCGGTCGGGAAGCTGTACCCACGACCGAGATACAGGAAGTTCGAGGCATCCTTGAACTCCTCGGCGATCTTTTCGATCTCCGGCGCCCGGTCGAGGATGCTTTGGATTTTCGCCGGGAGCTCCTGCATGTTGCGGATGATATCCTTGCCCTGCACGACGGAAAGATTGCGCAGGCGGCCCAGCTTGAGCGTGAAGAGGAGCAGCGCAATCACCTGACTGGTGAAGGCCTTCGTCGATGCGACACCAATCTCCGGACCGGCGTGCACGTAAATGCCGCCGTCGCTCTCGCGCGCGATCGTCGAGCCGACGACGTTGACGATTCCGTACGTCCTCGCGCCGCGCGCCTTGGCCTCGCGCATCGCTGCCAGCGTATCCGCAGTCTCGCCTGACTGCGAGATGACGATGCATAGCGTCTTGTCGGTGATGATTGGGTTGCGGTACCGCAGCTCCGACGCATACTCGACTTCGACAGGAATTCTCGTCAGCTCCTCGAGCATGTGCTCGCCGATGAGCGCCGAGTGCCAGCTCGTTCCGCAGGCGGTAATGAGGATGTTGTCGAAGCGGAGCATCTCCTCGTCGGTCATGTTGAGACCGCCGAGCTTTGATGTGCCCTCGTCGGCAAGCAGACGTCCGCGCATGCAGTTCTCGACGGTCGCCGGCTGCTCGAAGATCTCCTTCAGCATGAAGTGGTCGAAGCCGCCGCGCTCGATCTGATCGAGGTCCCAGTCAATTTTGCTGACGCCCTTCTCGAGTTGCTGCGCGCGCTGGTTCAGAACCTTGTACCCGTCACGCGTCAGCACAGCGACATCGCCGTCGTCCAGGTACACGACCTCGCGCGTCTGGGCAAGAATCGCCGAAACGTCGCTCGCAACATAGAACTCGCCTTCTCCAAGTCCGATCAGGAGCGGACTGCCCTTTCTCGCGGCAACGATCTTATCGCGATCGTCGCTGGAGACGACGGCGATTCCGTACGTCCCCTCGATCTGCCAGAGCGCTTCGATCACCGCGTCCTCGAGGTTGCCGTCGAAGGCCTCCTCTACGAGGTGCGCGATTACCTCGGTGTCGGTGTCGGATGCGAACACGTGTCCCCGCGCCTGGAGACCCTTTTTCAGCGTGCCGGAATTCTCGATGATGCCGTTATGCACGACGGCGATGTTGCCCTTGCAGTCGATGTGCGGGTGCGCGTTGCATTCGTTGGGAACGCCGTGCGTCGCCCAGCGGGTGTGGCCGATTCCCAGGTCACCGTCGGCTGGGCTCGCCTTGAGCGCCGCCTCGAGCTCCGAGATCTTTCCCGCCGCGCGGCGCGTTTCGACACCGGCCCCGTTCATCACCGCGACACCCGCGGAATCGTAGCCGCGATACTCCATGCGCCGCAGTCCTTCCAGCAGCAGGGGCGTTGCCCCTCTCGTTCCTATGTAGCCAATGATTCCACACATATTTGATTCTCGTTTACGTTGACTGGGCGGCAAGGGCATCGAGCGGCGCCCGGCAATCGGACACCAGTTTTTCAGCGTCAATGGCGCCCGGGGCCTCGGCTATTACACGCACGATCGGTTCCGTTCCCGAGGGGCGGACGTGCACCCACCGGTCCGGCCATGTCAGCCTCAGCCCGTCCTGCATATCGGCCTCGGCGTCGGGAAACGCGCCCCTGAGGATCTCGTACACCTTGTCGAGGGGCGCGTCCGGCCGCGCGAGCTTGTCCTTGACGATGATGTAGCGCGGATAGGCGGCGACGATCTTCGAGAGCGGTTTGTCTTCCTCGAGCAGCAGCTGGAGCATGAGGACGGCGCCCAGAGGCGCGTCGCGGCCAAGGTGGAGCTCGGAAAGAATGACGCCGCCGTTCCCCTCTCCGCCGATCGGCGCCTTCTCATCGCGCATGCGCGTCGCGACGTTCACCTCGCCCACGGGCGAGCGGATGACCCGGCTGCCGGCCTCGTGGGCGATGTCGTCGACGATGCGGCTGGTGGAGAGGTTGGTGACCACCGGACCCTTGCGGTGGCGAAGCACGATCTTGGCGGCAAGGGCGAGCGTGTAATCCTCGCCAATCGCGACGCCTTCGTCCGACACGAGCGCGAGGCGGTCGACATCGGGATCAACAGCCATGCCGATCTCCGCGTGCGAGCTCTGCACCAGCTGCTGCAGCTCGCCCAGGTTTTCGGCAACCGGCTCGGGCGGCCGCTTGAAGAGACCGTCGGTTTCCATGTTGATCGTGGAGAGCCGGCAGTCCAGCAGTTCGAGAAGGACAGGCATGAAGGCTCCCCCGGCGCCGTTGCAGCAATCGAGGGCGACCTTGAACTTCCGCTTCCGAATTCCTTCGATGTTCAAAAACGGAAGCGCGAGGATCCTGTCGATGTGCTCGCGCGCCGCATCGCTGTTCTTCGAGATCGTTCCGAGCTTGTCCCAAGCGGCGCGCGGAATGTCACCGTCGACGATGGCGCGCATCTCCGCCGCTTCGGCAGCGTCGAGAAAAAGTCCCGACGGGCCGATGAACTTGAGCGCGTTCCACTCGATCGGGTTGTGGCTGGCGGTGATTGCCAGGCCACCCGCGGCGTGGTGGTGCTCGACCGCGAGCTGGATCGTCGGCGTTGGCGCCATCCCCACATCCATGACATTGCAACCGACCGATTGGAGAGCCGACATGACGACCGGCTGGAACATCGGACCGGAAACGCGGCTGTCGCGCCCGACGATAATCGTCGCGGATCCTCCCGCCTTTTGACGGGCCCACGCGCCGAACCCGGCCGCGAACTTCGCCATGATCTCAGGCGTCAGCGCCTCGCCAACCCGCCCCCGGACCCCGGAAACGCTGACCATCAAGCCTTCGTACGCCATCCGCCTCCCGTTGCCGGTCACAGTCGCAGTGCAGTGCGGAGTAATTTAACTTCCCCGACAATCCTACCTGTGAATCCAGCATGACCCGAATCTTCGACGAAGACCTCAAGGCGGCGTTCGGCACGCGCGCCATCCACGCCGGCCAGCGGCCCGAGCTCATGTCTGGCGCGATCATGACGCCGATCTACACAACGTCCACGTATGTGCAGGAAGGATTGGGCAAGAACAAGGGCTACGAATACGCCCGCGGAAAGAATCCAACTCGCGAGGCGCTCGAGAGAAACGTCGCCGCGCTGGAGGGCGGGACGCACGGCTTCGCCTACTCGAGCGGTATGGGCTGCACCGACTCGATCATGAAGCTCTTCAAGTCCGGCGATCACATCGTCTGCGGCGAGAGCATGTACGGCGGGACTTTCCGTCTCTTCGACAAGATCCTCGTGAACTTCGGTCTCAAGTTCACTTACGTCGACAGCCGCGATCCGCAGCGGGTCGAGGACGCCTGCACCGCGAGCACCGTTGCAATCATGATGGAGACGCCGACCAATCCGCTCATGCGGATTACCGATCTCGCCGCCGTCGGGCAGATCGCGAAGCGGAAGAACGCGCTATTCATCGTCGACAACACCTTTGCCTCGCCCTTTTTCCAGCGCCCGTTCGAGCACGGCGCGGACATTGTATATCACTCCACGACCAAGTACCTGAACGGCCACAGCGACATGATCGGCGGCATCGCCGTCGTGCGCGACGACAAGCTGGCCGAGCGGATGCAGTTCATTCTCAATTCATCCGGCGCAGTGCCAGGGCCGTTCGATGCATGGCTCGCACTGCGCGGGACGAAGACGCTGCACCTCCGCATGCCGCGCCACGACGAAAACGGTCGCGCGATCGCCGCGTTTCTCGCCGAGAAGTGCGGTCATGAGAAAGTGATCTATCCCGGGCTGGCCTCGCACCCGCAGCACCAGCTCGCGAAAAGACAGATGAGCGGGTTCGGCGGCATGATTTCCGTGCTGACCGGTAGCCGAGAAGCAGCGGCGACCGTGCTCGGCAAGGTCCGCGTGTTCTCGCTCGCGGAGTCGCTCGGAGGCGTGGAAAGCCTCATCAGCCATCCCGCGTCGATGACGCACGCCTCGGTTCCCATCGAGCACCGCACCGCGCTCGGAATCAGGGAGGACCTCATCCGCCTCTCCTGCGGTGTCGAGGACATCGGCGACCTGCTGGAAGATCTCGAGCAGGCGTTCGGATGAAGGTCCTGATCGTCGGCGGCGGCGGGCGGGAGCATGCACTCGCCTGGAAGCTGCGCCGCGACGATCCAGCGCT
>DATLXE010000179.1:0-4029 GCA_035575795.1 Gemmatimonadaceae bacterium
CGACAAACGGCTCACCACACGCCCGATGAAGGGAACGATGCAGCGCGGTCGCTGGCTCGAGGAAGATGACGAGCGCGGGCGGATGCTCGCCGCGTCTCCGAAGGATCGCGCCGAGAATGTGATGATAGTGGACCTGCTGCGCAACGACATCGGGAAGGTTGCGGCGGTAGGGACGGTCGAGGTACCGGAGCTGTTCGCGGTCGGGAAGCTGGGTCAGGTGCTGCAAATGACTTCGACAGTGACGTGCCGGACGCGTCCCGAAGTGACGCTCGTCGACATCTTCCGCGCGCTCTTTCCCTGCGGGTCCGTCACCGGCGCACCAAAGGTGCGGAGCATGGAGATCATCGGCGAGCTGGAGGCGTCGGCGCGCGGAATCTACACCGGCGCAATCGGATACCTCGCCCCGGACGGAGACGCGGTTTTCAACGTCGCCATTCGCACGATATCCGTTGAGAAGGACGGCGCGTCGACGTTCGGAGTCGGAGGCGGAATCACGTGGGGGTCTACCCCCGCGGGCGAGTACGAGGAGTGCCTGCTGAAAGCGAAGTTCCTTACGACGCCGTCACCCGAGTTCTCACTTCTCGAGACGCTCGCGCTGCGCGCCGGCGAGTACGCGCTGCTCAACCGTCATGTCGCGCGCGCGCGGAGCTCAGCGGAGTACTTCGGATTTGTCTGGAAAGAGGACGCCGTCCGCGATGCGCTCGATGATATTGCTCGCGCTCACGGGAGCGGTGAGTGGCGGGTGCGCTTGACATCTTCGCCTGCGGGTGAGGTCGACACTCAGGCCGAGCCGCTTCAACCGCTCAGTCTGCCACGCAGAGTGCGGTTCGCGGGCGAGCCGATTGACTCGCG
Source organism: Gemmatimonadaceae bacterium (assembly GCA_035575795.1). Taxonomy (GTDB): domain Bacteria; phylum Gemmatimonadota; class Gemmatimonadetes; order Gemmatimonadales; family Gemmatimonadaceae; genus UBA4720. Next base: position 853 of record DATLXE010000179.1, read on the forward strand.
CGATCCCCTCTGGTTTCACAAGACCACCGCGCGCGAGCGATACGATCGCGCGCTCGCCCGGTGCCAGCCGTGCGACGACGTGATTTTCTGGAATGAGCGAGGCGAGATAACGGAATCGACCATCGCCAACATCGTGGTAACCGTCGGCGGTACGCAGTACACGCCACCACGGTCGGCGGGCCTGCTCGCCGGAACTCTTCGCGAGCAGATGATCGAGAACGGTGAGCTGAGCGAGCGGGCAATCACGAAAGACGAGCTGACGTCGGCGCGCTCATTTGCGCTGATCAACTCGGTGCGGGGCTGGCAGGACGCGCTGCTGCTCGACTAGTCCGTCAGGCGCGGGAAAGAATGTAGATCCCCGCGAGCACCAGCAGGAAGTAGGGAACGAGTGCTGCGGCGCCCCCATAGTCTTTCGCGACGCGCTGCCCGAAGAACAGTGCGGTCAGGGCCACCCCGGCGAGCAGGGCGCCGTAGAACGCGACCGTCGAATTATTGGTGAGAACGACGAGCGCCGAACCGACACCGCTGAGAACTCCCGCCGCCACCTCGAGAATGGTGATGACCGTCAACATCGGCGAGACGGTGGATGCAAGCGGACTCTTCGCGAAGTGGCCGGTCAGCCAGGCAAGATTTCCCTTGCGATCGACGACTTTGTCGATGCCGGACTGAAGAAAAAGAATCGCGAGAAAGGCGGAGACGAGTGCCTGGATAACCCAGAGGGCTCCGGCGGGCGAATGCAGCTGCGGCATTCGCGGGAAGCTACTGCCTACAGTCAAGTCCCGCTGGATTCGCCGCTATCTGCCGAATCCCGCCAGCGTCTCGCTCATGACGTCGATCATCGCCTTCGCGCTCCAGCGGTCGCGTCCGTTATACAGGAAAGTGAATGCGATCACCTCGCCATTCGCCGCCGTTACGTAACCCGCGAGCGCGATCACATCGTTCGTCGTCCCCGTCTTGGCGTGGAGGTTTCCTTCGGCCGGCGTGTTGCGCATGCGGCGCCGGAGCAGCTCGGAATCGCCGGCCACCGGCAGCGAGGAATGCAGCCACGGTCCCCACGATGCGCGGTGTGAGTATGCGAGCATCTGTGTCATCGCGCGCGGAGTGATGCGATTGAGCGTGGAGAGCCCACTGCCGTCGGCGAAATAGAGGCTGGCTGAATCGGTCTTGATCGTACTGGCGAAGAAGGAGCGCAGCAGTGCCCTTGCGCTGGCCGCTGAGCCCTGGACGTCGCGTTTCGGTCCGCGCGCCGCGTTGCGGAAGATCAGCTCGGCGTAGTGGTTCACGCTCTCCCTGTTCATCACCGCGACCATACTGGCGAGCGGCGGCGACAGCAAACTGGCCACCTTCTTCGCGCCGGGTGGGGTCTGGCCGACCCTGATGGCGTTATCGATGACGATGCCGCGCGCCTGCAACGCATTGTTGAAAGCGCCAGTGGTGAAGCTCGCAGGATCCTCGACGATGTAGACGTACTTGCGAGTGCCTGAGCGGGCTCCGATCGCGCCCCGCGCTTCAATCGTCCCGTCGCTGCGTTTGCGAAAACCAAGGCTGGCACCGCCGCCGCCAACCGTCCGCACCGCGTTGACGAGCGGAATCGAGCTTGTCGACGGCTCGAGCGTTACGTTGGCCGGCCTCCCGGGCGCGCCCGGACTAACGGCCACTGCGACCAGATTCTCGTTGAGCGAGAGCGCCGAGACGCGCGCGGCATATGACGCCTGGAGGTAGCGCGTAAGCCATCCCTCCGGAATTTTCTGTGCATCGAACCCGCTGGCATCGCCGATCACGCTGCCCGTGATCCGTTTTATCCCCTGGGCCGCCACCAGCTCGGCCAGCCTGCTCATCGGCGCGCCCGAGCCGCCCGGCAGAAATTTTCCCGAGAGCGCTGGGTCACCGTCGCCGCGGATGTAAAGATTTCCATTGAGCGTACCGTCGGCCGATACCTCACCATCACGCAGCGCATCGGTGCTGAACTGGTAGTTGGGCCCGAGACGCTCGAATGCGATCGCGCTGGTGAGCAGCTTGAGCGTCGACGCAGGCATCATCCGCACGCCGGCATTATTCGCGAAGAGCGTGTCGCCCCTGGTCACCGAGATGACCATGATGCCGAACGTTCCGCTCTGTATGCGAGCAGTCAGGCTTCCGAGGGTTGCCTTAAGGTCTGCGGCGCTTCGCGTGATGCTGTATCGAACTGCTGGAACTACGGGTCCGCGGGGGCGTGCCGCCCGTCGCCCGGGCCGACGTGTCGCGCGGCGCGCCGGCGCCTTCTTGCGCGTGCTCGACGCCGTTGACTTTTTCTTTGTCGACTGCGCCTCGATCTGTGGGGGCACCGCAAAGGCCAGTGCGAGACTGATCAGCACGGCGTTCCGAATCTGTCTGAAAAACATCTTACTCATTGTAGTTGGACGAAGCTTCTGTCTGGCGCCGCATGGACTCGCGATCGTATCCGGTTGGTTCTTGAATATACCCGATGACGGGGTAGTTTCTCCCTTGGATGCATTATCCGCACTAAGAGGAAGAGATGGCTGAACGCCAGCACAATTTTCTCCGCGAAGGGGTGTTCACCGGATTTCTCGGCGCGACGGCGATCGTGGTGTGGTTTCTCCTCGTCGACACGGTGACTGGCCGCCCGTTCCATACGCCTCAGCTGCTCGGCAGGGGTCTGGTGAGCGTGCTGGCGAGAAACATGAGCATGGCGGTGGACAGTCCTTTCGCGCAGGTCGCCAGCTACACTGTCTTTCATTATGCGGCTTTCTGCCTCGTCGGCATCGTACTCGCCGCGATCGTTCACCAGGCCGAGCGCACGCCGGGAATTCTTGCCGGGCTGCTCGTAGCGTTCGTGATGCTGGCGATGGGCTTCTACATGCTGGCGGCGGTCTTTGCCGAAACGCCGCTGGGCCAGGTAGCTTGGTATCAGATCTTCGTCGCCAACCTGCTTGCGGCCGGACTGATGTTCGGGTACATGTGGCGCACGCATCCCAAGCTTGGCGGGGAGCTCAAGCAGGCACTCGAGGGAACAGACGACTAGGCGGGAGAGGGCTTCCAGTCCACCTGCGCGCCCGCGGTCGAGTCTTCGCCGCGGGCGTTCCATTTGAAGAACACCACCGTCATGATGATGTAGAAGATGATTCCCCCGGGGATCCACATGATGAGCGCGCCCAGCAGCTGGTCCTCGAGCGGGGA
>DATLXE010000180.1:0-2691 GCA_035575795.1 Gemmatimonadaceae bacterium
GGGTGCGGCAACGCCCGGCTGGGGTAATGTGACTAAGCTCATGTCCGAAATGATCACCGATCAGCTCGACCTCAAGCGTGCCATTGCCGGCGATGAGCGGGCGCTGCAGCGACTCTGGTCGCAGCACGCTCCGCACATCGACGCCGTCGTGCGCCGGTTGTGCGGTGATCTCGATATCGCCGCCGATATCTCGCAGGAGGTCTGGATGCAGATCTTCCGCGCTTTGCCGAGCTATCGCGGCGATTCACAGTTCGGTACCTGGGCGCATCGCATCGCAGTGAATCGCACCCTGAACGCGCTGCGCAAGGTCAGGCGCATCGCAAAGCTGGAAACGGATATCGAGGACGACAGCGCGATCACGGAGAACGACAGTGACCGCACTTTCCTCGCCGAAAGCATCGAGCAGGCGATGACGCGCCTTTCGCCGGGCGCGCGCGCGGTGTTTGTGCTGCACGACATCGAAGGCTACACACACGGCGAGATCGGCGAGGAGCTCGGCATCACGTCGGGCGGGTCGAAATCGCAGCTGTTCAAGGCGCGCGCGAAGCTGCGCAAGCTTCTCGCGCATTTGGTGGATGAATCAAACCCTGTTGCAGGAAAGGAACATGTCGCACCTGTCTGAAGAAAATCTCGATGAAATGATCGCGCGCGAGCGCGCGACGGAGCGCCCGCCGCTCAACTCCTGGCAGACCATTGCCGCCGGCCTTCGCGAGGAGGGGCTCATCCGCGGGCCGGCTCAGGGTCGCTGGACGGCGCAGCCATGGTTGCGCGCCGCCGCGGCGGTCGTACTCGTCGCCGGCGGTATCGCGTTCGGTCGAACATCCGCACCGCGCGACCCGGTTGGTCCCGGCGCAAGCAGCGTTCCGCAGACGGCTGCCCAGGTTCCGTCAGGTCAGGCGGTGTCCTCCGCTGTGACGCCGGCTTTCCGCTCCGCCGACGAGGCGTGGGAAACGCTCAATCGCGCGGGTGCCGAATATCAGCGCGCTTCGGCGTATCTCGCCACAGTCAATTCGGGCGCGCAGCCACGCGTCGACAGCGCCTCGCTCTATGCGTCTCGCCTCGCCGCACTCGAGCAGGTAATGTCGGCGACCCAGTCGGCGCTCGAACAGGCGCCGCGCGACCCCGTGATCAACCAGTACTATCTCGCAACGATGGGCGCGCGCGAAGCGACGAGACAGCAGCTCGCGCGCCCCGCGGGCCTCAGGCTCACAGGGTTCTAGGAGCAGGCGATGAAGACTTCGTGCAGCAAGCTATTCACAGGAACGGTGCTCGCCGTGGCGCTCACCGCCGGTCAGGCTTTCGCGCAGGGAACGGCACCGCGAAGCCAGCCCCGCGGCTGGTTCGGGGTGACGATCTCGGATAACGGAATCTTTGACGAAAGCGGGCGCGCCTTTTTTGACGGCTACCCGATCGTCAGTGAGGTCGAGCCGGGGTCGCCAGCCGCAAAAGCGGGGGTGCGCGCCGGTGACGTGCTCGTCTCCTTCAACTCACACGACATGAAGGGCACGTCACTGCAGCTCCGCAACTGGCTCCAGCCGGGCGCGCCGTTCGTGCTCCGACTGCGCCGGAACAACGCGGTACGCAACGTCCGTGGCACTCTTGGTGTGAGACCGGAAGGCTGGGCGCCCAACACACGGGTCGCGATTACCAGAATCGAAGGCCTGCCTCCGCGTTCGCCGACGATGCAGACTCGGCAAATCCATACGCGGCTGCCAACGCCCGTCCCGGCAGGGCTGCCGCCGGTGTTGCTGCCCGCCTTTTCCTACGGGGGAGGGGTCTATCCGTTTGCCGGCGCGGAATTCACCGCGCTAAACGACGATCTCAGGGAAGTACTGGGCGTAAAGGCAGAGGGGGTTTTCGTGACAACGGTGATGGAAGGCTCGCCCGCCCGTGTTTCGGGACTGCGTGGCGGGGACGTCGTACTCGTCGCGGACAGCATCAAGCTCGACAATCCGGTGGCGCTGGTGCGGGCGATACGTGAGGCTAGCGCGAGTGACCGCACCACGATCCGGCTCGAGATTCTGCGCAAGCGGAAGCCGATGACGGTGTTACTGCGCTGGTAGCTCGCGCAGCTCTGCGCTAGGAGAGCTTTCTCGACTCCGGAACGAGGGAGGAGTGGATGGCGATGGCGGCGATCGCACCTCCCGCCGCCGCCGCGATCGCGAGCTGCGGTCCGGGTACGATGTCACCCGCTGCGAAGACGTTCATTACCGATGTGCGATTTCGATCATCGATGACAAGGCGGCCCATTGGGTCGCGCTTGCAGCCGAGCTGCTGGCCGAGGTCGTCGGCCGGGAACTGGCCGATGGCGAAGAAGAGACGCTCGCAATCCAGCGTCATCGCTCCCTTGAGCTCGATGCCGGTGATCGCCCCTGATTTTCCGATTACCGACTGGACAACGGGTTCGAGCACCGGGATGTTCAGCTTCTTGAGCTTGTCGAGCAGATCCGCGTCCATGTCAGGCTCTTCGCCGTTCGTACAGATGACGATCTCCGACGTCCAGGTGGTGAGCGCGAGCGCCATGCCCACCGCCTTTTCCCCCTTCCCGATAACGACGGTTTTCTTGCCTCGCGTCTCGAAGCCATCGCAGTCGGGACAGACGTGTACCGTGTCACCGTAACATTCATCCAGATTCTCGATTGATGGCCACAGATCCTTGATTCCAATCGCGAGCAGAATCCGCTTCGCTTC
>DATLXE010000181.1:0-3432 GCA_035575795.1 Gemmatimonadaceae bacterium
ACACGGCAACGTCGTCGTTGTGGGTGACGACGATCAGTCCATCTACGGGTGGCGGGGTGCCGACATCCGAAACATTCTCGACTTCGAGAAGGAGTTCGCCTCTGCCCGGCTCGTCCGCCTCGAGGAGAATTACCGCTCGACTCCCAACATCCTTTCCGTTGCCAACGCCGCGATCAGCCCCAACGTCGGACGCCGCGGCAAAGTTCTGCGCCCCACCCGCGCCGCTGGCGAGTGCGTGACGCTCGTCGCCGCGCTCGACGAGCGCGACGAGGCGGAGTGGGTGCTCGCGGAGATCAATGGACGCCGGTCAAAAGAGAATCGGGGGCTCGCCGATTTCGCGGTCCTCTACCGGACCAATGCGCAGAGCCGCGCGCTCGAGGATGCGCTGCGCAAGGAAGCCGTCCCGTACCGGCTCGTCGGCGCGGTGCGCTTCTATGACCGGCGCGAGATCCGCGACCTGATGGCGTATCTCAAGCTGATCGCCAACCCATCCGATGAGGAGGCGTTCCGGCGCGCGGTCTCGGTGCCAAAGCGCGGCGTCGGCGATACGACCGTCGACGCGCTGGCGGCGCTGGGCACGGAGGCGGGAATGACGCTGTTCGAGATTGCGTCGCGTCCGGAGCTGCTGGGATCGCTGCGCGGTGCGGCGCGAAAGGCGCTTGCCGACTTTACCGGGCTGGTTAGCGATCTGAGGGAGAAAGCAAAGGACACCAGCGTCGACGTGGTCATTCAGGATCTCATCTCCGCGCTTCGCTACGTCGAGTATCTCCAGGCCGAGGGCCCGGAGAGCGCGCGCGATCGCATTGAGAATCTCTCGTCTCTCATCAATGGCGCGGCGGAAACGGTAGTCGACGACGGCGGTGAGGTCGGTCTCACCCCGCTCGACCATTTTCTGCAGCGGGCGATGCTGGTCGCCGGTGCGGACGCACTCGATCCCTCCGCCGACGCCGTGACGCTGATGACGCTCCACAACGCCAAGGGGCTCGAGTATCCGGTCATCTTTCTCACCGGCATGGAGGACGGGCTGTTTCCGCTCGCCCAGTCGTTCGATGACCCGCCCAAGCTCGAGGAAGAACGACGCCTTTTCTACGTCGGCATCACGCGTGCTGAGGAAAAGCTGTTTCTCTCGTTCACCGAGACGCGCCGCCGCAACGGCGAGACGCTGCCATCGATTCGTTCGCGCTTTCTCACCGACATTGCCGCTGAGAAGATCGAGGAAAAGAAAACGCTGCGCGTCACTTCGATGGGACGTCGCTCCTACATCAGGGAATCGGGCGGCTTCACCAATTCGGGCGCGTTTCCTGCCCGCCGTCAGCACGAAGTACCGTCGTGGAGAAAAACCGCCGCGATGGAAGCGGATATTTCGCAGGACGAGCCGCGGTACGTGAAGGGCGAGCGCGTGAAGCACAAGCTGTTCGGTGAGGGCGCGATCGCGGAGCTCGCGGGCGTCGGCCGCGAAGTAAAGGCGGTCATCGACTTCGACGACGCCACTGTTGGGCGAAAGACGATCAAGCTCGCCTACACCACTCTCGAGCGAGGGCAGGACTGATGGCCGTCACACGCGAAGACGTGATGCACATCGCAAGGCTCGCGCGACTTGGAGTCGATCCAGCCACGGTTGACTCTCTGACGCGCGAGCTGACCGCGATCCTCGGCCACATGGATGTGCTGGCGCAGACCGATACCTCCGCGACTCCGCCGGCCGAGGGCGTGGGCAGTGGCGGCACCCCGCTCCGGCTCGACGCCGGTGCGGCGCCGTCGCTGGACAAGCCGCTCGAGTCCTTCGCGCCGGCAATGAAGGACGGCTTCTTCATCGTTCCGCGACTGACAACGCACGAAGATTCGCGGGGCGCGGCTTGACCGCCTACTCCGAACTCGGCGCGGCGGCGATCGCGGCGGGTGTAAGAGCACGTGAAGCTGCCCCCGCCGAGCTGGTGAAAGCGGCTTTCGAGCGTGCCCGTCACACCGGCGTCGACAGGAACGCGCTCAATATTTTTCTTTCCTCCGACGAGAAGGCGTCTGTCGAGGAAGCCCAGGAGATGAACGAGCGGATCGATTCCGCAACCGACCTCGGCGTTCTCGCAGGCGTACCGGTCGCGGTCAAGGACAACATCGCCACGCTCGGCCTCACGACTTCATGCGGCTCGCGAATTCTCGAGGGTTATGTGAGCCCGTACGAGGCGACTGCGGTGAAAAGGCTGCGTGCGCACGGAGCATTCGTGATCGCGAAGACGAACATGGATGAATTCGCGATGGGGTCCTCGACGGAAAACAGCGCCTTCGGCCCAGCCAAGAATCCGATTGACGTGAGGTGCGTGCCGGGCGGCTCCTCAGGCGGATCTGCCGCCGCTGTCGCTGCCGGGATCGTCCGCATTGCGCTCGGCTCGGAGACCGGCGGCTCGGTGCGCCAGCCGGCCGCATTCTGCGGTGTCGTGGGTGTCAAGCCGACATACGGACGCGTGAGCCGCTTCGGCCTCGTCGCCTTTGCGTCCTCGCTCGATCAGATCGGCGTGCTGGGCCGCACCGTCGATGACGCCGCGCTCGCGCTGGAAGTGATCGCGGGATTCGATGAGCGCGACTCGACCTCGTCCGACGCCGATGTTCCTATCTATCGGATGTCAGCGCTCGGCAAACCGGTGCCACAGGCGCTGAACCCCGACACTGAAGCAATGCGCATTGGCCGCACGCCGGTACCGCTCGCGCTTCCGCCCGGACCGGCGACGCTCGACGGCATCGTCATTGGCAAGCCGCAGGAATATTTCCCCGCGAATCTGGACCCCGCGATCCGCGATCTGTGCGAGCGTTCCCTCGACCGGCTGCGGGCGATGGGGGCCGTGATCCGCGATGTGTCGTTGCCGCGCACGGCGCTGGCGATCCCCGCCTACTACATCATCGCACCCGCCGAGGCGTCGTCCAACCTCGCGCGCTTCGACGGGGTTCGGTATGGTCTGCGCGCGGCGGCAGATCGCGGTCTGCAGGACATGTACGAGCAGACCAGGTCGCGCGGGTTCGGACCCGAGGTCACTCGCCGCGTGCTGCTGGGGACTTATGTACTGTCTGCCGGCTACTACGACGCCTACTACAAGAAAGCGCAGGCGGTGCGCACGCTCATCGCCGCCGATTTCACGGATGTGTTCGCCAGCGGGGTGCACGCGCTGTTCACCCCCACTGCGCCGACGACCGCGTTTCGCCTTGGCGAGGTCACTGACCCGTACGAGATGTACCTGAATGACATCTTCACGGCGACGGCGAACCTGGCCGGCGTTCCAGCGATGTCCATCCCGATCGGACGCGTCCGCAAACTGCCGGTCGGCGGCCAGGTGATCGCTGCCCACTTCGACGAGTACAACATGTTCCGCGTCGCCTACGCGCTCGAAGCGTCACTCGGCGCCGAGGCCCACGTATGAGTCACGACCGTTACGAGATGGTCGT
>DATLXE010000182.1:0-3093 GCA_035575795.1 Gemmatimonadaceae bacterium
CGTCGCGAGGAAGAACGCGTTTGGACCGACGCCGGTAAAACGGAATTTTCCGGTCGTCGAGGCGGTGAGCGAGTCGGCGGCGCCATCGATGACGTCGTTGATCGCCCGCAACTGGGCCGCATCAAGGCCGGTCATCTGGACGGTGACAAAGGTCGGATCGCCCGCAACGGGCGTAACTCAGCCGGCCCCAGCCGTCGACGAGCAGCTGGCCAGATCTGAAAGAATCGTCGAGTTATAGCCAGAGTTCGACGCAATTTCAGTGGTGGCGACCGCAGTCACTGGAACCGTCGCCGAGATGTAGGGGCCGTTCCATGCGTTGGTGTTGCCGGGCGTTGAGTAAACGGCGCCCTTGATGTCCTGGTCAGCCACGGTGATCGGATTTGCCAGGTCATCGAGATCACCCGGGAAGCGCGGCCGCACATTCAGGCTGAACGTCTCGATTCCCGTCCGAACGTTGGCGAGGTCTTCCGCAACGCGGGCCGGATCGGCGGCACCGATCTGGTTCGTGATGGCCGGGATGATCACGGCGGCCAGCACACCGATGATGACGACCGTCACAAGCACTTCAATGAGCGTAAAACCGGCCTTCAGGCCGGCGTTCCATGCCTTCTTCATTCCCTAATCCTTCAAAGTGTTAAAGTCCGCTCAGGCATCCGACGGCCGGGCACAACGCCCCGGTGAGGGGACGAAAATGCGGAGAGCCTGTAACACGCTCGCCGCCGAAAGGTGGGGATATTACACGCGGCCGGACGAGAATTTCTGTCGTCCTGGTGACATGCTTTACGCGTGCACGAACGTAGGGGTTGAAGGCAAAATTGTAAACAGAAATCGTCCTTAACGACTCGCCAGATCGAGTAGCGCTCCGGTCTCCACCTCGTGCCCGCCGTCGAACCACACCGTTCTTGACGGCACGCCCAGCCCCAGCAGCCGAGCCTCCTCCGCCGCTACCAAGTCAGCGGTGGCGAATTGGTCGCTTCGGCCGACGACCATTGTCAGCGGCTCGTGTTTCGCGAGTTTCGCCGCACCTTCGGCACTCAACTCGGGCGGCAGCATCCCCGCCCAGAGAATTACTCGGTCTGCCTCCGCCCTTCCCGCCACAAGCCAGCGGCACGCCGTCGCGACGCCCTGCGAGAATCCGAGCACGGTCAGCTTCGCCTTCCGGCGCGGGATGGCAGCGAACACCTGGTCGTAGAGCTTGTCAAGATAGGCCACGTAGTCGTCGATCTCCGCTTCCCTGTCCTCCGCCGTCATCCAGCTTGCACCGACCGAACTTTTGGGCGCCTGCCGGCTGGTCGGCGCTGTCAGGTAGTATCGAGAGAGAGCCTCGGGTGCGATGATGACGCGCGTATCCGCTGCGAGTGCAGAAAAACGGGTAATGAATCGGACGGCGAGCTGCCCGAATCCGTGACAGACGAACCACACATCGTCGGCGCGCCCATCGAGCGAGCCGATCACCGCGAAGCGCGCCGTACGCGTAACGGTGATGTTGTGCTGCTCGATCGGGCCAGGGCCGCGTGTCGTCATGGCAGGAAGATGCACTTTTCAGCTCCCTGCTGGCTTAGGTTCCATCGCAGTGGAAGTTCCGGCCTCCCGCATGGAACATGTCTTGCCGCTCCAGTACTCACACACTTTCGGAAATATCGAATTGCGCTTTCTGTCCGGTTCAATCGTTGCGCTCCTCACGCTCTCCTGCGCCGTCTCCGAAGACCAGGAGGTCGCGCTCGGCAGGCAGAACGCCGACCAGATCAACGCGCAGCTGCCGATCGTCCAGGATCCGGAGCTGAGCGGCTACATGCAGTCGCTCGGCGAATCGATCGCGAAAACGACGAGCAGGTCGGACCTCGACTGGCATTTCTATGTCGTCAATACGATGCAGGTCAATGCGTTCGCGCTGCCGGGAGGCTTCATCTACGTGAACCGCGGACTGATCGCCAATACCACCCGGCTCGATGAGCTGACGGGAACGCTCGGCCACGAGATCGGCCACGTCATCCAGCGACATTCGGTGAAGCAGATGGAGAAGGCGCAGAAAACCAACGTCGGCGTCGCCGTCCTGTGCACGCTCACCAGCATCTGCCAGAGCGGACTGGGCCAGGCAGCGGTGCAGGTTGGCGGGACGGCGCTCTTCGCGCGCCACAGCAGGCTTGACGAAATCCAGGCCGACTCCGAAGCGGTGGTGAATGTCGTGCGCGCCGGCTACGACCCGCAGGGAATTCCCGACCTGTTCCAGATCCTGATGAAGGAGCGGCGTCAGCAGCCGACGGCGGTCGATGGATGGTTTTCTTCGCACCCTCTCGAGGAGGCGCGTATCGACAATGCGAAGCGGCTGATTGCCGAATTGAACCCGGGTGGCGGCGCAAAACTCATTTCCGACACCGAGAATTTCCAGGCATTTCGAGCCGCTCTCGCTTCTCTTCCGGTTCCGCCTCCCCCGCGCCGGCTAACCGCGCCGCCGGACCCGCCTCCCACCCCGCCAGAGCCGCGTCCCTAGCGAACGCCCCGAATCGAGTCACGCATAGGCGGAGTGGTCGGAATCGGTTTGCTCGTCGGCGGGTCGGAAGGGATGGGAGGGAGTGCTGGCGGCGTTACCGGGATTTGATTGCGCGGCAGCACTCTTGGGATTGGCGGCAGAGCCGGGGGATCCTTCGGTATCTCGACGAAGCGGTCATCGCGCGCGCGCTGTTCGGCCGCCGCCCGAGCGTCCGCTTCCTCGGCCGACATCGACCCGGCCCTCATCCTGGCACTCTCCTCAACGTAGGACTCAGAGCGCGCCACGCTCCTCGCCTGCGCGCGGAGAATTCGGGCACGGTGATCCTCGACGAAGACAATGTTCTCCGGCGGGATCGTAACGGTCGCGCGACCGTCCCGGGGGGCGGCGGCTTGGGCGAGCGCGACGGTCTGAAGCACGAAGTCCCGCACCGAGAGCCCCGCCGACTCTACCGCGCGTCGCGCACGCGCGCTCGACTCGAGACGCGCCACCGCGTTCTCGATCACATCCCCTCCTCGTGCGGCAGTCTTCGGGAACGAAGAGGCCGGCAGCCGGTCGAGATTCCGCTGCGCGACCTCCCACCGCGCGAACTTCTCCTCGGTCAG
>DATLXE010000183.1:0-3111 GCA_035575795.1 Gemmatimonadaceae bacterium
GGACGTCACGCCGTAGGCCAGGTTGGCGATCAGGCTCCAGTTCTGCGGTTCGAGCACGTCGTGCGTGCGGAACTCCCAGTGGGCGTGCGTATCCACGAATCCCGGCACGATGAACGTGCCGCGCGCATCGATGACCTTCGCGCCCGCGGGCGCCCTGGCCCCCTTGCCGATCGCAACGATGCGGTTGTCGGTGACGACGATATCGGCGTTCTTGAGAACTTCGTCTCCTTTGGACGTGATGATCGTCGCGCCACGAAGCGCGATCGTCCCTGTGGGCTTGACCCGTGGGGACTCGATGGCGACTTCCACGCGTTCGACGTTCTTGTCGACGTCCAGCGGATCTTTCTTCTCGGCGTCCTTGGCGCCCTTCGCGCCGTCCTGCGCACCATCCTTCGCGCCTTCTTTTTCGCCATCCGCACTCTTCGAGGCGTCCGGCGCCGGCCCGAAATCGATCGAGTCGAACGACCGGCGGAAGAACGTGGACCCGATCGCCCAGGTGATGGTCTTGCCCCCGTCAGCCCACGTGAAGTAGTCGGCTCCGATGTCCGTCAGGCGCCTTACCGGGAGCGACGGACTGCGGACGCTGACACTCGCTGCGGTGCCGCTGAAGGGAGGCACCGCCACGACCCAGAGCTGGTTGTTGACCTCCGCCAGCGCCCATCGCCCATCAGGACGCATCATCACCGCGTCTGCCGCCGGCGGGCGTGGCGCACCGATGCGACCCGGCCCGGTCACACGCAAATGAGTACGCCGGTCCGTGCCGTCGTAGCGCAACGAGATCAAGCCATCGTTCGAATAGACGAAGATTCGACCGAGATCCGTCGTGAAATGCGGATACCCGAGCCCGCGCGCCGGCACGATCAGCTCAACGTCGCCGCCCGCCGCGGGCATCCACACGAGATCCAGTGAAATCTTCAGTCCGCCGAACTCGCTGAACGTCTGCTGCCGCATGAACTCGTTGCCGCGGAGCCCGACGATGCGCTGGCCGTCGGGAGAGAACGCAATGTCGGTGTAGAAGGCGGAGACCTTCGTGAGCTGCTGCGGCTGGCCGGACCCGTCGGCGCGCGTTTTCCAGATGTGGCCGGTCGCTTCGTCCGACCACGTCACGTAGGCGATCCACTGTCCATCGGGCGACCAGGTCGGCTTGAACTGCGAGCTCTTCCCTTCGATTAACCGCCGGGGCGTTCCTTTCGGGAGGTCCATCGTATAGAGCTTGGTCAGGACTGACATCACGAGACGCTTGCCATCCGGCGACTGCCGCGGATCCTGGATCAACTTGGCGCGCACGGCGTCCTGCGGCACTTTGTACGGAAACTCGAGGTCGGGCCCCACCTCGAGCGCCACCTTCGCCTTGAACGGGATGACCGCGTCGTTCCCGTTCTCCACGTTGATGCGATGGATCTTGCCCCCGTAGGCGACGATGATGTCGCGACCGTCCGGCGTGAAGGCATAGCCGGGCAGCGTGTCCCGGCTCGGGCTTCCGCCGCTTTCCTGTTCGTCACGATCGATCGGCCACTTCAGCCAGCGGTCCGCTCCGGTGTCGAGGTGCCTGACGCGGAGCCCGGTCTTCGTTTCGTAGCGCGTGGCGTACACGAGCCGCTTGCCGTCTGGCGAGACCAGCGGACGGATGGCGCCCCCATCGGCCTGGGTGATGACGTCTGCGTCGCCCGTGCGCATGTCGACCCGCGCGATCTGCCATCGCGCGAGGCCGGCGTTGGGGCCTGTCGCTCCCTGGGCGACAAACAGGAACCGTCCGTCTGGAGACGCAGTCGCGCCGAGCCGAGGCGGCGTCGCGCCAGCCCCGCCGGCGGGGGGCGCGCCCGCGTCGCCGGCGCTCGCGGCGCCGAGCGTGATCCCGCTGCCACCGTGGATGTGGAACATGCGGAGCTGCGTCCCGGTCGCGCCGCGAGCCGAGGCGACGACGTACTGCGAATCCGGCGTCCAGGCGGGAGAGATGATGGCGTCCTGAGATTCGCTCGACAGCTTCCGGAGGTCGGTCCCGTCCATCTTCGAGATCCACAGGTTGTCGCTGCCGCTCCGGTCGCTGATGAACGCGATCCACTTGCCATCCGGCGACACACGGGGTTGCGCGTCGAACGGAAAGCCGTCGGTCACCCTCGCGGCATCCCCCCCGCCCATCGGCACCTTGTAGAGATCACCGAGGAGCTCGAAGACGATCGACTGACCATCCGGAGTCACGTCGAGTGAGATCCATGTGCCCTCGTCGGTATCGAACTCGAGCGCCCTCGTCGCATCCAGGGGCAGCTCGTTCTTGGTGGCTTTTTTTCTGGCGGCCACCGGATCGTCTTTCTTCTCGGCGGGCTTATCGGCCGGCTTGTCCTGGGCGGCAGGCGTCGCACTCCACCAGGCCAGGAGCGTGAGGCCCGCCACAAGAACCGCACAAACACGTGAACTCATCAGAAACTCCCTCGGCATGGATGAACGGATGGCGAGCGGGCACTTGGCCGTAGAATGGTCGTATGTCTGATAACCCGAAGAGTGCGCTTGAGATTGTAATGGAGCGTCTCAAGAAGCGGGACGCCGATGCCGGGGTGACCGAAACACCGCTGACCGACGAGCAGCGCGCGCAGATCGCCGAGGCCCGCAACGTCTACGAGTCCCGGGTTGCCCAGCGCCGCATCATGCATCAGTCCGAAACGTCGAGCGTCTTCGACCCTGCCGCGCTCGATATTGCCCATGAAGAACTCCGCCGGGACCTCGCCCAGTTCGAGTCCGAGCAGGACGCAAAGGTTCGCGCCATCAGGGGGGAATAGGCTTCGGGCGCGTCGCACGTCCGCACGGAGCACGTCCGCACCCAGCACGTTGAGGACGTAGCACCTCGCACCTCGCACGGGGTTACTTCGCGTGCTGTCTGTGACGGGTGGTGGGATCGACGGTGCACTCGACCCAGCCGCGTACGGAATTCACGAGCCACACGCGCGGCGCTCTCAGCAGCTGGTCGATCGTCACCCTTCGCTCGGTGACCTCTCCACGCTCCAGCAGCTCTGCCCGGAAGGTGCCCGGCAGCAGTCCGCAGTCGATCGGCGGCGTCACCTTCCCGTCTTCCGTCTCGACGACGATGTTGAAGTCGGTGGCTTCGGTGACCTCGCG
>DATLXE010000184.1:0-2157 GCA_035575795.1 Gemmatimonadaceae bacterium
TTTCCGCAGCCTCGGCATGGCGCTTCCGGACAAGATGGTGAACGCTCGCGATCACATCTACCGGAAGTTCACGAAGCTGCTCGCGCAGTTCATGCCCTTCGATCTCGTCATCGACGAGCAGACTGCCGACGGAACCGAGGCGCGCGTCTCGAAGACGAGCGTATGCGGGAGCTGGGGCCCGATCGCCGGCGACCTGCGCTATTTCGCCGACCGCTCGGGAATTCCGCGCGCCGCGATCGAGGGAACGCAGATCCCGCCCGAGCTGATTCGCGCCAACGCGACGCGGGGCAAGGCGGAGATCGTGTACGATCCGCGCCGCAAGCACGGCCCGCTCGCATTGCGGCGCAAGGTGGAATACTTCGGCTTCGAGCTCGAGCGTGAAGTGGACTCGCTCGACGAATTTCCGCCCGAGCTTGCCACCGAAGCGCGGCACGTGCTCGCCGACTCGCTGGCGCGGGGTGAGGCTCGACACTTCGCCGTGCGCAAGAACCAGAGTGCGATCGACGAGATCCGCGAATCCTACAAGCGATCCGGTGGCCAGACGGGCAAGTTGGGCCTCGCCGAGCTTACCGCGCTTTACGAGGAGCAACTCGCCCAGGTCGGCACAATGGAGGAGTTCAAGGCAGCGCGGCTCACCGTCGACCGCCAGCGTTTCGTGCCGGGCGACATCGCGCGCGAGCTGGCCGAGTTGCCGAGTGTGGTCACGCTTCGCGACCGCGATGTCGAGCTGGACTACGACGTCGAGGACGCCCATGGTACGCCGAGGGGAGTGGTGCGGCTGCGGCTGCCGGAGAAAATCGCCCGCACCCTGACGGAAGATGAGATTCCGAAGCTCGATCGGCCGGTGAAGTTCGTCGTCCTGCGCGGACAGCGCGGGGCCGTGCGCGCCGATACTCTGGAGGACCTCCAGGAAAAGCTTCGCCAGCCATGGTCGCCCGACGAGGTCGATGACGCGGCCGATGACGCGGCGCTGCTATCGAAGTCCGAGCGCGAGGTACGGGAGATCGCCTCCGAGTTCCGCCGTCATCGCGCTGGTGGGCAACGTCACGACAGGGGCGGACGGGCGGGGCGGCAAAGTGGACGCGGTGGAAGTGGCGGAGGAGGCCAGGGAGGCGCGGGACGTAAGCGCGGACCGGGGAGCGGAGGCAAACCTGGTGGTCGCAGCCGCCGGCGCGGTCGTTGAACCTGTAACCGGTATCCTCAGGCCGGCGGGCGTTTCCGCTGCCGCGTTACACTCTCCGGCTCCGGCGTCATTCCCCATCCCGGCAAGTTCAGCCGCGACACCGTCGCGTACGCATCACCATCAGCCCTGAACTTCGCATCGCACTCGGCCGAGCAAAAAAAATACTTGCTGCCCTGGTGCTCCGCCGAGTAGGGCGCCTCATCCGCGTTAATCGTCATGCCGCAAACCGGATCAACAACGCGATCTGGCATCCAAATCTCCCTGGTGAAGGCGAAGATAAACTGTAAGTGGGACTATACCAGGCTCAATCTGGGCCTCTCCTCGGGAAACGCCAGCGCGTCCTCACGATACGAAAGCCATCCGGTCGCGTCGTTCGTCACCAGCTCCACCTCGGTCCCCAGTGGCAGCGTCAGATTCGGGACCTCGTGGCCGGCCGGAAAATCCATCAGGATCGGAATCTCCAGGTCGGAGAGCAGGTCGAGGAGAAAATCCTCGAATTCATCTTCTTCGGAACGGTCAAGCGATAGCTGTCCGAACACGATACCGCGCACGTGACGAAGCAGTCCAGCCGAACGGAGATGGAGAAGGCGTTCATCCACGACCGACATCGGATCACCTGTCTCCTCCAGAAAGAGAATCGCATCGCGCGTGTCGATCTCGTATGGCGTGCCGATCGTCTGTTGGACGAGCGAGAGATTTCCGCCCGTTAACCGTCCAACGGCATGGCCCGGTCGCACCGCGCGGGAGATATCGCGGCCGAGCTGGGTCGCGGGACGTGGGATCGTGAGCGCGGACAAAAGCGAAACCATCGTCTGGTCAGCCGCGCCCGGAATGAGATCGTCCAGAGTCGGTCCGTGGAACACCCGCAGCTGCGCGCGCCGCATCAGCCAGAGGTGCAGTGCGGTTATGTCGGAATAACCGATGAACGCCTTGGGATTTCGCTTGAAAATTTCCGGGTCGAGGTAGGGAAGCAG